>JAFGJU010000041.1 GCA_016928935.1 Candidatus Eiseniibacteriota bacterium | reverse complement strand
CCGGCACTCGGCGGACAAAGAGCCTCGACCGCACGGCGCTCGACTCGGCTTTCAAGACCCTCCTCAAGCAATTCGACTGGGCTCACGGCGGCTGGGGCGGAGCCCCGAAGTTCCCGCAGCCCATGGCGCTGGAGTTCCTGCTCCGCTACCACCTTGCGACGTCGGACGAAAGCGCCTGGCGCGCCGCCTCCACAGCGCTCGAGGCCATGGCCAGGGGCGGCATATACGACCATCTGGGCGGAGGATTCCACCGCTACTCGGTGGACTCGGAATGGAAGGTCCCCCACTTCGAGAAGATGCTCTACGACAATGCCCAGCTCGCGCGAGTCTACCTGCACGCATGGCAGATGAAACGAGAACCGTTTCATCGCGCCGTGTGCGAGGAAGTGCTCGACTACGTGCTCCGCGAGATGACGAGTCAGCGCGGCGGGTTCTTCAGCGCTCAGGACGCGGACAGTGAAGGAGTCGAAGGAAAATTCTACGTGTGGACGGCGGAGGAGGTGCGCGCCGCGCTCACCGCAGCGCTCACCGCCGCCCCGAGTGCGGAGCCGGGACGGTCGGCGCCGGCCGTAGCGCCCGACGCACGGTCAGACCGGGACCCGACGGAATCGGCGACGGAGCACGGGCCCCAACGTGAGCCTGCCGGCTCGGTTTCCCGTTTCCTGTCAGCGTACGCGCTCACGGAAGAAGGAAACGTGCCGTGTGAGCCCGGGGAGCCCTTCGAGGGAAAGAACATACTGCGCTTCGTTACGGGCCTCTCGGAGCGTCCGTCGTTCGCCGGGGCACGCAAGGCTCTCCTGTCAGTCAGGTACCGCCGCGTGCCGCCCGCGCGTGATGAGAAAATACTGACTTCCTGGAACGGGCTCATGCTGGCTGCACTCGCGGAAGCGGGAGTGGCTCTGGGCCAGCCGAAATACCTGGCAGCCGCACGGGCGAACGCGGACTTCCTGCTGACGGAGCTCAGGTCTCCGGCCGGTCGCCTGTATCACGCGTGGACGGAAAGCGGCGCAAGACTGAACGGCTATCTGGAGGATTACTCCTACCTGATGGAAGGCCTGCTGGCTTTGTACCAGGCAACGTTCGAAGAGCGCTGGTACCAAGCCGCGGCAGAGTTGGCAGGCGTGATGCTGGAGCACTTCAGCGCTCCCGGCGGTCTATTCGACACGAGCGACGACCACGAAGCGCTGATACTGAGGACGAGAGAGACGCTGGACAACGCCGTGCCGTCGGGCAGTGCGATGGCGGCGACGGCACTGCTCAAGCTGGCGGGGCTCTCTGCGGATGTCCGGTACTCCGAGCTCGCTCGCTCAATGCTGGAGTCCATGCAGGACAATGCCACGGCTCATCCGCTGGCCTTCGGACAGTGGCTGGTGGCCCTGGACCACGCCGTTTCTGGGCTGCGGGAAGTTGCCATCGTGGGCGACGTCAATGCTCCCGACACCGCGGCGCTCGTGGCAGTCTGCAGGAAGGGGTATCGGGCGAACCAGGTCGTCGCGGCTGGCGGGCACGGAACGCAAGTGCCCGGCAGGGCCTCAACGACGCCCGTGCCTCTTCTGAGCGGCCGGTCGCAGGTCAACGGTCAGGCCACGGCCTACGTGTGCCGCGATTTCACGTGCCTTCCGCCGGTGACCAAGCCGTCCGAGCTGGAGGCACTGCTCGGTTGAGCGCTCGCCGCGCGATTACCCGCCGTTCCCGGGTTCTCTCCCCGAACCGACCACGACCCCGAGGCTTGGCCGAACGACCCCGTGTTGTCACACCGGAATCGTCAGGCTGTCCAGGTCTCGCGGGTAGTAGGTCAGTATCTCGATTCCGTCCTCGGTCACGACCACAGTGTCCGAATGTCTGAACCCGCCCATCTCCGGAGCGTAGAGCCCCGGTTCGACGGTGAACACGATTCCCGGCTTGATTTCAGTGTGGTCGCCCGCGTCGAAGAACGGGCCCTCGTGGTAGCGAAGTCCAATGCAGTGGCCAGTGTGATGCTTCCAGAAGCGCATCAACCCCGGGGGCTCCGGTGCAGCACTCGCTTTTCTTGTGGAACGCGCCCCCGGACCCGGCCCTCCACGTCCTCTGGAACCGGCGAGGCCTCCCCTGCCGCCGCGCCCTCCCACCGCTGCGGGAGGCGTCACGGCCGGCTTGCCTCCGAACGGCACGTCGTTCTCCTCGTAGTATCTCCTGACCGCTTTATCCACGTCGGAGCACTTGGCTCCGGGCCTGATGGCCTCGAACGCGACTTCCTGCGCCTTCTTCATGTGCTCGAACATCAACCTCTGCCGGTCGGACGGCTTCCCGACTATCATCGTCCTCTCCAGCTCGGAGTTATAGCCCCACACAGGGGCGCCCGCTCCGGTCACCAGCACGTCCCCTTCCTGGAACGTGATGTTGTTGGCCAGGGCGTGCGGTATGGCGGCGTTCCTGCCTATCTGGCCGCGGTAGCCGGCACCCGCGCCTTCAGAGAACACGCTCTGCGCGCGGTACAGGGGCCCCAGAGTTGCCAGCATCGTCAGGGTTGTCTCGTTGCTGGCGCGCTGGCTCACCTCCGTCTCCGTTGCGCCCACCCGGGTGTAATTCTGGAGGAGCCTGTGAGCCAGGTTTCCCCATTTCACACTTTCCCGGATCAGCGCTATCTCCGCGTCGCTCTTTATCATCATCGTGTCTTCCACGAACGCGGTCACCCGGACAAACGTGCCGCCCGTGAGCTCGCTCAGCGACGGCCCGCGGTAGCCCAGGATCCAGGGATACCCGTCGCTGTCGGCGCCTATCCTCCCCCTGACGCCCATGTCCTCGAGCGTTTTCTTGAAGACCCTGTCAGGATCGCGGTCGAACGGATACTCCACGTAGTGGAACACGCGCTCGAAGCCCGTCTCCGCCTTCGCGTGCTCGAGCTCCAGACGGGGGACAAACATGGCCGACTCGCCCTTCGCGTTCATCACGAAGGCCATCGGCCTCTCGGTCGGGATGAACGCGAAACCCGTGAAGTAAAGGATGTAGTAGTTGTCGAAGAGCACCACTCCGCTGAGCTTCTTCGACTTGACGTGGTTTAGCAGTCTCTCCCTGCGCGATTTGAATTCAGCTTGAGTGATGTTGATTGAAGTGATCATGCGAGACTCCCGTGTTGTTGTGAGGCGTCCGACGGCGGAGTCAGCGCCCGGTGTTCATGCGCCAAACAGCGAAGTTCAGGAATGACGCGAAAGTGACCCACGCCAGATATGGTATGAAAAGCACGCCCGCCGCCGCGGACACCCTCCAGAACGTTATCAATGTGAGCACGATGAGGACCCACAGAACCACTATGTCGAGAAACGCGAGACCCGGCTTCTGCAGGCCGAAGAAGAAGTATGACCAGAGCGCGTTCAGGACCAGCTGTACAATGAACAAGGTGAGCGGAGTCGCTACCCGACTGAACTCTCCGTTCCTCCACACGAGCCACGCGGCGACACCCATCATGATGTACAGAACCGACCAGACTGGAGCGAACACGGCGCCCGGCGGCGTCCAAGAGGGTTTCGCGAGCTGCTGGTACCATTCGCTCGGCGTGAAGCGCGAGCCCACGAAGCCCGCGGCGAAGCTCAGGGCCAGCCAGCCCAACAGGGCGAGTACTGTGGTCTTCATACCCTTGTTCCCTCCTTGTCAGAGAACGCCCGCCTCAGCGGCCAAGGCGACCGTCGCTTCGCGACGGCGGCCACGGGTGGCGCGAATCACACCTGCCTCCAGCCGCACCCGGGAGAGGACCAGCGCATAACGCCGATGCGCGAGCACACGGCGCCGCCACACACCCCAACCCAACCACACCCGCAGACTGCCCTGCACGCAGCCGGTCAATCGGAAAACAGCAGCCGACCCTCGCCGTAAACCGCCACCGGATAGGACGATATGTCGAACGGGTCGCCGTTCCAACACACGAACGACGCCCACCTGCCCTTGTCCAGAGTGCCCAGCATTCTGTCCACGCCGATGAGCTGGGCGTTCTTGCGCGACACCAGCTCGACCGCCTGCTGCTTGGTGACTCCGGCGCGCAGGAACCACCGAGTCTGCGTCAACAGCATCTTGGACAGCACGAACGGGTGGTCGGTCATCAGCCCGTACTCCACTCCGGACGCCACCAGGTGCTTGACGTTGCGCCAGTTGTCGTGCTTGAGCTCCACCTTGTAGGCAAACCCGTCCGTCGGGCCGTAGATCACGGGGATGCCGCGTCTTTTCAGCTCGACGAAAATCTCGGGCTGATGCACGTCGCCGGCGTGTTCTATCGTGATGCGGAGCTTGAAGTCATCCACCACGCGCAGCAGGGCCGCGATGTCGTCAATCTTGTGGACGTGGACCCGCAGCACCTGCTTTCCCTCCAGCACCTCCCGGAGCACGAGGTCTGCCGCCGTGAACGCGGCCTCTTCCCTGGCCTTCTTCTCGGCCTCACCGGCGGCGCCGCTCCTGCGGCGCTCGGTCCCACCCGAAGCCGCGGCTTTCGCTCGCTTCTCCTTCTCCATCTTCTGCTGCACTTCGTGTAGCTTCGCCCGCAGTATGGCCACTGCGCCCATGCGCGTCGTAGGCCGCTCGCCCTTCCAGCCGCGGTGTGCGACCGACATCGGGTTGAACCCGAACGCGGCCTTGACCCCGGCTCTGGCGAAAAGGGCGTCGTTCGTGTTCTTGGCGTAGTGCCGTATGACCGCCGAACGGCCTCCGATGATGTTGCCGCTCCCCGGCACGACGCAGGAATACAGCACCCCCATCTCGACCGCCTCCGCGAACGCCGCGTCGTCCATCTGGACCGAGTCGAGCGCATCGGACAGGGCCAGGATGGCCTGCATCTCGTCGTTGCCCTCGCCCTCCGCCTCGGGTTCGGCAGTCCGGTACATGCCGATGTGACTGTGGGGGTCGATGAAGGCCGGCGTCACGAGGGCGAACTTGCCGACCATCGTGCCCTTCTTGGTCCTGGACACTCCGGCTATCTCACGACCGTCGAACAGAAGGTAGGCATCGTCCAACACGGACGTGCCTGTGTAGAGCCTCTTCGCGTGAATGCACTTCATGCGCTACTCCTTATTGTGTTGGAAGGGCGGACAAGCTCCTCGGCCCTCCCGTTCAGGTTCCGACCGACCTGCTGGGACGCCGCCTGTCCGGACGCCATCAGCTACGGGCGACCCGCACGCCCACGTTCTCTATGACCACGTCCGCAGAGGACGAGGCTTAGGCTACCACAACTAAGACACCGACTGCAATCGGTGCCGGAATCAGGCCGTGCTCGCAAAGGCAACATGAAATGGAGGAAGAACCTCTCCCCAAACACCAAATCTACACAAGACTTTTGACGCCACCCCGAATCGCGTAGAACGGCGGCGATGAGCTTGGTGGTGTCCTCCGTGGGGCGGCCGGCCCCGCTCGTGTCGGCGTGCTGTCTTGTCCCGCCCAGAGCGGCGCTCCGCGCCTCTGGTGAGGCGGCGCCAGTTGTGCTACAGTCTTTCACGACGACGGCTTCACACCGGGCATCATGAATACTCAAACACAGAGGGGGCGACATGAATTGGACTGAACTCTTGAAGAACGGGATTGAGGAGAACTACCATGCAGCCGAGGGGCTCCTCGACTTGGTCAAGGACAGCGAGCTCGACTGGAAGCCCGCCACCGGAAAGAACTGGATGACGCTGGGGCAGCTTCTGATG
>JAFGJU010000001.1 GCA_016928935.1 Candidatus Eiseniibacteriota bacterium | reverse complement strand
GTGTCCTTCTCGACGATGAAGGCGCTGAGCCCCCTCACTCCCCGCGATTTGTCGGTGGACGCAATCACAGTGTAGATTGACGCCTCACCGCCGTTCGTTATCCACTGCTTGGTGCCGTTGAGCACGTATGTGTCGCCCTTCTTGACTGCGGTCGTCTGGACCGCCGCCGCGTCGCTGCCCGCGTTGGGTTCGGTCAGCGCGAACGCGGCCAGCTTCTCTCCGCTCGCGACCTGGGTGAGGTACTTCTTCTTTTGTTCCTCGGTGCCGAAAAGCAGGATGGGATAGGCACCCAAGGCAGAGGCCGCGTAGGTGACGGCAACACCGCCGCAGGCCCGGCTCAACTCTTCCGTCGCCACGCAGAGGTCCAGACATCCGCCGCCGGTTCCTCCGTACGCCTCCGGCAGGAACACGCTGAACAGACCGGACTGGGCCAGCACCTTCATTATCTCCCGAGGAAATTCTTCCTTCTCGTCCAGCTCGGCCCTGACCGGAACAACCCGGTCACGCGCTATCTGCCTGGCGAGGTCCCGAATCATCTCCTGGTCCTTCGTAAGGAAATAGTCCATTTCTTCTCCTCTCCAGCTGGATTGCTCCGCCTCAAGGCGGGTGACATCATTTGTGAGTCATCGGCCTTGAGTTGGCAGATAAGGGAGAAAGTTGCTCCGCCCTCCCGGCGAGTGACATCCTCTCCGGGGTCTTTCTCCGGGGTCTTACTTGGAGTCTGTCTCTCCGGGGCGCTCTCCCGTGTGCTCTGCAGCGCGCTCCCCCGGGTGCTCTCCCGGGCCAACCCCAGGGCGCTTTCCGGTGCTATCTTCGGCGCCCGCTGCGGTGCTGTTTCCGGGGCGCTCTCCACGACTCTCTCCGGGGCTCCCCACCTGGGGTCGTTCTACGGGCCGCCCTCCCGCGTGCTCTCCAGCGCGCTCTCCACGACTCTCTCCGGAGCTTCCCACCTGGGGGCGCTCCCCAGGACGCTCTCCAGCGCGCTCTCCCGGGCCCGGTCCGGTCCCTGGGCTCGGCTCAGACTGCTTGTCCGTCCAGCGCCGGGGCGCTCGACCGCGGAACTTGCGCCGCCGCGCCCCGCTCTGCGGGAGACTCTTTTCCTGGTCCGGAGCCCGCCCGCGGTCCCGGCTCTGATTCCGATCCTGACTTTGCTTCGGGCCCTGACTCTGATCTCCGCCCTGGCTCTGGTCCCAGCCTTGATTCCGGGCCTTACTCTGATTCTGGTCTTGATTCTGGTCGCGCCTGCGGTTTTGGCCTCGATCCCGGCCCCTGTCCGGCCTACGGTCTCGACTGCGGTCCTGGTCCCCAGCCTTCTCGCGCCTGCGACCTCGGTAACGGTCGTAGTCCCTATCCCTGCCCTTACTGCTGTCTCGACCCCTGCTATCTTGCCCCCTGCTGTCTCCACCCCTGCTGTCTCCACCCCCGCTTTGACCTCTGCCCTGATCCCTGTCCCCGGCGCGACCCTCCCTACGACCCTCATTCCGGCCGTAATCACGGTTCGCACCGCGGACCTCCATCTCAGCAAGGGCCTGCCTTGCTGCGGCCTGCTCCGCCTCCTTCTTGCTCTTGCCCGTGCCCCGGCCGAGCGCCTTCCGCCTGACCGCCACCTCCACGGTGAACAGCTTCTCGTGTTCGGGGCCCGTCTCCGACAACACCCTGTATTCCGGGTGAACTCTGAGCTCGCCCTGCACATGCTCCTGCAGAAGGCTCTTGTAGTTCACGTGCTTGGAGTCCGCCAGTATCCTCTTGGCTTCGCTGAGCAGGCTGTCGCTGATGAAACGCCTGGCACCGTCCAGCCCCTGGTCCAGGTAGATGGCGCCGACGACCGATTCAAAACCATCGGCCACGATGGAAGTCCTCTCCCGTCCGCCGGCGTCCACCTCTCCCTCGCCCAGAAGAAGGAAGTCTCCCAGGCGCATGCTCCGGCCGGTCCTGGCCAGCACCGCCTTGCTGACGAGCAGCGACTTCATCTTCGTGAGCTCGCCCTCCTCCAACGCAGGGAAGCTCGCGTACAGGTAGTCGTTCACGACCAGCCCGAGCACCGAGTCGCCCAGGAGCTCCATCCGTCCCATGGACTCCAGGTTCGAGTCGGGATGTTCGTGAACGTACGACCCGTGGGTCAGCGCCACGCGCAGCAACGCGACGTCGCTGAATCTGACGCCGGTCGTCTGCTGAAACGAGCTGACCGCCTGGTCCAGATCGTTGGAGGCCGCGGGTCGTCTCTTGAAACGCCTCTTGAGAATGCCGAACAAACCCATAATTGTGATACCATGCCGGAGCCGCGGAGCCGCCCCACGCTGAGACGCGACCCCGGACCCGCGCTCATCCGGCAAATTTCCTGAGGATTAGACAGGCGTTGTGTCCGCCGAAACCCAGCGAGTTGGACATGGTCACGTTCACCTCGCGCCTGACGGCGACGTTGGGGGCGTAGTCCAAGTCGCACTCCTCGTCTGGAACCTCGTAGTTTATCGTGGGCGGGATGATCGAGTCTCTCATAGACAGCACGCAGGCGGCAAACTCGACTCCGCCGGCCGCTCCCAGGAGATGCCCGGTCATGGACTTCGTGGAGTTGAGCACCAGCTTCCTGGCGTGTTCCCCGAACACTGCCTTGACTGCAGTTGTCTCCAGCTTGTCGTTCAAGGGGGTGGAGGTCCCGTGCGCGTTTATGCAGTCCACGGACTCCACCGGGAGTCCCGCGTCCGCCAACGCGCTCTTCATTGCCCGAGCGGCTCCGTCCCCGTTTTCGTCCGGCGCCGTCATGTGGTAGGCGTCGGCAGTGGCGCCGTAGCCCACAAGCTCGCAGTAGATACGGGCGTCCCTCGCCCTGGCGTGCCCCAGAGTCTCCAGCACCACCAAACCGGCACCCTCGCCCATCACGAAACCGTCGCGCATCTTGTCGAACGGCCTGCTGGCCTTCTGTGGCTCGTCGTTCCGCGTGGACAGGGCCTTCATGGAACAGAACCCGGCCATGGCCATGGGGCTGACGGTGGCCTCGGTGCCACCGGCCAGCATGACGTCCGCGTCGCCCTTCTGGAGCATCCTGAAAGCCTCGCCGATGGCGTGCGCGCCGGAGGCGCAGGCCGTGACCGTCGCGAAGTTCGGTCCCTTGGCCGAGAGCTTCATCGACACCAAACCGGAGGGCATGTTGGCAATCATCATCGGGATGAAGAACGGACTCACGCGAGAGGGTCCCTTCTCCATCAGGATTGCGTGCTGCGCCTCGAAAGTTTGGATTCCGCCGATGCCCGTGCCTATGATGACGCCGAACCTGTTCCCGTCCACCCTGGCCGGGTCCAGCCCCGCGTCCCTGACTGCCTCGGAGGAAGCGGCGATGGCGTACTGGGCGCAGGGGTCGGCTCGCTTGACCTCCTTCTTGTCCATGTAGTTCTCGGGGACGAACCCCTTGAGCTCCGCCGCTATCCTGGTGTCGAAGCCGGAGGCGTCGAATTTCGTGACCGTATCAATGCCGCTCTTGCCCTCGCAGAGGCTCTTCCAGAAATCAGCGACGTTCAGACCCACAGGGGAAACCACCCCGAGGCCCGTGACCACCACACGTTCCATCCGCATTTCTCCGTGCCCTGACCCGCGGGAGCACGCCTGCCGCGCGGCCGCGGCAGAACGTGCCGCCGACGGGTGGGCGAAAATTCACCGCCTCTATCCCTACTTTGCCTCCCCGACGTGCTTCTTCAAGTAGTCGAGCGCGTCCTGGACTGTCTTCATCTTCTCGGCGTCCTCGTCGGGGATCTCTATGTCGAACTCCTCCTCGAGCGCCATTACCAGCTCAACGGTGTCCAGTGAGTCGGCTCCGAGGTCGTCTATGAAGGACGCCTGCGAAGTGACCTGGTCGGCAGACACACCCAGTTGATCCATGATGATCTGCTTCACTCTGTCTTCGCTGAATGCCATTTCTTCGTTCACCCCCCTGTGAAGGATTTCAGCCTTGCATTCCGCCGTTCACGTGCAGCGTGTGACCGGTGATATATGATGCACTATCGGAAACCAAAAAAGCAACCACGTTGGCCACGTCCTCCGGGAGCCCCACCCTGCCCATCGGTATGGACGAAAGCAGCTTCTCCCTGGCTTCCTCCGACAGCACGCGCGTCATCGGGCTGTCTATGAAGCCCGGCGCCACGGCGTTCACCGTTATGCC
>JAFGJU010000040.1 GCA_016928935.1 Candidatus Eiseniibacteriota bacterium | reverse complement strand
CTCTTACCCTTGTCCAACACTGTGCTCATTGGTGAAACCTCCTTCCCAATGGTTTGAGCATTCCGGCCGCTCCATAAGGCCAGATTCGTGCCAGATGGGCAGAAGCCGGGCATGCCTGGAGCTGAATGCTGGTAATGGATTGTAATGGAAGAAGTTGCGGAAGCCGCTCGCGCCGAATGCTGCGCCGCAAGCCCGGTTGCGCGGCCGCGAGACCGGGGGTTGGGTCGGGGAGATTTGAACCGGCGGGGAGAATTTCCCCAACGGACGGTCGGGGCTCCGAGTAGAGCGAGACGGCGTGTCGGCGGCCGTGGAAGTCGCACCACTCGGCCAATCCATCCTGAGGGGGACACGGGGCGCTCCGGGCCCGTGGACGCCAGCGGGGTCGCGGGCGTCTGCTCTAAGGGGGACACGGCGCCTCGTGGCGGAGACGGGGTGTGCCGCCGGCTCAGCCGGCCTGGTTCTCGGCGGACTTGATCTTATCGCGGAGGGTCTTGCGGTCTATTCCCAGTATGCCGGCGGCTCTTGTCTTGTTCCCATCGACGCTGCTCAGCACGTTCTTTATGTGCTCCGCCTCCACCTCGGCCAGCGTGCGATTTAATCCGGCGCCGCTCAGAGCCGAGAAGCGCATGAGGGTGGGAAGGTCGGGCGCCTCGATCAAGTCTGTTTCGCTCATGATGATGAGCCTCTGGATGACGTTCTCCAGCTCTCTCACGTTCCCGGGCCACTGGTAGCCTCGCAGGATCTGCAGCGCCCTCTCCGAGAATCTCGGCGTGGCTTTGCCCAGCTCTCTCGTGTACTTCTTGGTGATGTGGTTTATCAGGAGCAGGATGTCGTCCCCGCGCTCCCTCAGCGGAGGCATGGAGATGGTGATGACGTTCAGGCGATAGAACAGATCCTCCCGAAACTGGCCCTTGTGCACCAGCGCCAGCAGGTCCTTGTTGGTGGCGGCTATGACCCGGACGTCCACTTTCCGGGGCTGACTCGAGCCCACCATGCACACGTCCTTGTCCTGCAGCACGCGCAGGAGCTTCACCTGCATGGATAGGCTGGTCTCGCTGATCTCGTCCAGGAATATCGTGCCGCCGTCGGCCGTCTGAAAGAATCCGGCTCTGGTCTCTACCGCGCCCGTGAAAGCGCCCTTGACGTGCCCGAAGAGCTCGCTCTCCAGCAGCCCCTCCGGGATGCCTCCGCAGTTCACCGGGACAAATGCGGCCGAGGCGCGGCTTCCCCTGTAGTGTATGGCTCGGGCCACCAGCTCCTTGCCGGTGCCGCTCTCACCCGCGATCAGGACCGTGGCCGTGGCGGACGCGGCCTTGTCTATCGCGCCGAACACGCGCAGCATCGGCGCTGACTCGCCTATGAGCCCGTACGGAGCCGGCGCCGGCCTGGGGCTCTCCGCCTGCCCGGCCTTCCGGAGCTGAAGCCTGTCCAGGGAACGCTTGACGGCCGACAGCAGCTCCTGGTCCGTGAACGGCTTCGCCAGGTACTCGTCAGCTCCGGTCTTGACCGCCTCGACGGCGCCCTCTATGGTGGCGTAGCCGGTGATCATCATCACCTCCGTGCTCCTGTGGTTCTCCCGCACGTGTCTGATGAGGTCCAGCCCGCTCGCCTTGGGCATCTTGAGGTCCGTGATGACGAGGTCCACGGGGGACGCCTGCAGTATGGCGATCGCCTCAACGGGGCCGGGCGCGGTGTAGACCTTGTAGCCCTCCGCGCTGAGATTCCTGTGCAGCACCTCCAGCGTGTCCCTGGAGTCGTCGACTATCAGTATCCGTTCCTTCTCGCCCGGGGACGCCATTCTAACCGACCTCCTCGTCTTCGCCGGGGCTCGAGACGGGCAGTATCACCTCGAAACGAGACCCCTCACCCGGCTTGCTCTGGACCCTGATGGAACCCATGTGTCCGCTGACTATTCCGTGCACCACGGCCAGCCCAAGGCCGAGACCCTGTCCCACCTCTTTGGTAGTGAAGAAGGGCATGAAGATCTTCTTCAGCACTTTCTCGTCCATGCCCTCGCCCGTGTCCTCGACCACCAGAGATATGCGGTCGTCCGACCTGGCCGTCCTGAGCGTGAGCTTCCCGCCCTGGGGCATTGCCTGCAGGGCGTTCACCGCCAGGTTCACCAGCACCTGGTAGAGCTGGGCGGAGTCCGCAGTGATCTCAGGCAGGTCCGGGTCCAGTATCCGTATCACCTCTATGCCCTGCCGCGCACACCTCGCTTCCAGGAAATACAGTCCCTCCTGTACGAGCTGGTTCAGGTTGACCTGCACCTTCTTGGGCGGGGTCTGGCGGGCGAACATCATCAGTTTCTTTATGACCTCCCTGGCGTGCAGGCAGGCTCCTATTATCTTCTCTATGTCCTGCCGCGCCTGGTCGGGTAGGGAGGCCGTCTTCTTGGCAAGCTGGGCAAACCCCAGTATGTTTCCGAGAGGTTCGTTGAGTTCGTGCGCGACTCCCGCGGCCAATTGGCCGATGGTGGCCAACCTGTCCGCGTGACGCAGCTGCTCCTGGAGCCGCACTCTGTCCTCCTCGGCCAGTCTGCGTTCCACCACCAGCGAGACCTGACTCGCGACGGCGTCCAGAAGGCCTCGCTCCTCTTTCATGAACGGCCCTTCGTCGAGCTGCGGCTTCTCCTGGGTGTAAACGACCTCCACCGCTCCCCTGGTTTCGCCGCGCACCACGAGTTCCGCCGATTGCCGCTGGCTGGCCTCCCCGTAACCGGGGGTTTCGTACGTCTTGCCGTCGAGAGTGATCCTGGCAGCGGCCACGTCGGGGTACTGCCACGACGGCGGCAGCAGCCTCACTATCCCGGACAGGATCTCGTCCAGCTGAAGCCCCGGGTCCTCCGACGCCTGCGTTATGCTGTACAGGCACGTCATCTCCTTCACTCGTTCGGCCAGGGCAGACTGAGTCTTCTGATGCGTCAGCGCCAGGGTCAAGTTGGTGGCGAGCTGTTCGTACGGGTGCACGGCGGACTCCCCGAAGACGCCCGGGCTCCTGCTCTTCAACAGCATGATGCCCTCGGTGCCCTCCGCGCGTTCCAGCGGGATCATGGCAACTGACCGATACTCGCCTCCCAACACGACGTTGTCCAGGCTGCTCGTCTGTCCGTCTCTGCGAGACAACGAAACGGGTAGGTCGGTGTCCGCCACCCAGAAGGAGCCCTTGGCCAGGGTCGAGGCGGCGGACGGCGCCAGCTCGCCCCTGAGAATCGCCGCGCCCAGCCGCTCCACCTGAGTCGCCGTCTCGGGAAGCGCCACGAGACCAGTCGCGTCCGTCTGGAACTGGGGCAAGGTGTCGAACTCGAAATGCGGAGACTGCCCTCCACTGGCCCGGTCGAGCCTTCCGACGCACCGGAAACATCTGTCTTGTTCCCTCAGCCAGAACTCCACGGCATTGCAGCCCGAGAACTCGAGTATGAGGCGGGTCACTTCGCGCAGAAAGTCGAGTCGCGTTGTGCCCTTGCCGGCCTGTAGCAGGAGCTCCCTCGACAGGGCGGCGAACGCCTTGGGGCTTTTCTGCTTGGGTCGCTGGGAGCGCGGCTCGGTCTGGTCCGTTTTCTTCGGCAACTGGTCTCTCCGTGACGGAACGCGTTTGCCGGGCCTCGAAATGTCGCGTGCTCTCCGGCCCGGGGACACTCCAAGATGGAGAGTCTAGTCTCGAACCTTGACGGCAGTCAAGTGCGGCTGCGTTCGGGCCCGGCGGGGCTCGGCCGTGGGGCGAAGCGGCGTCGGACCGGAACTGCCGTCCGCGTCAACGAGTTCGCGGGAATCGGGCACTCGGCCGAAGGGACGCCCGGTAGAGTCAAGAGTCTTGTGTGGATTTGGTTTTTTGGGGAGGGCTTCTTCCTCCATCTCATGTTGGCCTTGTTGAACACGGCGGACGCCTTATCAGCTTGACAAGCGGCGCGCGGAATGCTAGCTTCTTTAGGTTGTGATTTCGGCACGCGGGCGGTGAAACCAACGGTGAGGTCATATGTACGCAATAGTCGAGGTAAGCGGATTTCAGTATCGGGTTGAGCCTGAAAGCGTTATCAGGGTGCCCAGGCTTCAGACCAATGTGGGGGAGGAAGTCCTTCTCTCCAACGTCATGCTCCTGTCGGACGGGAAGGACGTCAAAGTGGGTAAGCCCTTGGTCGAGGGCGCCAGCGTTTCGGGAGTGGTCCTGTCGCACGGTCGCGGCGACAAGGTGGTCGTGTTCCGGTTCAAGAGGAAGAAGGGATACAGGAAGAAGACGGGGCACAGGCAGGATTACACCGAGCTCAAGGTTTCTGCAATAAAGGGTTGATTCGGACGGGCGCCCCGTCCGGCGCGTTCGCGAGAGAGGTGAAAAGAAGTGGCACACAAGAAAGGTGTTGGGAGCTCGAGAAACGGAAGAGACAGTCACGGTCAAAGGCTGGGTGTCAAGCGTTACGGCGGCCAGACCGTGAACGCCGGCACCATCATCGTGAGGCAGAGGGGAACGAGGATACATCCGGGCATCAACGTCGGTCTCGGTAAAGACGACACTCTGTTCGCCCTTGTCAGCGGCAAGGTGGTTTTCACAAGGCTGGGCCGGGACAAGAAGAAAGTGAGCGTGGTAGCGGTCTAGGCGGCCGCGTTCAGCGCGTGGCGGGGAAGGCGCGGGCGGCCGGCGGGCCGTTCGGTCGACTTTCGCCGCAGTCTCCGGCTTGCGCCGGCAGTCCACTCTAACCAGTGCGAGAGAAGACATGGCCAAAAGAACCGTAAACACGAACTTGATAACCGAGAAGCTCGCCGAGCTGAGCGGAGCCGCCAGCTGCGAGCTGGACGACGACCTGATAGGCGCGCTCAAGGAGGGGCTACGCATCGAGGAGTCGCCCGTTGGCAGGCAGATCCTCGAGCAGATACTGGAGAACGCCAAGATCTCGCGCGACACCAGGCTGGCGAGCTGCCAGGACACCGGATTCGCCGTTGTGTTCTTGGAGATAGGGCAGGACGTCTGCCTGGAGGGCCCCGTGCTTCCCGACGCCGTGAACGAGGGTGTCCGGCAGGGGTACGAGAAGAACTACTTGAGGAAGTCCATCGTCGACGACCCCGCCATCACAAGGAAGAACACCCGTGACAACACCCCCGCGGTGATCTACACGGACATAGTGCCCGGCGACAAGGTGAAGATAATCCTGACCGCCAAGGGCGGGGGCAGCGAGAACATGAGCGCGGTGGCCATGCTGAAGCCCGCCGACGGCATAGAGGGCGTGCGCAAGTTCGTCGTGGACACGGTTAAGAAGGCCGGCGGCAACCCCTGCCCTCCGATAATAGTCGGCGTGGGAGTAGGCGGCACGTTCGAGAAATGCGCTCTGCTGGCCAAGAAGGCCCTGCTGAGGCCGTTGGGCTCGCACCATCCCGACGAGAGATACGCGAAACTTGAGAGGGAACTGCTGGTTGAAATAAACGCGACGGGCATAGGACCGCAGGGTCTGGGTGGAAGGGTGACGGCGCTGAGCGTAATGGTGGAGACCTTCCCGTGTCACATAGCCAGCCTGCCGGCTGCGGTCAACTTGAACTGCCACGCGAGTCGTCACAAGGAAGCCATCATCTGACCCGGCGCCCGGCCGGCCGCGAGAGGGTAACGCTGTGAAAAAGATATCGACACCACTGACCGACAGTGTCGTTGAAGACTTGAGGGCGGGTGACGAGGTACTCATCACCGGCACCATATACACCGGCAGGGACGCGGCTCACAAGAGGATGGTTGAGCTCCTGGCCAAGGGAGAGCAGCTTCCGTTCGACATCCAGGGACAGGTCATCTACTACGCCGGGCCCACTCCCACGCGGCCCGGGGAAGTGGTAGGCTCGGTGGGTCCCACGACGAGCGTCAGAATGGACCCGTATGCTCCCATTCTCATACAGCATGGGCTGAAGGGCATGATCGGCAAGGGGCAGCGCACGCAGCCGGTGGTGGACGCCATGAAGAAGCATAAGGCGGTCTACTTCGCGGCGGTCGGCGGCGCGGGCGCCCTGATCGCGCGCGCGGTGAAGTCCAACAAGACCGTGGCGTACGAGGACCTCGGGCCCGAGGCGGTGCGGATACTGGAGGTCGTGGATTTTCCGGCAATCGTGGCCCAGGACTGCTTCGGTGGAGACCTCTACGTCGAAGGCATAAAGAAGTTCAGCCGTAGCGTGTCTTAGGTCCGGCTCGCCAATCCGTCATTTTTATCCTGAAGCATCGCGCGTCTTAAGAGGGAGAAGCTGTTTCCGGTTGCTGTACGTCCGGAGGCGCGGGCGCACGTCTTCCGGAGAATGGTTTCTGCTCGTTGGCGCCTCGGCGCGGAGCGTCCGTTGAACAGAGTCAGTCGGCCCAGGATCGTCGGCGTCATCCCCGTGAGGTACGGTTCCACACGGTTCGCCGGCAAGGCGCTGGCCAGTATAGCGGGCAAGACCCTCGTACGGCACGTGTACGAAAGGGCGCACGCGTCGCGCTCCGTGGAGGAGCTCGTGGTCGCGACGGACGACCCTCGCATAGCCGACGAGGCCCGAAGCTTCGGCGCCAGGGTGGTCATGACCTCGCCCGAGCACTCCTGCGGGACAGAGCGCGTGGCCGAGGCGGCCTCGGCGCTGGACGCGGACATCGTAGTCGACCTCCAGGGGGACGAGATAGTATCGGACGGCCGCATGCTCGACGAATGCGTGGAGCCGCTCTTGAAGCCCGACCCGCCGGACGTGTCCACCCTGGCCTCAGAGATAACGGAACAGGCGGACGTGGACGACCCCAACGTCGTCAAAGTCGTGACGGACCTCGACGGCGACGCTCTCTTCTTCTCGCGCTCTCCGATCCCCAACACGACCCGTGCCCGCCCGGACAGGGCCGGCGCCGGGGGGACTGCCGGTGGGGGCCTGGAGTTCAGGTTTCTCCGGCACGTCGGAATTTACGCCTATGGTCGCGACTTCCTGCTTGGATTCGTGAGACTGCCGCGGACGCCTCTGGAGCTGGCGGAATCGCTCGAACAGCTCAGAGTGCTGGAGCACGGCAGGAGGATGAGCGTCGTGCTCACGCGTCACAGGTCGCTCGGAGTGGACACCCCCTCTGACGTGGAGAGGGCGGAGCGGTTCCTTCAGTCGCTGGACGCGCCCGGCCGGGCCGCGGGCGCCCGGGGCGCGGAGGCAACGGGGTAGGCCAATGGCAAAGTACGTCTTCGTCACCGGCGGCGTCATATCTTCCCTGGGGAAGGGAATCGCCGCGGCGTCTCTGGGCCTCCTCCTCAAGAGCAGGGGCCTCAAGGTCACACTCCAAAAATGTGACCCCTACCTGAACGTGGACCCGGGTACCATGAGTCCGTTCCAGCACGGCGAAGTGTACGTGACGGAGGACGGCGCCGAGACTGACCTCGACCTGGGTCACTACGAGAGGTTCACCGGCTTGGACATGGGCAGGCGGAACAACCTCACGGCCGGCCAGGTGTACGACGCCATCATCACGAAGGAACGGAGGGGAGACTACCTCGGGGGTACGGTGCAGGTCATCCCCCACGTCACGGACGAGATAAAGGGGCGCCTGCTTCAAGTGGGCTCGGTTGACGGCGTGGACGTGGCCATCGTCGAAATAGGCGGCACGGTCGGAGACATAGAAAGTCTGCCGTTTCTGGAAGCCATCAGACAGCTGAGACTGGATCTCAAGCGTCAGAACACAGTGTTCGTGCACCTCACTCTCGTCCCTTTCGTCAGTGCGGCCAGGGAGACCAAGACCAAGCCCACCCAGCACAGCGTGAAGGAGTTGAGGGAGATCGGGATCCAGCCCGACATCCTCATCTGCCGGAGCCAGGTCGGGCTCACTCCGGACGCGAGGAAGAAGATCGCGCTTTTCTGCAACGTGTCCGAGGACTCGGTGATAGAAGGCTTGGACGTAGAGTCGGTCTACGAGGTGCCTCTCATGTTCCACGACGGGGGCCTGGACCGGCTCGTCGTGGAGCTGTTGTCGCTTCGGTGCGGAGAGCCGAACATGAGGCCGTGGCAGCAGATGGTGGAGGTCATTAAGCACGCGCCGCGCGAGGTCAAGATCGCCGTCTGCGGAAAATACGTGCACCTGAGGGACGCGTACAAGAGCATCTCGGAGGCGATGGTGCACGCGGGAGTGGCCAACAACGCCAAAGTGCGCATTGAATGGGTCGACTCGGAACAGGTGGAGAAGGAAGGAGCGGAGACGCTGCTTGAGGGAGTGTCGGGCCTTCTCGTTCCCGGCGGCTTCGGCCAGCGGGGCATAGAGGGCATGGTGAAGGCCATCACTCACGCCAGGGCGCGGAAGATGCCGTTTTTCGGCATCTGCCTGGGACTGCAGTGCGCAGTCATAGAGTTCGCAAGGAACGTGTGCGGGTTGAGCGGAGCAGACAGCTCGGAGTTCAACCCGGCGACGCCGCACCCGGTCATAGACCTCATGCCCGACCAGGTGAACGTGGACAAGATGGGCGGCACGATGAGGCTGGGTGTGTACAAATGCCGGCTCAAGCGGGACTCCGTCGCGTGGCGAGCGTACGGAAGCCAGGAGGTCGGGGAGCGACACAGACACAGGTACGAGTTCAACAACCGCTACCGTGACGTGTTCGAGAAGAACGGCATGGCGCTGTCGGGCCTGAACTCAGACAGGAACCTGGTAGAGATAGTGGAGTTGACCGGGCATCCGTGGTTCGTGGGCGTTCAGTTCCATCCGGAGTTGAAGTCGAGGCCGCAGGCGGCGCATCCTCTGTTCAGGGAGTTTGTGAGGGCGGCCCTGGAGTCGGGGTCCGGGCGTGGGGACTCGAAGTAGGGCCGCGGCGGCGGTCGCGGGCGTCGGCCCGCGTCGACTCTGACTGCAGCCCGCGGAGCGTCGGCCGTGACGCCGGGCCGCACACGAGACGCTCCGGGGAGGCCGGAGAAACAGCCGGTCGCGCGTTGTAGGAGAGGAAGTTGGAATCGACTTTCCAAAGGAAATTCTCGGTGGCCGGTGCGGAGGTGGGGGGAGAGCACCTGGCCCTCATAGCGGGCCCGTGCGTGATAGAGTCGGCCGAGATGTGCCTCAACCTGGCGCAGGAAGTGAAGCGGGTGGCGGCGGACCTGGGCCTCCCTCTCGTTTTCAAGTCGTCCTACGTCAAGGCCAACAGGACGTCCGCCCGTTCGTTCAGGGGGCCGGGGCTGGAAGAGGGACTCCGGATTCTGGCCGAGGTGAGGGACAAAGTGGGGGTGCCGGTGCTGTCGGACGTTCACGCAGTGGACGAAGTCGAAGCCGCGGCGCGCGTCCTGGACGTGCTGCAAGTGCCCGCCTTCCTGTGCAGGCAGTCGGAGCTCGTGGAGGCCTGCGCCAGGACGGGGAAGCCGGTCAACGTCAAGAAAGGTCAGTTCCTGGCCCCGGAGGACACACGGCACATTCTGGACAAGCTCTCGCTGGCCGGCGCGAAGCGGGTAATGCTGACTGAAAGGGGCAGCTGCTTTGGGTACCACAACCTGGTCGTGGACATGAGGGGCATCACGACTATGCGGGGCTTCGGGGTGCCTGTCGCGTTCGACGTGACGCACTCCCTGCAGACACCGGGCGGTGAGCGCACCGGCGGTGACAGGCGCTTCGCCGGCACGCTGGCGCGGGCGGCGGTGGCGGCCGGGTGCGACGCTCTGTTCGTGGAGACCCACCACGAGCCGGAAAAGGCGCTGTCGGATTCCGGGACCATGATGCCCTTGAGCGAGCTCAAGAGGTTCCTCGAGGACATGGTAAAGTTGAGGCGGGCGTACCTGGCCTGCTCGTCGAGGTGAGCCGGTAGGACAACACATTCTTGGTGAAAGGGACCAGGGCAAGGGGCAAGGGGCAAGGGACGAGGGACAAAGAAGTGAGAAGCGTCAAGAGGGAAAGCGCGAAGACCGCGCGCCTGGCTGACGAAGCCGGCTCGGCTCTCGAAGTGGGGCTCCGGGTGCTCAAGGCGGAGGGAGAGGCCGTGTTGGCCATGG
>JAFGJU010000039.1 GCA_016928935.1 Candidatus Eiseniibacteriota bacterium | reverse complement strand
TATCAGAACCTGGGCGGAAGCTTCCGCGGACGCGTATCGGCCACTCTCGCGTATCTGGACGACTCCGGGCTGAAGACCGCGCGCCGCTTGGGAGCGGCGGGTGAGCTGGGAGTGGCCCTGGTCGGGTCGGAGTGGAGCGCAGAGGCCTGGGCCGGAGGCGGCAGCAGGATGTATCCCGACCTCACGGTCCAGGAGCACATGAACCGGAGGTCAACATACGATGAGCTTTCCTGGAGCGCAGGCACGACCTTGAGGTTTTCCTCCGGCGGACGCTTCGGCCTGCGAGCTGACGGGAGTCATCAGGCGACCGACTCTCCCGACCCGCTCTTCGACTCCCGCTCGTGGGTCGCAAGCGTCAACTTGGACGTCAGGCCGGCGTCGCGGCTCTCCCTCACGGCTCACGGCACCTATCAATGGCGCTCGTTCGACAGCAGGCCTGAGGGCGGGGACACGGACGAGTACTGGCAGGCCGGCCTCGGCCTCCGCCACAGCCTGGGGCATGGCTGGGCCCTTTCCGCCAGATGCGCGTACTCCGAATACGGGTGGCCTGACGGGATCCGCGAGAGCTCGTTCAGGCTGCTTGCCGGGGTCGAACGCGCCTGGGGAAGGCCGAGCGTGACCCCACTGCCGAGCGTGGACATTGACGCCCTGACCCGGGCCAGCCGCGGCTGGATTCAGAAGCCCGACGCAAGCGGCAGAGTTTGTTTTCGAGTGACCGCTGCGGGCGCGGCGAGGGTGAGCGTTGTCGGCGACTTCAACGCTTGGGATCCCGAAGCCACGCCGCTCAAGCCTGGAGCAGACGGGCGGTGGGAGGGCTGCGCCGTGATCGAGGCCGGGACGCACCAGTACGCCTACGTGGTGGACGGCGAGTGGACGACTCCCCCGGAGGCGGAACTCGTTGTAGAAGACGGATTTGGAGGCAGGAATGGAATTCTGGAGGTCCTGCCCGCGGAGACGTAACCGGAGGGGTTGGCGGCCGTCTAATAGGATGAGTGGACGAAAGCCTTTGACCCGCGGCACTGTAAGCAAGGAGGACAGCATCATGAGAGAGAGAACATCATCCACCAGGGCGCTGACAATGGCAATGTTCGTCGCGCTCTGCCTCGCCTTCGTCGGTCTGGCGGCAGGATCTGGTCGAGCCGACGAAAGCGGTCAAGCGCAGGCGCGAAGCCTCGCACAGACGCAGCCCTCGACCCAGGAGCCGGAGGAAGGACCGCCGGTCGAACTGATCATGCAGAAACTGCAGGAGGGGATGGAAGAGGGCGCGCCGGAGGAGGTGCGGGACCGCGTGGGCGAGCAGGTTGAACAGCACGTGCGCGAGGCGGCGGGAAACGCGCTCAGAGAGCGCATCCGCCTGCGCATTGAGGACGAGACGGGGCTCGAGGACCAGGAGCGCGAGCGCCTGCGTAAGCATCTCGGAGAATGCGACCGCGTCGGGCTTGACGACGCCGCTGTCGCGGCGTTGTTCAGCGAGAAGGCTCAGCTCAAGTCACAGATTCGGACGCAGGAGCGCGTGCTGACCATGGCGCGCGAGGGACTGCCGGTTGACCTCGTCATGCAGAAACTGCAGGAGGGGCTTCGGAAGGGTGCTCCGCAGGAGTTGCGCGAGCGCGTGTGCGCGCAGGTGGAAGAGCACGTGCGCGCGGCCTACGAACACATGAAGCAGGCCCGGGAGGCGGGCGTCACGCCCGGGGAGGAGAATGCCGAGCGGCAGCGCGTGCGTGAAATGGCCTCTTACATGTGGCGCGGACTCAAGGAAAGCGACATGGAACAGCTCCGGAAGCGAGCTCAGCTCCGCCTGCGCGACGGCTCATGCACGAGCGAGGAGCTGACGACTGCTGCGGAGACCGCGACGCGGCTGATGGAAATAGGAGTCAAACGCGAGAGAGCAGTCCGACTGGCCGGCGATGCGCTCCAGAACGGATACACGGTGCGCGAGATGAAACAGCTCTCCTGGGCAGTGATGACTGCCCGCACGCACGGAGGCTCGTCCGACGCCGTGATGGGAATGCTGGAGAGAGGCATCCGCAACCAGAATCAGTTCTCCCAGATGATGAAGGAGATGCAGGAGCAGGGATGGATGGGACCGGCTGAGCGGCAGGGCGGTCACAGCCCGGTTGACAACGCGGGCGGCAGCGGCTACGGCGGGCGCCCGTCCGGCGGCATGGGCGGAGTCGAAGCCGGAAGCGGTACGGAAACAGGCGGGGCGGTCGGCGGAGGCGATGTGGGGGCCGGTGGCGCGACTGGAGGAGCTGAAGCCGGCGGCGATCAGTCCGGCGCCGGCCAGGGAACAGGCGGCACAGTACAGTAAGACGCTCAGCTCAGCAGGCGCGACGTTCGCTCGGGCGTCGGCCGACAAGACGGCTCAAGCCCGACAAAACGAAAGAGGGGTCGGTTCAGACCGGCCCCTCAGCTTTTCCCGGTTCTCCTTCTGCCAGGCCCGGGGCTTCTCAGCCCTTCACCGCCCGCGGTCTTCAATCCCTCCAGGCTGCAATGTGGTTCGCGGGAGTGCCGCCCGCAGTCGTGAAATACCCGGCCGCGACGAGATGCCCTCTGAACGGAAGGAGGGCTCGGACGGGCTGATTCATTCCGCCCGCCAGGTCATACCACCTGCTGCCGTCCCAGGCTGCCACGTAGCCGACTCCGATGCCTCCTGCCTTCTTGAAATCACCGCCGGCTACCAGCTTTCCGCGGTAGGAGGCCAGGGCGAAGGTGAATCCGTTGGTTCCCTCTGCCAGGCCGGACCACCCGGTGCCGTCCCAGGCGGCAACCCCGCGGGCAATTACCCCGCCTGCGGTCGAAAATGTGCCGCCGGCTATCAGCCGTCCGTCGTGGACGGTGAGGGCGAGCACGCAGCCGTTGGTGCCTCCGCCCAATCTGGTCCACGTGCGGCCGTCCCAGGCGGCCACGTGGTTGGCCGGGCCGCCCCCGGCGGACGTGAAGTATCCGCCTGCCACGAGGCGGCCTTCGTACACGCACAGTGCGGCGACGTCCCCGTTCACTCCTTCTCCGAGCGGCTCCCAACGGCTGCCGTCCCAGGCGGCCACGTGGTTAGCGGCATGACCGTCCACGCTGGTGAACATGCCTCCGGCGATCAGCTTTCCTTTGTATACCGCAAGGGCTTCGACTCCGCTCTCGGGCCCCCACAGCGGCGCCCACGTCCTGCCGTCCCAGACTTCGGCGAAAGGCTCCGGGGGCTCTCCCGGGGACACAATGAAATGCTCGCCGGCTATCAGCCGGCCTTCGTAGGCGCAGAGCGCAAGCGCAGAATAATCCAATCCAAATCCGAGAGGCTCCCAACGGCTGCCGTCCCAGGCGGCCACGCGGTAGGCGGAGTCGCCGTCTGCAGTTCGAAACTGGCCTGCGGCGATCAAACGACCTTCATACTGAGTCAGGCACGCTACGAAGAGGTCGGTGCCTTCGCCCAGCGGAAACCACGCCTTCTGGGCGGCCGTCCTTTCGTCGGCAGACGCGCAAAGAACGGCGGCCAAGGCAATCAGCAGGAGCGAGACTGAAATGCGCGCGAGACGACGGTTCATGGCAGCGCCAACGTTACGCAACACCAACCTACTAAGGCAGGCTCCGGCGAGCATGCCCGGAACTCGAAGTCACACTCAATCATAGCTCACTTACGCTCGCCGCACAACAACGGCGTGACGTCCGAATTGTGTGAGGCGTGCCGTTCGGGCGGCCGGCTCCAGCCGCGCGCGCCGGCCGGGCAGCCGCGCGAAAAGTCCGCTTGACACTCGGTGGCCTTTCATATAGTTTTCCAGTCTGACCTCATGGGTCTTTTTTTGTTGGCCGAACCCCGCGGGTCCGGCCTCGAAGTTGCTGTAATTATCTGTTATTAATGAAGTTATCAGGCTTTCTGAACGAAGAGGCCGTAAGCACGGCCCTCAAATCCACGAGCAGAAACGACGTCCTCAAGGAGCTCGCGGCGCTTCTCGAGAAGGCACACGGCGTGAAGACCGGCGGCGAGATCTTGAAGCGTGTCACCGAGCGTGAAGCCATGATGTCCACGGGGATAGGCAACGGCGTCGCCATCCCCCACGGAAAGGCCA
This sequence comes from Candidatus Eiseniibacteriota bacterium, assembly GCA_016928935.1. Lineage (GTDB taxonomy): Bacteria > Eisenbacteria > RBG-16-71-46 > JAFGJU01 > JAFGJU01 > JAFGJU01. Next base: position 979 of record JAFGJU010000039.1, on the reverse strand, counting down.
AGTCCATCCAGAATCTGCTCGCCGCGTGCGGTATAGCGGCCAAGGGGATAGAGTTCCAGGCGGTCGACCAGCAGCCGGTCACGCTCTTCATAATGCTGGTCTCCCCGGAGGAGTGCAGGGGGCCTCACGTCAGGGCGTTGGCGAACATCTCACGGCTGCTCAGGGAAGAGCACGTGCGTGAGGGCCTGAAGAAAGCCCCCACCGCCAAGAAGTTCCTCGAGATACTGAAAGAGGCGGAGGCCAGGTACCTCTAACGATATGTTTCTCGACTACCTATATGCCGCAGGGTTCGCGATAGCGGGATTCATCTTCCTTCTGCTCGCGCTGTGGGTCGGAGCGCTCGTCCAGCCCAAGGACCCGTCCGGCAGGAAGCTCACGACTTACGAGTGTGGCGAGATCCCGGTGGGCCAGCCCTGGTCCCAGTTCAACATCCGTTTCTACGTGTTCGCTCTCAGCTTTGTGATATTCGACATCGAAACGATATTCCTCGTCCCGTGGGCGGTAGTGTTCAAGGACGTGGGCGTGGTGGGTTACGTCGAGATGGCGGTGTTCGTGAGCGTGCTGCTTCTCGGCCTGGCCTATGCGTGGAGAAAGGGAGCCCTGAAATGGGCGTTATAGAGAATCGCTTCGACCCGAACATTGTCACCACCACCGTGGACAAGGCCATAAACTGGGCCAGAAAGTGCTCACTCTGGCCGCTCGGGTTCGGCCTTGCCTGCTGTGCCATAGAGATGATGTCCACGGCCGCCTCCAGGTACGACCTTGCCCGCTTCGGCATGGAAGTGTTCAGGGCGTCGCCTCGGCAGGCGGACTTGATGATACTGGCCGGCACGGTGACCAAGAAGATGGTGCCGCGCGTGCGGCTCCTGTACGAGCAGATGCCGGAGAAGAAATACGTGATCGCCATGGGCGGCTGCGCAATAGCCGGCGGACCATTCTACGACTCGTATTCAGTCGTGAAGCGAGTGGACCTGATAGT
>JAFGJU010000038.1 GCA_016928935.1 Candidatus Eiseniibacteriota bacterium | reverse complement strand
GTCTGGTTGCCATGACAACTCGAGTGACCGTATCAGCGTTTCTTGCGCTGGTGTTTCTACTCACGCTGTGCGCGCAGTGCCGCGGCTCGGTCAGCGCCGCGGCGGCTGACGGCCCCGAAGCGGGCCGGCCGGGTGGACAGGACGCACCCGTGGTTTCATCCACGGCCCCCGGGCTTTCGGCTGGTGCGGCCCGGCCGGTTGCGTGGCAGCTCTCGACTACGTCCTCCGCTCGGCCCGGCGCGCCGGTGCAAGGCACGCACCCTTATCAGGTCATTCGCCTGGACGGCGGCTACGCGTTTCCCGAGGTCTACATCCACGCCATCAGGCCCGCCCTGCCCTTTTCGACAAGACTGGACTACCAAGTCGCCCTGCGGACGCCGGCCACCTTCTCCGACCCGATGAGGACGGCCCTATTGGCCATGCCCGGGGTCACGCCCAGGGACGACCTGTTCGCACGGCCGAGTGTGAACGGCGGCCTGCCGGAATGGGTATCCGTTCAGTACGGCGGGTTCGCGGACACGTATCCCTACGTGCTCTACGGCACAGTCTCCATCGCGAACAGTCAATTCGACGACCTTAGGCTGCTCAAGGGGGCCTTCCCGGCCGAATACGGGGACGCACTTTCAGGCGTGATTCTGCTGGAGCCGCGGCCGATCGTGACGACGGAGACCCGGGGGGGTGCCTCTCTGGACCTGCTGCGGAGCAGCTTCCACGCCAGCGCTCCCCTGAGGGACGGAGGTTACGGCATCTCCGTTGAGACTTCCTTCTACGACAAACTACTGAGCTCCATAACGGACGACGCCTATCCGGGCACCACTTCGGCTCTGGCGCGCTTGTCGAAGCGGATGGGCTCCAGGGAGGTCTCCGTCAGACTGTTTCAGGCCGCCGGAGGTGCCGACACAAGGATAGAGCCGGGAGAAGACCGATACACGTCCGCAAACACGGCGAGCCGGACACTCAAGAGAAGGTACGAGGTCAGCGTTCGCGAGAAGCGTTCGAGGGCCGAACACACGACTTCATGTGCCGTCTTCACAGATTCCGAAAACTTCAACGCTTTGAATGGGTTAATGGGTCGAGAACTGGGGGTCTTAAACCCGTTCTCGGCCAAGGTCGACCTGGGCACACGCTCGGTCGGCCTCCTCCACAAGACGAGCATGTCTTTTGTGCCGGGGCACGCGCTGGACGTGGGAGCCTCCGTCAGAAACGAGAAACTCACGCAGTTCACCCAGACGGAGGGCTGGAACTTTGTCCCCTTCTTCAACACCGGCAGAGACGACGTGGCCGACACGTCGCTCGCGCACATGGACCAGACGCTGCGCATTTGGCGCTACGCTTTCTACGCCCAGGACCGCTGCCGCCTGGCCGACTACCGTGTGACACTCGGGGCCAGGTGCGACGTGCTCAACTCCAGCGCAAGCCCGGCTGTCAGGGCCTCCGTGGAGCGCCATCTGGGCAGGTGCACCTTGAGACTGGCCGGTGGGCAGTACAACAAGTTCCCCGTGGGCGGCACCTTTGTGGCAGGAAGGATAGCCAAGTTGACGCAGTCTTACGCCGAGCCCGAGTCAGCCGTGCATCTGCTTCTGGGGGCCGACGCGGAGGTCGGGCCCGTCACTCTGACAGTGGACCTGCACAGGCAGAGATATTCTCGCCTCGTGGTGCACGACTACGATGGGAACGAACTCAGGAACGGCCGCGGAAGCCTCAGGGCCGTCGACGTGACCCTGTCGACTCCCAGGGACAGACAGAATCTCTGGGCTTACGCCACGGCGTCGTTCGGAAAGACCGAAGTGATGGGGGTTCCCACGGACTGGGATCAGACTCTTGTCGCCAAGGTCGTGTGCTTCGGCAGGCCGCGGCCCGACTTGGAGCTCACTACACGCGTGTTCTACGGGAGCGGGCTGGCGTACACGCCGCTCCTCGGCAGGACGGCGCTGGTTGACCCGGCGGGCGCCACTGTCACCGACGCAGTCGGCAACGAGGCCTACACACCCGTGTGGGGGGATGAGAACTCGGGAAGACTGCCCGCACAGTTCAGGCTTGACTTGAGAATCGCCACCACAAGGAGCCTCTTTGCCAGGAGGGTCAGGTTCTTCCTGGACGGCTTGAACCTGACCAATCACCGCAACATATCCGGCGTGGACTACTTGGACTACTACTCGCGAGTCGTCTACCGCACAAACGTTCCCCGCGCAGCGAACCTCGGCGTAGAAGTCTACTTCTAGGTCTTCTGAGAATCCGGCCTGACTGGAATCTGGAGTCGTCTCTCCGGTGAGGCGGCCCTTATGTGAAAGTCGAGGTATAGGCCGCAACTCACGCGGCTGTGGGGGCGAGAGTGCGCTCGGCGTCCACGCGGCCGTGAAAACGGAGAGGCGGCCGTCCAGGCGGCCGGAGGGTCAGGCGGCCGTGGATGTGGCTGCGGCTGCCGGCCCGGCGACAGACCTGCGCCTCTCTAGCAGCATGGCCAGGACCGAGCCTGAGATGAGCGTGCAGAACAGTTGGAGGGTTCTCTTGTGGTCGCCCACGAACGCGCCCGGCTGGGGATGCCCCATGGTGATGACGCCGACGGAGCGGCCCCCTGCCACGATGGGCACCGCCAGGAAGGAGCCCAACGGCGGCATCCCGTCCTTCTCGGGCCTCGAAAGCTCTTTCACCAGTACGGCCCTCTTTTCCCTGGCGGCCCAGGCCGAAAGGCCCTGCCCCAGGTCGAACTGAACGCGCTCAATCAGGTCCTGCGGATACCCCAGGGTGGCCTCGAGCTCCAGCCTACCCGTGTCTTCTCGCACAACGAACACGGCTCCGTTCTGGAACGGCACGAGCTCCCTCAGGAGCGTGAGGCACTTCTCCAGGACCCTGTCCTCCCTAGTGCAGGCGAGGACGACCTTGGACACCGAGTCCAGGGTGCTCATTTGCCGCGAGAGCTTGTCCTTGCCGGTCGCCGAACTGCCGGCCAAGAGTCTCGACAACTTGGCGTTGAGACTGGCGCTGAAGCTGAGCGCAGCGCCGTCCGCCCTCGCCCTGACGGCCCTGTCGAGCGCCGCGCCGAGGTCCTTCCTCCACCGCGGGGAGATGAGGCCGTTGGCGAGAAGCGCGTCCAGCAGACGCCGCCCCGAGCGCGCGAACGGAGCCCTGCCCCCGGGTATCCTGCCCGGGAGCGTCCTGCCTCCGCAAGCCTTGACGGGGGGAGCGCGGCGCTCCCCCCTTCCGCCTCGCGCCTGACTCTTTCTCTTCCGATTTCTCTTCATATCGTCCTGAGCTGCCCGCCGCACGGGCGCCTCTCGTCGGCTCGCCGCGGCGTGCCGCAAGCGTGGCTCCGCGGGGCCGGTGCCGCCGGCGGTACACACGTTTCCCTCCGGCTCGCGGGCCCCGGCCGCGGGCTTATCACACCATTACCTTGCTGACCCTGTTCTTAAGCCTGGACACGGCCTTAGTGTGCACCTGGGAAGCGCGCGACTCGGATATGCCGAGCACCTGGCCGATTTGCTTCAGCGTAAGCTCTTCGTAGTAATATAGGGCAATGACCAGTCTCTCCTGTTCCGGCAGGTTGTTTATGCATTGGAGAATCATCTTCTTCGATTCCTCCTGCTCGACCGCTTCGAGCATGTCAACCGCCTGCGTGTCTTCGAGGACTTCCGACAGCTCCACGTGGCCCGACTCGTCGTCCAGATGGACGGGCTGGTCGATGGAAAGGACGACTCTCCCCCTCACCGCCTCTCCTATTCTGGACATGTCCCTCGAGCTTATCTTGAGGCTGTCGGCTACCTCGCCGTCACTGACGCTCCGTCCGAGCTTCTGCTCCAGAATCTGGAGCTGGCGCTGTATGTCCCTCGCCCGTCTCCTGGCGCTTCTGGACGCCCAGTCGAGCGCCCGGAGCTCGTCCAGGATGGCGCCCTTTATCCGCCACATGGCGTAGGTTTCGAACTTGGTCTTCTTGCGGGTGTCGAATTTCCTGAGCGCGTCTATCAGCCCGATGACCGCCGAGTTGGTCAGGTCTTCCTCGTCGACCGTCTTCGGCAGCTTGAATTTGATCCTGTCGACTGCCGCCTTCACCAGGGGCAGGTACCTTTCCACGAGCTCGACCTCTCTAGTGTTCCCCACCGTTCTGGCCGGCCGGCTGTCCGCCGCGGGACGCGCCTTGCGACGAGGCGCGACCGGTCGCCGTGAGGAGCGTGCCACGGAGCGCGGTGACGCGTTTGTCGTTCTCACGCAGGCCATGCGTCTCACGCTCCTTCCTCTTGCCTCGTGCCGGTACCCGAGAGCTGGGGCTTGTCGCACTCCCTGGCCTTCCGGGAAACGACCTTCCGTCCGGTCGACTTGCGCCGCGGACCCGGGCTCTCAGCGAGCGCCTTCCTGAGGCACTGCTTGATGTCTTCGATCTTGAAAGGCTTCGGGAAACAGGCCACAACCCCGGCCTTTCTGGCGCTGGCAATCACGTCGTTGGAACCGTACGCGGTGATGAGAATGGACGGCATCGGCCCCCACTGCTTGCGCACGGCCCACGTGAGCTCGATGCCGTTCATGCCGGGGAGCCTCAAGTCGGTGATCAAGGCGTCGAACTCCTCGAGCCCCATCTTGAGAGCTTCTTCGGAGCTTCCGGCGGTGACGGTTTCGTAACCGTCTTCCGTGAGACTCTCGGCGAGCGCCCACGCGGTGGCCCGCTGGTCGTCGACGATGATCACCCTCTTGACAGTGCGTCTGTGCTGCATTGCGTTCCTTTCAAGCATCCGGTTGAGATGCGCCGTCCCCAGCGGAGAGCAACTTGCGTGCCACCACCTAGAAACCGCTATAAATTACAACGAGTTACGGGCGAAACCGCCTCGGCTGGACCGGACCGGACCGGACCGAGGCCGGTTTCAGCGGGCCGGAACGGCTCCTTTGTGGCTGGCAGGTGGGAAGAATTTGTCTGCTGCAGGGGGCCTTCGGCCCAAGTTTTGTCACCCCTCACGACGTCGCAAAAGCCGGAGCCCCGTTGTGCCGACATAGATATATGAGGGCCGGCCGGCGCGGAGCGGAGCGGCACGTGTGCGGCCGGGTGCGGCACAGTGCGCGCGGAGGGGCGGAGTGCGCGAGCGGCGCCTCACAGCGGGGAGGACGCCCGGCGCCGGGCAAGCCCGGCGCGCGCAGACCCGCTCCGCACGACCCGCGACACCAACATGGAGGTGGACTCTTGAGAACGTGCGTCATGGTGGCTGAGGGAGACCCCACGCTCGCGGACGTGGTCACGGAGACCTTCGCGTCGAACGAGTACGAGGTGAAGCTGACGCCCACTTTCGAGTCGGCAGTCACAGAGCTGGAGCGGTCCGCGCCGGACGTGCTTCTGGTGGCCGACGACCTCTCCGGCGGCAGAGGCCTAGAACTCTGCCGGAAGGCGCGGCAGGCCGCGGGCCAGAACCGGGCGCCGGCCATAGTGTTCCTGACCCGGGAGCCGGGAATCAAGCAGCCCTCGGGGCTAACGTCATGCGTGGACCTCTGGTTGAGAAGACCCGTGGACCCGATTGAGCTCGAGTCCGCCGTAGAGCGACTGCTCCAGAGGAAGAGAAGAAACGACCCCGCAAACCCCCTGACGAAGCTCCCCGGCCCGGCCGCGCTCAAGAGAGAGATCGACAGGCGTCGCGACGCGGCCGAGAGCTACTCGGTATGCGTCTTCAGGTTTGCCGCCGTTCCAATGACAGTCTTCAGGAAGAAGCACGGCGAGCTCAGGTACACCGCCATGCTGAAACAGGCAGCCCGCACGGTCCTGGGATGCGCCGTTGCCGTGGGAGGAAAGGACGCGTTCGTCGCCCACTGCGGGACCGCGGACAGGCCGGAGCTCGTGGCCGTGGTGGGTCAGGCCGGGTCGAAGGAGCTGTGCGAGGCCGTGTGCGAGGAGTTCGCGGCGGCGGCCGAGCTCCTGCACGAAGCCAGGGAGAGACAGGACGGGTACATGGTCGTGCCGGGCGAGACTGGAGACATGAGCAGAGTGCCGCTGGTCACGCTCGAGAGCGAGACCTCCAACGAGACCGCCCAGGCTCAGAGCTCCGGCTCTTCGTCCAGGCCCGGTGCATCTTCCGAATAAGCCTTGAGCTTCGTCCGCAGCGTCTGTCTGGAAATCCCCAAGATCTGCGCGGCGCGCGTCTTGTTGTTCCCGGCCAGCTTGAGCGCCTTGAGTATGCAGGCCTTCTCCGCCTCAACAAGCGTGAGCGTGTCGGCCTCCGGCCGAACCGCAGCAGGACCGGCCGGCGTCTGCGCACCTTCCTCGCCCGCCGGGGCCGGAGCCTCCTTCGGCGCGGGACGGCCCCGCCGCACCGGCTCCAGCACCAGATGTCCCGGCAGCACAACGTCGTCCGTCTCGAGAAGCATCGCCCTCTCTATCACGTTTCTCAGCTCCCTCACGTTGCCGGGCCAGTCGTACGTCAGAAGCCGCTGCATGGCCTCGGGCGAGCTGCCCCGCACGTTCTTTCCCAGCTCTCTGTTGAACCTCTTGATGAAATGCTCTGTGAGCGGCCCGATGTCCTCCATGCGCTCCCTGAGCGCCGGGACCTCCAGCGGCACGACCGACAGCCTGTAGAAGAGGTCCAACCTGAAGCGGCCCTCCTCGGCCTCGTCGCGGAGGTCCTTGTTCGTGGCCGCTATTATCCGGGTATTGACGCTTATGTCCTGCGTGCCGCCCACGCGCCTGAAGCACTTGGACTCGATGGCCCGGAGGAGTTTGGCCTGAAGCCTCAAGTGCATGTCGGCGATTTCGTCCAGGAACAGAGTCCCCCTGTCCGCCACCTCGAAGAGCCCCTTCTTGAGCGTCCTGGCGTCCGTGAAGGCCCCCTTCTCGTAGCCGAAGAGCTCGCTCTCGAGCAAATTCTCGGGCAGTGCGCTGCAGTTGAGGGCCACGAACGCGCCGTCCTTGAAGCTGCTCCGCTCGTGGATGAGCCTCGCGAGCAGTTCCTTGCCGACTCCCGTCTCTCCGGTCACCAAGACGGTCGAGCTGGGGCTTTCGGCCACCTTTGCCGCCTTCCGTATGAGCTCAAGCATGACTTCGCTGCCGGCAACAATGTCGTCAGTGTCGTAGAAGCGCTTGAGCTCCTGCCTGTGGAGCTTGTCGCGGCGCCGGGAGAGAGAACTCTCTATGGCGTTCCCGACGGTGGCGAAGAAGAGCTCCGGTTCCTTGTGGGCGGTCTTGGTGATGAAGTTGAACGCGCCGTTCCGCATGCACTCCACGGCCTGCGGTATGTCGCCGAACGCGGTTATCATGATGACGGCGACGTCGGGGTATTCCTTCTTGACTCTCTTCAACACGTCTACGCCGTCCTCGGCCCCAAGCTTCAAGTCCAGCAGCACGACGTCGACGGGGCTGTCGGACAGCTTCGCGAACCCGTCTTTCGAGCTGACTGCGGAAGCTGCCTTGTACCCGGCGTCCTTGAGGGCTTCGCAAAGGCCCCAGCTGAAGTTCCTGTCGTCGTCCACGATGAGGACGTTTCCCTTGCCGGTCTCCTGGAGTTTACCTACGTTCGCCATACCTCTTCTCCACGGGTATATCCACGATGACCCTGGTACCTTCTCCCTGGGTGCTGGAGACGGAAATGCTGCCGCCGTGTTCTCGCAAGATGGCCTGGGAGATGGAAAGACCCAGGCCGGTGCCGTTTGACTTGGTGGTGAAAAATGGCGTGAACAGCTTGGCCACGTTCTCCTTCGAGATTCCGGCTCCGGTGTCCGACACCGTGAGCCGCACGAATTCCACTGTGCGAGTGCCCGATACGGGCTGCACGTCCGTCTTCCGCCGCCCACCGCTCGCCGGTATGTTCTTGCGCGCCGTCGTCAGCTCCAGTGTGAGGCGGCCGCCGTCGGGCATGGCCTGGATGCCGTTGAGGACCAGGTTGAGCAGGACCTGCGACATCTGTCCGGGGTCCACGTACACCGCGGGGAGGAGCGCCTGGCAGCGCGTCTCCACTGCCACGTTCTGCTTCTCGGCCTGCTCCCTCACCAGGCTGAGCGTCCTCTCCACGGAATCCCTCATGTCGTGCCTGACCAACTGGGGCTGCTTGGGGCGCGCGAACATGAGCAGGTTTTCAATGATCTTCTCCAGTCTCGCCACCTCGTCCAGGATGACGTCGGCGAACTTGACTCGCTCGTCGTCCCTGGAGAAGCGCGACCTCAGCACCTGGGCGCAGGTCCCTATGCCGGCGAGAGGATTTCGTATTTCGTGAGCCACCCCGGCGGCGAGCTCGCCCAGAGAGGCGAGTCTGTCTATCCTGCGGTCCTGCTCGGAGGAGCTGCGAGGCGCGCCGCCGTCCTTCGGACCACGCGCACCCTCCGCGCGGCCTGGCGCAACGCCCTTAACGCCGCCCCGTGCGCTGTCAGTCAGGCCGCCGCGTGCTCCGCCCGGAACCCGACCGCCGCCTCCGCGGCGTACTGGGGCCCTCTTGGGCTTGCGTGTAGGAGCTCTCTCCGGACCGGAGCGACCGTTCTTGACCTGAGGTTTCACTCTAAGACTGTGCCTTACCAACACAACTGCTAGTGCGACCGCCTCCGTGGGCCGCCGGCCAAAAATCTGCCAACAAGCTAGCACCGGCATACTGGGGTGTCAACTGATTTGAGGCCGGCCAGGCGTGAGGACGCGGCAGCGTCCCGCGTGGTTGTCCCTGTCCACAAGGTGTCAACTGACTTGAGTCGGCCAGGCGTGAGGACGCGGCAGAAGTCGCGGGGAGAGAGGAGACCGCGAAGGTCAGTGGAGCCCTACGAGTTGTCGTCAGTTTCGGGGCCGTCGGCCGCGCCGTCTTGCCCCTCGCCGGCTGAAGGGCTTTCGGCCAAGCAGTGGGCGAGCCTGTCGGCGATGCTGCGCTGCACGTCGGTACGGTTGTAGAAACCGTCGGCTATCTTCTTTCTTATGGCCTCGAGGCGTTTCTGGTCGAGCAGGTCTTTCCGGCTGGACGCCGCGAAACGCGTGAGGTCGAGTCCCTGTCTGCTACACACTTGAATCGGCCTCCTAACCTTTGTATCGGCCGACTGTTACAAAACCTTAACCTCAACTTGCGTTCCGGGCGGCGGCAGCGGACGGGCATGTACCGGAGGGAGGGGCGCGATGGGCGGCAGAGAGCGGCTTAACGCTAAGTGAAAACTAGGAATGCGACGCCGGCCAGGATGCAGTAGTAACCGAAGTACTCGAGCTTTCCCCTTCTCACGACGCCGAGCAGGGTCCTGGCCGCTATGAGGGCAAACACGAATGCGACCGCCGAGCCCACGAGAAGGGCCGTCGTGCTCAGGTGTGAGGCGGCAGCGGGTGTCGGCGACGCGAGGTCGACTGCGCCGGCCGATGAGGCGGCCGCCGCTGATTCGCCGGCGTCCTTGGCCAGCTTCAGCACGGCCCCCCCCAGAATCGCTGGCAGGGAGAGTAGAAACGAGAACTTGACCGCGTCGTCCTTCTTCATTCCCAGGAGCAACGCCGCGCCCACGGTCATGCCGGAACGCGAGATTCCCGGTATGATGGCCACCGCCTGAGCAAGGCCGACCACAAGCGCGAGAACAGGACTCACTCCGAGGCGCCTGTCCCTCGCGAGCTTCGTGGATAGAAGAAAGACACCGGTCAAAGGCAGCGCGGCCACGGTCAGCCCGACGCTGTGAAACACTCTCTCGACCGCATCGTAGGCCACGAGTCCCACCACCACGGCAGGAAGAGTCCCGACGACGACCGCTATCAGCAGAGTGCGGCCTCTATCCCTCACCCCTTGCTCACTCGAGGAGGCGGCGCCCCACGGCACCAGCGCACGGAGCATGGAAACGAGCTCGGCCCTGAGGTAGAAACAGACTGCGGCCGCGGTCGCCACGTGCACCGCTATCTCGAAAGACAGGTCCGTCAGCCGGAGGCCCAGCAGAGTCTCCGCCAGCACCAGATGCCCGCTGCTGCTGACCGGCAGAAGCTCAGTCAGACCCTGCACCATTCCGAGAATGACGGCGCTCTGCCAGCTCAACTATCCTCCTACAGACTCCCGAGCAGTATTGCCACAAGCCCAAGGTACATGGCTGACTTCATCAGTCTCACGGACACGGTGACCTTACGCTGGGAGGCGGAATACCAGAGAGAGAACGCCATCAGGGCAACCACCACGTCGATGAGAAGCACGATTATGAGGTATGCCCTATTGTACTCGCGCAACGCGTACGGGGCAATGCTCGCCGCCACAAGGACGAGCATGAAGACCGACGCGACGCGTACCGCCGCCCTACGGCCCGACAGACGGGCAAGGGTCTGTCCTCCCATCATTACGTCGCCCTCGAGGTCCTGAACGTCCTTCAGTATTTCTCTCGGCAGGTTGGCCAGAAAGGCCAGCAAGGTTGGGAACACGGCCTTCCTGGCGTCGCCCGCGCACAGCCCGCCGAAGAGCAGGGTCGATGCGCTCAGGAACGCAACGAGCACGTTGCCCGCGACCCCCGTGCGCTTGACCCGAAGACTGTAGAACCACACCAGGAGAACCGCCACCATGACCAGCAGCGACGGGAGGAGCGGCAGGAAAACCGCGGTGACCAGAGCCAGAGCGGCGCACAAGAGCGCGATTGCGAGGACCGTTCTTCTGGAGAGCGCGCCCGACGGGATCGGGCGTGAGGGCTTCGTGACTCTGTCCGCGGCCACGTCGTAGTAGTCGTTTATTGCGTATCCGAACGCGGCCGTGAAGAACACGGAGACTCCTCCCAGGGTGAACGCGCTCAGTCGCGTGAAGTCGCAGATGAACCCCCCGATCATCGTGGCCGCGAGGGCGGCAAAGGAGTTGGACAGGCGTAGGACTCGCAAGGACTGGAGGAGTTTCCGCGAGGCTGGGCTTCTCTCGTCGTGAAGGTGAGTGGATGAGCCCATGTGCGCCGGATCAACGCTCACTTGAGGAGTCTGTCGGCCGTCGCGTAAGCGTCTCTGGCCTTTGTGGGAAGTCCCTTCTTGTCGTAGGCGATCCCCAGATAGTAGTAGGCCTTGCAGTCCTCAGGCATCAGCCTTGTGACCGTCTCGAAGGCGTCTATGGCCTTGTCCACCTCGTCTATCCTGTTGTAGGCGAGACCCAGAAAGTAGTAGGCACGGGCGTCCCTGGGGTCGTACACGACGCAGCGCTTGAAATTGTCTATTGCCAGGTCGTAGATGCCCTTGCGCAGGTAGACCTGGCCCAGATAGTAGGACGCCCTCGGGTTCCGAGGATTCAACTGGAACGTCCTCTTGAACGCGTTCAGCGCGTCGTCCAGCCTGCCTCCGTCCAGGTACGCCACTCCCAGGTTGAAGTGGGCCTCGGCGGAGTTGGGGTCTATTTCAATGGCGGCCTTGAACTCGGCTATGGCCTCGCTGTAAAGCCCCTGGTCGCCGTAAACGGCTCCGAGGTTGTAGTGCCCTTCCGCGCTCTCAGGGTCGAGCTCTATGGCTCTCTTGAAGGCCTCTATTGCTTCCTCGTGATAACCCAGCCGGTCGAGCACGAAGCCCACGTTCGTGTGGGCCCGCGCGTGAAGCGGGTCGAGGCTTATGGCCAACTGGTATTCGTTCAACGCCTCCTCCAGCGAGCCCATGTTGGCGTGCGTCACTCCCAGACGGAAGTGCGCCTCGGCGCTGCCCTCGTCCAACCTGACTGCCTCCTGCTGCGCCGCCAACGCTTCGTCGTACCTCTCCATGGCCCCAAGGACCTGACCCGTGCTGTACTTGACCGCCACGGAGGAGGGGAACTTTTCCTCCGCCTGCCTGAGCACGCTCAACGCAGCCTCCGGGTTGGAATTGCCCCTCAGGCAGGCCGCCGCCAGCAAGTACGTCCCCTCGTCAGCGCTGCCCGTCTCGATCAGGTGCTGGAGGATCGGAACGGCTTCATCGTATTCCTTGTTGGCCTCAAGGGCTCTGGCCAGGTCCAGAGCGTTCTGGGTGTCGTCCGGGTTGTCCTTGTAGGACTTGCGGAGTCTCTGGACTCCATCTTTGGAGGAGAATCTTGGGAATCTGAGCATATCCGAACGGCCAAACCCCGCTTCTAGCGTGCCAGTCTCTCCGGGCTGAGAAACCAGTTGTTTGGCACCCCGTTGTACATGAAATGCAAATAGAGATTCTCGTTCGGCCTGTAGCGCAGAGAGAAACCGTTCAGGAAAAGGCTCTGCGCGTCCGGCTCGCGGCCACTGGTCTTCGACAGCGAGGCGCCGACGGAGAGGTCAACTGTGAGAGGAGTCGAGAGCTTGTAGCTGAAGTTGGTCAGCCACAACCCCCCGACGTTGTCTCTTCCCGCGCTCCCCGAGCTGTACGAGAACACCATCTGGTGAGATATGCCCAGCTTGGAAGGGTCCAGCAGGGAGGCCCTGCCCGAAGTCGGAAGAAAACTGCCCAGACCGCTGCCCCCGCTGGGCCACAGCTCGACGTCGGCTTCCGCGGCGGCCGCGAGAAAGGCCAGCACAAACCAGGCCGCCACCACCCCGGTGCGGGCACACCACAACGCACGGCCGGGGCCTGAGGGTGACGTTGTTCTCGACAAGTTCACTATCGCCTCCTGCTAGGTTGTATAGACGACCGGAGTGGCATAGTCAAGAGAAAACGGACTGCCGGTCGAGTCTCCTCGACCGGCAGCGGCAGCGCTGGAGCTTCGGGTCGGCGCTGTGTGTTCTTAATTGTGTCCGGCGACGCGGGTTCCGGGATTACCGCGAGATGCCGTCCAGAATAAACTCTCGTTCGGTCGCGCCTGAGGCCTGTGGGACCGGCTTCAGCCTGATCTTGATGGTCAGCGTGACCTCCTCCATCCTCTCGCCCTGCTTGAGCGGCAGCGGTATCTCTATGCTGCTCTCGATGTTCCTTTTCTCGACAGCCGGTTCGCTCACGGGGGCGGGCGCAGGGCCCGGCGCGGCCGCCGAGCGAGTGCCGGTCTTCTCGAACACGCCGACGTTGTTTCTCCGGATTATGTTCAGGAAGGAAGGCTCCTCGTCTGATGTTGACTCTGCCCACGTCGCCGGCGGCGTCACCGGGCGGGTCGGCACGGGCTCCGGCGTGGGCTTCCGTCTCGCAACCTGTTCCACGGGTCGGGACTCTACTTCGCGAGTTGCCTCGACCTTGGGCTCAATCGCATCCAGGGCGTATTCGTGAGTCTCCGCGAAGTGCGCCGTGTCGCGCTCCAACTCCAGCTTCGCGGTCTGCAGAGACCGTGTGAAGAAATCCGGCACGGCCTCGTGTTCACGCAGGAGCTCGACTTCCGGCGCCTCCGGCGCGGGCTGCGCCGAGTCGTCCACGTTCGGCTCCGGCGTCTCGCCGCCCATGCCTGCCTCTTCGGCCCGGGTCGGCCACGCGGTCACGGGCTCCGCTACCAAGTCCTTTCGCTCCAGAATCACCCGCTCCGGCTCGGCCGCGATCTCCAAGGGCGCCTCCTCAACGGGCGCAGCCTCAACGAAGTCCTCAACGGGCGCCTGGGTCTCCGGCCTATAGCCGAAGCTCTCGTCGGTCGCCGTCACCTGAGGCTCGAGCTCCTCGACTCCCTCGAACGGTTCAGACGGGCCCGGTTCCGGCGCGACTTCCTCCATCGGGGCGGCTTGGTCCACAGCAGCGGGCTCCGCCACCCTGCCGACCCCGGGAATCTCGACGTGCTCTGTCGGCCCCGACAGGATCTTTTCAACGGCTTTCGCGCGCTCGTCCGCGGCCTTGGTGCCGGCGTCCTTGGCCATGACAAGGCGCTGGCCGATCTCCTCCGAGAGCTTCTCGAGCAGAAGCTTCGAGAGTCCTCTGAACGTCTCAAACACGCCTACACCCTCCGTGGCAATGCCCTCGAAATAGGGCACGTTTCTGGCATTCAACTCTCTGTTGAGTTCCTCTATCGAATAGACTTCGGGCAAGTCCCTCTTGTTGTACTGGATGACCCACGGGATGCTGTCCAGTGAGAGGTCGTACTCCGCCAGGTTTTCCTCAAGGTTCGCCAGGCTCTCCTTGTTCTCGTCCATCTTCCCGACCTGGGAGTCAGCGATGAACGCGATCGCGTCCGCGCCCCTCAGCACGAGCTTTCTGGTCGCGTTGTAGAAGACCTGGCCGGGCACAGTGTACAGCAGAAACCTGGTCCTGAAGCCCCCCAGCTCGCCCAGGTCCAACGGGAGGAAGTCGAAGAACAGCGTCCTGTCGGTCTGGGTCTTCATCGAGACCATCTTCCCGCGGCTGGATGAAGGAACGCTGTCGTAGATGAACTCCAGGTTGCTGGTCTTTCCCCCAAGCCCCGGACCGTAGTAGACGATCTTGGCGTTCGCTTCCCTTCCTGCGTAGCTTATCACCACCATCTTTGTTCTCCTTTGGTCCTGCTCCGGCCGCCTTGAGTCGTGCAAGAGGAACTTGGGCAGAGCCCCTCTTCCGCTCGGGCCATAACTCAGTCTCGACCGCCAGGCCTGTTCTGGTCTCACTGGGCCGCAGGCCTGACTTTCAGCGGCCGGAGCCGGGGGTTCGAGTAAGTGCCTCGGACTCGAAGCGCTCGCAAACGAGCAATGCCGCTCCGCAAGGTAGCAGTTTTCGTGCCACCAAAGTCCGGACAGTGGGGAGAAAGAGACGAGTTAACTGATTGATTCGGATGTGATTACATTGAGGCGGCAAACGGGGAGGCAGTGCGTCAGTGCGAACTGAGGACCGGCGATTGCAGAATGCAATCGGCCTTGCACAAAGCAGTAGGTATCGCGCACAAGCCGGAAGCGCTGCGAGCGCCCCCGGATGGACCCGCTCCTGGTGTACGGCGTGCCACCGTCAGGAGCACTTCCCGTTTCTCTTTATCCATATGCCCGGCCTCTCTTTCATCTGAGGTCTGAGGCCGGGCTCGCTGTCCGCGCTCAGATAGTGCTTCAGGAAGATTTCCTTCACCTGGTCGTAACTCTGCTCGGGAAAGTACCGGCTCACCTTCCCGAACATGCCGTCTCTCTCCGAGAAGATGAACAGCGTGAGTTCTGTGACCTTCTCGTACTGCTCCTCCGAGTAGGCCAGCTCCGGGGACTCATCCACGTCTATCCAGAGAGAGGCCTGCGGTCGGGCCACGTTGAAGCTGTGCTTAGCGGTCATGAGGTACTCCCACAAGCCGTATATCTCCATGGGAACGTAGCGAACCGTCGTGGCGCCGGGCAGTCCCTGCCTGGAAACCTCGCAACGGATGAGCTTCTGACTGGGCATCGCGATCGGTCTCCTTCCCTGCCAACTTGACCGTGGCATGTTACTTGCTCCCGCCCGAGTGGCTTCGGGAGAGTCTTCACTCCGGGAGGGAGCCGTGAAGATCAGGACGTGCGCTAGAATCAGGTTCAAGGCCAGGAAACAGGCCTCCGTCTATTGCCGCTTGGCGAACCGGCTGTACCCTGCCTGCCCCCTCGACGACAACTCGAGCTCCTGCCCGTTTGCGTCGGAATGTGCGGGCGCGAAGAAGGAGCCTCTGAGGCGGAGGGCCTGAACCACTGCCGGGGCCATGCTATTGAACGGGGCTCGCACTGTCAAGCTGTATCTCGCTTCAAGGCAATAGGTAGCGCTCTGCGGGCTCTCTGCGCGGCGCCAAGCCGGTCGAGCGGCCTCTCCTCCTTCTCAAACGCCCACGGCACGACTTCTGGCCGGCCCGGCCAACTCTTTCTCGTCCACAACGTGCAGGGGCAAAAAATCTTGACAAACCAACACTCCTAAACTAGCTTTGGGCAGCGGGTGACCCTCCCGAACCGACGTGCACGGAGTCCTGTGTCGATGTTTTCCCTTTT
>JAFGJU010000215.1 GCA_016928935.1 Candidatus Eiseniibacteriota bacterium | reverse complement strand
CCGAAGACCTACGTTCCCAGCGGTACGCAGTGCGACACGGTGGCGCTCGACGGCGCGGACATCTCGGAGACGGCGATAGCACTGATGACGCCGAACATGCACGTGTCCAAGCTGTACGAGAACTATTTCTGCTTCCCCGGCTCGCTGCGCGAGACGAAGCAGCGCGTCATAGACTCGCTCAACGTGGGTTACGGCCTGGCGATGCATCTGGGACACGGCTACAGGAACACGATGTCGGTCGCGGACGCAACCCTGGGTAATTCCGACGCGGACCTCCTCGTGAACGGCACTCGGGCCGGAGTGCTGATGGGGGAGAACTGCACCTCGGCGGCATTCGACTTCAACTGCATCGGCGAGCGGTTCGTGCTGAACGAGAACGGCGGGTCAGTCTGCTACATGGGGTCCACGAGGTTTGACTATCCGACGACTGCCTGGATATTCCAGGACGAAAAGTTCCGTCTGATCTTCCAGGAGGGCATCACGAGCATGGGCGAGGCCCTGGGGCTTTCCAAGGCCGCCTACATCGCGCTCTCCATTGCGGACGACTCCTACAGGTGGACGCAATTCGTCCAGGTGCTCTTCGGTGACCCCCACATGCCGATGTGGACGGCGGAGCCTGCGGCTCTGGACGTCACTCACGCCGCACAGTTCGAGGCGGGGTCCGACTGGTATCAGGTGCTCGTGACGTCGGGCGGCTCGCCGGTGGACAGCGCCCTGGTCTGTCTGTGGAAGACCGGCGAGGACTACCGGATTGCCTACACGAACTCCGACGGCACCGCCGTGATGCCGTTCAGCCCCAACACTCAGGGGAGCTTCAGCGTCACCGCCACGAAGCAGAACCACTTGCCTTACGAGGGAACGGCCCAGGTCGTGTTGCCCTCGGCGCCGTTTCTTTACAAGTACACGGACGACGTGGACGACGACACTCTGGGGCTCAGCTTCGGCAACGGGGACTACACGGCCGACGCCGGGGAGACGATAGAGCTTACGATCACGCTGCGTAACAACGGAGGCACCACGGCCACGTCCGTAACGGCCACGATTCGCACCGAAGACCCGTACCTGACTTTCACCGACAGCACGGCGAGCTTCGGCAACATCGCGCCGAGCAGTTTTGCCCCGCAGGACGCGCCCTACGTGGTGGAGGTGGCGCGGGGATGCCCGGACGTTCACGACGCTTTGTGCACGATAGAGGCGCGGGACGACCAGGACAGTGTCTGGACGGACGCGCTATTGATAAGGGTGCACGCGCCCCGGCTGTGGCACGCTTCGCACGTGTATTTTGACACGCTCGCGAGCGGCAACGGGGACGGATACATAGAGGTTGGAGAGGAGATCGAGCTTGTGCTCACTCTGAAGAACATGGGCGCGGGCGGAGCGAACCGTGTGTGGGGCAAGCTCACCAGCGCCAACGCTTACTCCACGGTGTACGACAGCCTGGCGGCGTTCGGAAGCATTGAGGCGTGTTCCTCCTCGACCGGCGACAGGTTCATGTTCGTCTGCACTGGAGAGATGGAACCCCCGGCCTTCCATCTCACCCTGACCGACACTCTGGGCTGGGAAGAGGTGACCACGTTCGACCTCTTGGCACCCGCGGGACCCACCGGCATATTTGCCACAGGCAACTCATCGTCGGTCAAGCTGACCTGGAACGTCAGCGGGGCGTCGGACCTTTTCGGCTACAACGTCTACCGCAGCATGGCGTCGGCCGGGCCTTACGCCAAGGTCAACGAGGCCGTCATTGAGGGGACTTCCTATTACATGGACGACGGGCTTCTGCCTTACACGAGGTACTATTACATGGTCTCGTGCCAGGACTCCTCGGCCAACGAGAGCATGTCCAGCACTTACGTGTCCGTCACCACCAACCCGCCCCTCCACGAGAACTCGCCGTTTGAGCTCGGCTCGGAGCTGACTTCCAGCTCGCCCGCGATAGTGGACATAGACAAAAACGGACAGATGGAGATCTTCGCCGGCTCGAGCAGGATGTACGCTTTCAGGCCCAACGGCGACGAGTACATCGACGGAGACGACGACTTGCTGACCTGGGGAGTGTTCGCGCCCGAAGGCGAGAAATTCGTGGCGGCGCCGGCGGTGGCGGACATAGACAACGACAACGACGTCGAAGTGGTCGCTGTGGACTGGAACACGATGAAGGTCTATGTCTGGGGTCCGGACGGCACTGTCGAGCCCGGCTGGCCGCAGAACGTGGGCATCAACCCGTGGTCCACGCCGGCGGTGGGCAACATCGCGGGCGACGGCAGGCTGGAGGTCGTGGTCGGTAACGCCGACGGAAACATCTACGCCTGGAACTGCGACGGCACCGAAGTCGTCGACGGGGACGGCAACCCCGCCACTCTCGGCGTGCTCAGGACGACCGGCAGCTCGTGGCTGTACGGTTCGGCCGCGCTCGTGGACCTCGACAACGACGGATTTGACGAAGTCGTGATAGGCGGAAGAGACGGAAAGCTGTACGCGCTGAACGGCGACGGCAGCGACATTCCGCATTTCCCGTACGTCACCACGGGCTACATAACCTGCTCGCCCGCGGTGGGGGACGTGGACGGGGACGGTCAGCCGGAGATAGCGTTTGCGTCCTCAAACTACAAAGTCTACGTTATCAACACCGACAGCACTTTGGTGCCGGGCTGGCCGAAGTCCGGCATAAACATGAGCGGCGACATGCAGCCTTCGCCGGCGCTCGGAGACGTGGACGACGACGGAATGCTGGACGTCGTCGTGGGGACCTCGAACGGATACGTGTGTGTTTACAAGGGCTACAACGGCGCCACGGTCCCCGGATGGCCGGTGCTGGCGAGCGCCCTCGGGAGCCAGAGCTCGCCGACCGTCGGCGACATAGACGGTGACGACCGGCTGGAGGTGCTGTTCGGGGCCGAGAACGGAATGCTGTACGCCTGGAACCACGACGGCACGGAGGCCGCCGGCTTTCCGATTCAGATGACCGGTGAAGTGAGAGGGCCGGCGCTGATATGGGACGTGGACGACGACGGATACACAAACATCGTATGCCAGAACTGGGACAGGGCCGTGTACATCTGGGACATGACCGGGCCCTTCAGTTACAGCCGCGAGGCCTACCCCTGGCCGATGTTCAGACATGACATGTGCAGGTCGGGCCTTTACACGAAGGCCGTGCTGACGGCGGTGGAGCTGTCGTCCTTCGCCGCCGTGCCCTCCGAGGTCGGAGTGGTGCTCGAGTGGCGCACGAACCTGGACGACGCGCCGGGCGCGCAGTGGAACGTGTATCGCAAAGACGTCACGGACGAGCGGGGCGCGCCGGCCTCGGCCGGCGACACGGCTCTGATGGCGGGTCTGCTCCCGGACGGATACGCGAAAGTGAACTCCGCTCCGGTGGAGGCGGCCGGCCCGAACTACTACGTGTTCACGGACATGAGCGTGGAGGGCGGTCGCTGGTATTCGTACGTGCTGGGCAGGTTGTTAGAGGACGGTGAGATGCTGTTCGGTCCTTACGCCGCTCTCGCGCCCGCCGGCTCGGTGCCCACGGCGCCGGCCCTGGCGCAGAACTTCCCGAATCCCTTCCAGCCGCGCACGACTGTCGCCTTCACCGTGCCAGTCGGGGCCGGAGAGGCCGGGGCCAGGACGCCGGTCTCGGTCAGGGTGTACGACGTATCCGGCAGACTGGTGAAGACGCTCGTGGACGAGCGCAAGGGACCGGGCTTCTACTCCGTGCGTTGGGACGCCACCTCCGAAGAGGGCGGGAGAGTAGCCGGAGGCATCTATTTTATAAGGGCGCACATAGGGGACTACTCGGCCACCAGGAAGACCGTGGTGCTGGACTAGGATAGCGCTGGTCTGCTGCGCTGAAGGGGCCGCGGGCCGTATGCCCGCGGCCCCGTTGCTTCAGCCGTTGTGCCTTGAAAAGCCGAGTGTTCTGTGCTAGATTCGGAACTCAAACGTTGGGGAGTCGTCCAGTGGTAGGACGGCAGACTCTGGATCTGCTTACTGGGGTTCGAATCCTCACTCCCCAGCCATCTCTTCAGCCGGTCACGGCGCCATCGTCTAGTGGTTAGGACAGGTGGTTCTCAGCCATCAGACCGGGGTTCGACTCCCCGTGGCGCTACCAGTAGGGCCGGGTGGCAATCCCACCCGGCCCTGCGCTTTGTGCGGATCCTAGAAAGGGTAGTCCTGGGCCAGCCAGAGTGTGCGGGAGTCTGCCGAAGCGGCGGCCGTGAAGCAAAGCTCTCCTGTGTCCGGCTTCCAGGTCGGCCAGTCCTCGCCGGTGGCCGTCAGCCAGCCGTCCAGGGGCTCCGGCCCCTCCTCCATCAGCAAGACCCACACGCCGGTCGTCCCGCCGTAGGACGACACAAAGGCTATCGTGCTGCCGTCAGGCGACCACTGAGGATGGGTGCCCGGCACGTGGGACACCTGTTCGGGGGTGCCGCCTGTCGACGGAACCGTGAATATGTACGGCTGGCCGCCCACCAGCTTCGAAAATGCAATTTGACTGTCGTCCGGCTTCCACGCCGGCCTGTCCTCCACAACGTCCTGGGCCACGGTCACCGGCAGCAACTCCGACGCGGGTCTCACTATCAGGTCGTGTACTGCTCCGTTCGCCGCCACAAGGGCGATCTGTTCGCCGTCCCATGACCAGGCCGGGAAGTTGGCCTCTGTGGGGTAGACGAAATCCGGCGGCCCTCCAGCCAGCGAAACGACGTACACGCGCGGGACGGCGCCGCCCCTGGAGGACGCGAACAGTATCTGGTCCCCCGGTCCCCAGGAAGGCGCCCAGTCCGGCTCGTCCATCGTCTCCAGGTATTCGCCCACGTAGTCCGGCCACGGGGACTGGAAGATCTCTATCTTGCGGTACAGGGCCAGGTCGTCCTCCGTCGCGCAGGCCAGCCTGCTCCCGTCGGGCGACCAGGAGCTCTGGAAAGCGAAGTCGCTCACGGTGAGCTGAGTCAGAGTCATGTGCGCCTGGTTGAGTCCGAACATCACCGTTGCAGTGGCCCCGTGCGTCACTAGCGCGGAACGCGTCGCCGGGTAGTACATGAACCCGGCCTGCTCGACGCTCACCGAGTAGCTGCCCGCCGGCGCAGCGGTTATCGTGGCCGGCGTGACGTACCCAGTGAGCTCGTCGTCGATGTAGACGGCCGCTCCCTGTGGGTAGCTTTCAACCACGAGGGTGCCGACGCCCACGGGCACGACGCTCGTTAACGAAGTCTGATTGGCGGCGTCACTGACGAACACAGTCAGGGAGCACGAGGCGGCGTACGAGGGCGCTACCCACGTGGCCTGCACCGACGTGGAATCCAGCAGAACTCCCGAGTTCACCCGCCACAGGAAAGTGAGGGGGACTCCCTCCGGGTCGCCGGCCACCGCTGTCGCCGCGACGGTGTCGCCCGGGGCCACCCTCCTCGGGTCCAGCAGGACTCCGTTTATGGCCGGCGGCCGGTCTTCGGGCTTGGTCCCCGTCTCGCCGCCGCCGCATCCGCCGCAGGCCAGCAAGACTAGCGCCAGCAGAGGCACTGCGGCAGAGACCTTTGCCTGCACAGTGCCGTTCAAACCGAAGCAGCCGCAACTCCTTCCATGTGGAACGCGAAAGACCCTCATGCTACACCTCTCGTCAACGCCTGAAGCGTGTCTTGATCTGCCCCCACGTGGCGCTTTCCACTCCCACGGGCAGGTCGTCGGCTACCCATATGTCCCAGTTTCCGGTGCGGTCCGACGCAAACACTATCCTTGTGCCGTCCGGCGACCACCTGGGCTGTCTGTCGTCGGCGGGGTCCTCCGTTACCTGCGCCAGCCCGTGATTCTCGCCGCCGGCGTCCATTATCCATATCTCCGGATTGCCGGACCTCTCCGAGGAGAAAGCGATACTCCGGCCGTCCGGCGACCAGCTGGGAGTGTAATCTCTGCCCGGGTCATGCGTGAGCTGCACGGCAGAGTCCTCTCCGCCCCCGGTCGACATCAGCCAGACGTCGTAGTTGCCGGAGCGTGTGGACATGAAGACTATCTTGGAGCCGTCGGGTGAGAAGCAGGGCTGGTACTCCACGTACGGCCCGGGCGTGAGGTATTCGGGGTCCTCGCCCCAGGCGCCCATGAGCCAGAGGTCCCACGTCTCGTTCCTGTCGGACACGAACACGATGAAGTCTCCGTCCGGCGACCAGGTGGGCTGCAAATCGTAGGCCGGAATCTCGGTCAGTCTTGTCTCCACGCCGCTCCCCAGGTTCATTCGCCATATCTCTCTGTCCGAAGCAGTGCGGTTGGAGACGTAGACGACGTCCTGTCCGTCCGGGGAGACGCGGGGGTCCCAGTTGCTGGAAGGGTCGTTGGTGAGTCTGACCGCAGACAGCGTGGACTCGCCGTCCGCCGGCATCAGCCACACGTTGGACCCCCCGCCTCTGGCCGACACGAACACGATGTTGCCGTCCGGGCACCAGTCCGGACTCCAGTCCGTGGCCGTGTTGAACGTCAATTGACGCACTGACGCGACGCCGCCCAGGGGCGACGCAGCCGCGACGAGCGCAACGCCGACCACACATGAGACCCAAGACACGGCTTGCGGAACCGGGAAGCGCGCGGTCTGGCCGGGGGGGCAATGCGCGTAGCACGCGCGGGCGGCCCGCGCGACAGTCTGGGTGGATGGTTCTAGATGCTGCACTTACTGCCCTTAGAGCGAAAACCCCGACATCCGAACCGACAGGAGGCAGGGAAACCGGGGACATCATATCACAAGCACACTCCGCGCTCAACAGGGAGTGTTGTCCGCTCGCGCTCTTTCTGGTAGCATTCGCTGGCAGCCAGGAGGCTCCATGATTCTGCTCATTGCCCTGTACGTGGCGTGCGAGCTCATAGCCAACGTGACTGCGTCCAAGCCGGTTACGCTCGGACCGGTGACGGTGCCGTCCGCCGTCTTCATCTACACTCTGACCTTCACGTTAATCGACCTCATCAACGAGAGACTGGGGAAGAGACGCGCCAGGCGGGTGGTGTACAGCACCCTGGCCGCCAATCTGCTCCTGGCCGCATACTGCAGGCTGGCCATAGCGTTGCCCGCAGCGTCCTTCTATGCGGACGAAGCTGCTTTCGCCTCAGTTCTCGGCGGCACTCCCAGGATTGTGGCGGCCAGCCTGACTGCCTATCTCGTGAGCTCTCTCATCGACACCCAGATATTCTCCTGGTGGAGGGAGAGGGTGGGCGGGCCGAAGTGGCTCAGAGTGCTCGCCAGCAACTCCGTTTCCACCGCCGCGGACACGGCGGTCTTCATCAGCATTGCGTTCGCGGGGGTGATGCCGGTCTTGGGATTGATGAAGGGCCAGTACGCGGTGAAAATGGCAATCACGGTCTTGAGCCTCCCCCTCATCTATGCGGTCAGGAGGAGGGCGGGGGCCGCGCCGGAAGGAGTGGAGAGTTGACGGAGCGAGTCGGAATCATTGGGGTTCCGCCGCTGGAGACGATCCGCCGGCTGCGGGACGAGCGAGCCGACGTCGTGGACCTGGACGCGACGACCCCGAACATCAACGTGGAGGAGGAGGCGAGACTCATCCCGCGCTACTACTGCGCGGTGTTGAGGACGGTCCTGTCGAACGGCCTCCGTCTCGACCTGGACAGGGTTTACGCCGACGTCGGCCGGGGCAAGTGCGACGGCGCCCGGTACGTCGTCAACGTGCTCAAGCACGAGCTCAGGGCGCCGGTGGTGGAGACGAGGAACGAGGACTCGGAGAGACGCGGCAACCCAGTGTGCGTTTCGTCCCTGCCGCTGGTCGAGAAATTCAACAAGATCGTGGAGAGCGTGAAGCTGCCCGACGGGGCGGCCGGCGACTTCCCGGCCTCGAGGCCGAGGTGTGGGTTCTGGGGAGTGCCGCCCAGGGACTTCAGCCTCCTCGAGCTGTTCCCGCCGGAAACCCACGTGTTTGGCTGGGCCAGATGCATGGAGAACAAGACCCCGGCTGACATGGACCTCGAGCTCGAGTTTGACCCCGAGATCCCGACGGTCTTCTTTGCCCAGTCCTTCTGCGCCAAGAACTCGATCGCATACTACCTGGCGCATCTTCATCCCATGGGGTTTTACGTGGACGGCGACTTCGACATCAGCGCCAGCACGCGGGCGAAGGTGGAGGCGTTCCTGGAGCTGAACGGCGTCGTGGGTGCTCGGCGGTCATGATACTGGGTGACTTCGGCACGTCATACACCAAGCTGGTGGACACTGCATCCGAAGCCGGACCCAGGGTGGTGAGGACGATAGACCTTGAGCCCGGCGTACGGGCGGACCTGGGCACCGGCCACAACGCGCGCCTGAGGTCGGACGTCGTCGTCAACGAACTTGTGGCGCTGGCCATGGGGGCGAAGCGCAGGGTGGCCGCGCGGAGCTTCGTGGTGCTGGACTGCGGGAGCAGAGACGTCAAGTTCGTGGCGTTCGAGAACGGAGGGTTCGAAAGGGCGGGGTGGAACTCCGAGTGCGGCGCCTCCATGGGGTTCTCCATAGAGCTTCTTGAGATGCACTTCAAGCTGGACTACAGGACGCTGTCTGTGCCCGAGGACCACCTTACGGTCGCGTGCGGGGTGCTGGGCATGAGCGCGGTGTTTGACGCCGTGGCCCAGGGGCAGGAGGTCGGTGTCGCGGTGGCGCGGTTCGTGAAGGGGATCGCCGTCAGCGCCCACAGGTTCGCGGGATGCCCTTCCGTGCTCCATCTCTGCGGCGGGCTGTGCGAAAATCCCCTGTTCGTGAGCAGCCTGCCCGCGACCGTGAACCCGCTGGGCAGGTTCCTTCTGTTGGACGGCCTCAGGGAGATCGCCGGAAGCAGCGGACAGCCGCGCCTTACCTGAGGAGGACGGAGAACCCGGCCCTGATGGCGGTCGAGCTCACGTCGGGACTTGCGAATTCCCTCGTGTAGCGGAGCTCCGTGCGCAGGCAACAAGACTCGGTCAGCGGGACTCTGAGGCCGGCTCCCAAGTTGACAAGGCCGTTGCTGTCGTCCTCGTCGTAACGGTCGCCGTCCGCGTCGATGTCCCAGTGAGACCTGGCGAAGCCCAGGCCGAGGAGCATGAACGGGTAGGGCGCGGACATGGTCTCAAAGCTGTAGACGAAGTTGGCTGCGAAGGACAGCCTTGAGTACGTGACCCCGTTCGATTGCCTCGAGTAACCCACCTCCATCTCCACCTCAGACCCCGGGGCGAAGACGGTCCCGAAGCGCGGCCCCAGGTACACGTACGAGCCGTCCTCCGGAAATACAATCTCGGCGCTTCCTCCCAGCTCGTGAGTGCCCGGCGGCATGATGTCGGCGTAGGCGGCCGACAATAGGCAGAACGGAATGCACAGGCCGAGCAGAAGGCTTGTACGCTTTCGCATGGAGCACCCCACTTTCACCGGCCGGACACGCGGCGGGGAGGCCGCAGCCCGTTTGCCAAGAGGCCGGTCAGGCGTGGCTTCTGCTAGAACAAGTGAGCTCTGAAGCAGGCGGCTACGTTAAACCCGCTGAAGTCGACGGCGAGCTCGCTCCCGTCGTTCATCAGCACGGGCTGGTCGTTGTCGTTGTACGTCAGTTCAGAGAGTTTGGCGTATCGGTAGAGGAGTTCGCCGCCCACGGACAACCAGGGTTTGACGAAATACTCCGCGCCCGCAAAAAGCTGCATGCCCATGCCGTCGGCGTCCGCGGTCGCGTACTCGACCCGGGGAAAGTCCAGGTCTATGATAGGCGCAGACTCGGAGCGCAGGCGGCCCAGGGTGAGGTACGAAACGCCGGCCCCCATCGTGTAGAAGAGCTTGGGCCTGGTGGCATTCCGGACCACGTACATGACCCGCAGGGTGACCGGCACAGTGCTGGCGTGTATGTCTATCTCACGGAACTCCTCACCCACGACCTCGAGGCCGACCTTGGAGCTTTCGAAGAGGTACTCAGTCGTCACGGCCACCGCCAGATAGGGCAGTACGCGGACTCGCAGCTCGGCTCCACCGACGGGGCCGCTGCCGAACTTCTCCAGTTCGTCGAAGCGGTTTCGGGGGTCGGTCAGGATGTCGTTGATGTCGTTGACCTCTACGTTCATGTCCCCCATGGTGTAGCTGGCCATGCCGCCCCTCAGCCCGAACGACACCAGGGGAATAGTACCCTCGGCCGCTCTGGCAGCCGCTGGGGCGAACATGAACGTGGCGAGGACGAGGACCGCGATGGCACAGCGCTTCATAGTTACCTCCTGAATATCGTCAAACCCCCGCAGGAGTCAACCTTTCTGTCCCCTCAGGAAACGCTCCTGAAGTAAAACAATGTATAACAACCCCCGGCCCGTTGCAACAACATTTAGAGAGCGTTGAACCCCGCCCTGCCATGTGTTAGATTGCGCGTGTCGCCGGCCTGCGGCCGACAAGGAGGCGTGGATTCATGAGACCCAGCTTTCCGAGACGCGGAGTCGTCTGTTTTCTGCTGGCGGCTGGCGTGCTGCTTGCCTTGAGTGCGGCCACCGCCGGCGCTCAGACGGACGCCCGGCCCTGGCGGGCCAGGACCCTCCCGCACTTCTACGTTGACGCCACCTACTTCGCGAGCCCCGGCTCCGGCGGCGCTCTGGAGATCTTCTACGAGGTCTCTTACAGCCAGCTTCAGTTCCTGCGGAAGGGTGGGGGGTACACTGCCGACTTTGAGGTCCAGGCCATCCTATACGACCTGAAGGGCAGGCAGGTCACAGGAGACTCGTGGAGGCGCCGCGTGACGTGCTCCGCGTACAAAGAGACGGTGTCGCCCGAGCTCTCGTACACGGAGACACTGCGCCTTGCGTCCGCTCCGGGCAGGTACGAATTGGTGGTGCGGACCGAGAACGTGGAGTCGGGCAGGCAGTCTTCGGTGACCGTTCGTCTGGACTTGAGGGCCATTGAAGCCCTGCCGGCCATAAGCGACATGCTCGTGGGCCTCTGCGGGCCCGCTCCCGGCCCGGGGGACTCCGCTGCCGTGGGTCCGTCCGGAAGGATGGTGATACCCCACCCCAGGGCTCGGTTCGGGGAGAGGTATTCCTCGATGTGTGTTTACGCAGAGGTCTACGATTCCGTGGCGGCAGCCGGCGCCGTTCCGAGGGACACGTCGGGATTCCGCGTGTTCTGCAGGATACTGGACGAGGAGGGAGCCACCAGGCTCACCGACACGGCCTACGTAGCCAGGACGGGCGGGACGTCCTATCTGGTCTATTCGCCCTCCCTGGACGACCTGAACATGGGTCGTTACACCCTGGAACTCCGGCTGGGCAGCGGTCGTGGAGCGGCTAAGAGCATTGGCACCTTCGAGATAGACGAGAGCAGGTTTCCTCTGGACGTCAACATAGACGACACGATGACGCTCCTCGGCTACATAGCTCATCGCTCGGAGCTCGAGCCCCTGAAGGAGGCCACGGGCGCCGACCGGAAGAGACTGTGGATGGAGTTCTGGGCCAAGAGGGACCCGAACCCCGAAACCCCCGAGAACGAGTTCCTGATTGAGTTCTTCGAGCGGGTGCACTACGCCAACGTGAATTTCTCTTACTTCGGGGGAGGATGGAAGACGGACAGGGGCAGGATATACATTCGGAGGGGCCCTCCCGACAACGTTGAGGCGAGGCCGGTCACCGCCTCGGGCCCAGCGTACGAGGTCTGGTACTACTATCAGTTGAACCTTACCTTCGTCTTTGTTGACCGGATGGGACTGGGCGAATACCAGCTCGTGGGCCCGTCTTACGAGTGACGTGGTCCTGGCAGGGCAGTCTGTCGGGCCATCGCGTGCGGGCCGACGGCCGGAGGCCGAGTGATGCCGAAGCGGACTGTTCGTGTCTTTGTGTCCGTGCCGGTGGCGGAGCTCAGGAGAAGGCCGTCTCACGCCTCGGAGCTCGTCACGCAGGCCGTTCTGGGAGAGACGCTCACAATCACCGCTCGCGCGCCGGACCGCAAGTGGTTGAGAGCCATACGCTGGGACGGATACCGAGGCTGGGTGCGCAGCTGGTCGGTGACGCGGCCTTCGGCCGCCGTTTTGAAGGCGTGGGACTCGGATCTCCCTGTGCAGGTGGGGACTAGGAGCGCCCAGGTCCTGGCGGCCCCGCATTCTTCGGCGACCCTAGTGTGCGAGCTCGCGCTGGGGACGCGTCTCCCTGGGCTCACTCGCAGGGGTCGATGGGTGGAAACCGCCCTGCCGGAAGGCCGGACCGGCTGGCTGACGCGCAGCCAGCTCGTTGCCGTGCCGACGGCGCCCAGCAGTCCGGCTGACGTACTCAAAGTGGCCCGGCAGTTCGCCGGTGCGCCGTACCTCTGGGGTGGTATAACTCCATGGGGTTGCGATTGTTCAGGGTTTGTTCAGACCGTTTTTCGCTGCTGCGGCGTCCCGCTTCCCCGCGACGCCTGTGACCAGCTCAGGGCCCTGCGCGCAGAGGTTCTGGGCAGCAGCACGGGCCCGTTCAGGCCCGCCGACCTTCTGTTCTTCGGGACCAGCAGGAAGGGTGTCTCCCACGTGGCCATCTCGACCGGAGGGCTCCGACTCTTGCACGCCTATGGCTATGTCAGAGAAGGAAATCTGGAGGATGGGAGGCCGGATTCCGTGGCCGACCTGGCGGGTCTTCTGAGGGTTGCGGCTCGGCCCCTGGGGCGGAGAAAAAAAGATTGACAAGAAAAGTAGCTTCCCATAGAGTGTGCCACCAAGCGTCGTAACGCACTTAATTACTTCTTGTTGTTTGCAGTGCTTGCGTGAAGCTGCATCGCCATAGTCGACGGCTTGAGATGATTGACTGCGAAAGGGGGTGTTGTAACAGGAATCTCTGACCTCTTCTAAGGTGGCTGGTAGGGGTTGGGTGAGGGACGAGGTTGCTAAGTTAGAACGAAATTAGGAGAGAGTACAAAGGAGGCTTTCTCAAATGTCTAGGAAGATCATCCTGTTCTCGGTTTTACTTCTCATGACTCCGGCGCTTGCTCTGGCTTCCTCCGCAAGACTGGAAGGCTTGGGAGCGCCGCCGGACTTCATCGAGGACTACGCCAACGTATTCAGCTACCCGGTCTCCATCTGCCGGTACCCCGCCGCGGTTATCGGTGAGCTCGGCTACGAGGACGGTTGGGGCAGAGGCTTCGGCGCCACCATGGGCCTTGGGCAGGACAACGCCTACGGCGTGTTCGGCATCATGCTCAGGGAGCACGGAATGATTTCGCCCCTACCGCAGTTGATGAGCGGTAACGAGGGCAGCCAGTTCGACCTTCTCTGGGGTATGAACTTCGAGAAGGTTTCCTTCGGCGTGAGGTTCGACAACACGTCCAGCAAGCTGGAGTGGGAGTACGATGACGGCACCGGAATGAGCTTCAGCCCGTGGTACTTCTACTACGGCGTATCCACTGACATGGTGAGCCCGGAGTACTTCAACAACATGGGCATCGGCATCAGCGCCAGCATGGAAGTGAGAGAGGCGGACAAGGTCGAGGCCACATTCGAGTACCGGACCTTCGACTTCGCCGTCGAGGAACTGGGCGACGGCTTCTCGATCGAGGACGCCGGGAACCCGTCGTTCGGGTTCTGGGGCCGCGGTTTCTTCCTCATGAACGAGAACGTGACATTGGTCCCGATGTTCGGGTACAACAAGTATGACGTCGGCTGGGAGATCATGAGTGACGTGGCCGACGATGAGGACGCCAGCGACCAGACTCTGACCAACATGAGAGCGGGCCTCGGCATGAGAGTGGACATGGGCAGCTTCTTCATGCTGGGTGTGGGCTTCTCCCAGTGGAAGATGGACGTCGAAAACACCTTCGGCGAAGCCGCTCCCGACCCGGGTCTGCTCGAGACCTTCGAATACACGGGTACCTCACTCCCGTTCCTGTTCGGTACGTTCGAGGCCGACCTGAGGGATTGGCTCACCATCCGCTTCGGCGCCAGGAAGAACCTGCTGCATGAGAAGGCGACGCTCGCGTGGGTCGACGGCAGCGAGCTCACGTTCGAGTCGAAGAACGCCAACCTTACGCCTGACATGCGCGACTATATGTACGGAGAGGGCGTCTACCTGCCGTACCTCGAAGAGCCGTTCGCGTTCTCTATGGGCGTTGGCTTCAAGTGGAGCGATTTCGAGATCGATGCGACCCTGAACGAAGACTACCCGTTCACCGGTATGTACTGGTTGAGCGGCGAGAGCGAGATTCCGTTCGGGAAGATCAGCGTCACCTACTACTATTGATACGCTGCAGTAGTGGGGCCTCTTTTTGCGTAGGAGGCAGGACAAGGGGGAGCAGGCGACCCTGCTCCCCCTTTTGCGTCTTCGCGGGCGGTACCGGTCCGCAATAGACCCGGGGCCGGCTTGACCCGTTCCTGGCCCAGCGCCGCGCGCCACGGGAATGAGGTCGCGGGTGAGCAAGCTGCGCCGGTTCTCGCATATGTGAGGCGGGCTCCACGGGCACGAGGCGCGGGTCGAATGGAAGGCGAGAATACTGGTGCCGAGCGCGGACTCCCCGGGCGCGAGGCGCGGGTGATGCCGGCCTCGAGTGACGGATATGTACTACTTCTCCTATCTTCCTATAGGAACAGAAGTTAGGCTCAGGAAGCTCCCCGCTGCCACTCTCTGCATTGCGGGGCTCAACCTCATCTGCTTCGGCCTGACAGCATACTTCGGCAGGGACAGCGCCTTGTTCAGGGAGCTTGCGTTTGTGCCAGCCGGCTTCCGTCTCCACTCACTTCTTACTTCCACGTTCCTCCACGCCGGATTCTTTCACGTCGGCCTGAACCTCTTGTACCTCTGGATATTCGGGTCGGTGCTTGAGGATAGAATGGGTTGGGTGCGGTATGTGGCCACGTACGCCGTGTGTGGTGTTCTCTCGAACATGGCTCAGGCGCTCGCCGTTGTCAGCTTCGTCCCGCAGAACGCCGGGATACCGATTGTCGGAGCATCGGGGGCCATAGCCGGGCTTCTGGGTCTCTTTCTGGTCAGGTTCTACTACGTCCGGGTTAAGGTGGCGTCGCTGGCCATGCTCTTTTTTCAGGGGGTGTTCAGGGCCTCGGTCTCCAAGCTTAACGCGGCCGGCGCCATGCTGCTGTGGATCCTTATACAACTTGCGTACGGGCTGGCCACCTCCTCCAGCCCCGTGTCCATGACGGCCTACTGGTCTCACGTCGGCGGATTCGGAGTGGGGCTGGCCCTGGGCCTGGCTGGGGGGCTTCACAGGGAGGCCGGCGAGGAAAGGAAATTCCTGAAGGCGCGGCGCTATTTTGAGGACGGGCAGTGGTTTGCCGCAATGGGGGAGGTCATCGAGTACCTCAAGTCCCGGCCTTTGGACCCGGACGCAAGGACTCTACTGGCCAGGACCTTCCTGTTGACGGGTCAGAGGAAGCGGGCGGCGGCGGAATACTCGCGAGCGGTGTCAATCGAGCTGGAACGAGGTGGGGAGTCGGCGGCCCTCGAGCATTACGAGGAGCTCAAGAGAGTGGCGTCGGACTTCGTGCTGCCTGCGGGGGCCCAACTGGCCGTGGCCCGATGCTTGGAAGCCCGCGGCCGGCCCGACCTGGCCGCGGAGGCGTACCTGGCCTTCGGCAGGACCTACCCCTTCAAACAGAAAGCTCCGGCGGCTCTTCTCAAGTCTGCCGAGATTTACTGCGCCAAGCTGAACGACCTGGAGAAGGCGGGGGAAACCTACCACAACGTGAGAGCGCTGTTCCCGCAGACGCCCTGGGCTCAACTCGCACGCAAGAGGCTTGCGGAGATAGGCAGGGTCTCGGCGCGGCGCGCGCCGCTCGCAACACACTTGCCCGGCTGGGGCCGCTCTGAGGCCGGTCCCGAGCTGTGAGCTCTTCAGCGCAGGATTCCTCTACCGCGACGAACCTACTTCTTTGCAGCCGGCCGGCTCCCAGTGGAGATCCCCAGACATCTCGACTGCGCCAGCTGCTTGTTTCTGGTCGCGACGTCCACCATTTGGACGTTGAACTCCAGGAAAGGCTTCACCTCGACTCTGGGTATGCAGGGCGACATGAGACCGGCAGCCACGGCAGCCTTGCTTTCCCTCAAGATGACCGCCTTCGGCACCCAGTGTGTCCCCGGTGCGACATACCAAAGCACCACGGTCTTGTCCTTACCGATGTCGATCGGGTACTTCAGACCGTAGAACCCGCCGGCGTCCGTGATCACTGACGCCACCAACAGCCCGTCCACGAACAGCTTGACCTGAGCGCCAGGCAGGGGCTTCCTGTACTGGTCGCTGAGCACCCCGCTGATGGACGTCTGGCCCTCTATGGGGTGTATGAAGTCCTGCGACTGCTGGAGCCTCGAGGGCTCCTCCACCGTCTCCGTGCCTGTGGGCGGGACTGCGTAAGAGACTGCCGCGCCTGCGACGGCCGCGACAGCAATCAGAAGCCCTATGAGCGTGGTTTTCATACGCATACCTCCCGGGCGAAGGCCCCATCGCGAACCGGGCGCAGGGTAGCAACTCCGGGCAGTCCTGTCAAGGAGATTGGGTACCCCCGGGCCGGGTCTGCTGGCGGGCCCGCTCTACTCGCACAAACGTGCCTCCCGCATTGCCTGTCGTGAACGGCTGCCTCGGGGTCCGGCTCTCCGCCCGGTCTGCCCTGCTCCAGGACGGACAAGGCGCGCCGCCGCGCGCCTCTCGCCCGGGGCTCCGAACCCCGCCCTCCGTCCCTCCGAGGGCCGGGTCTTGCCCGCTCGTTCGGGTCTGGTGCAGAACAAAAAGAATTGATTTGACTTAGAGGTTTTGCTAGGTTAGCTCTGTTTCCGTCCGAAGCTGTAGGCCCGGGACGCTCCCAATCCGAGAGGTCTTAAGATGTTCTTCCTCAAGAAACTGAACTTCCTGTCAAACGACATCGCCGTAGACCTCGGCACGGCGAACACTCTCGTGTACCTCAAGAGCGAGGGCATAGTGCTGAACGAGCCGTCCGTCGTCGCCGTCGAGAAGAGCACTAACGCTGTTCTGGCAGTCGGTCACAGGGCCAAGGAGATGCTCGGTCGAACCCCTGACAGGATAGTCGCGGTGCGCCCTCTCAAGGACGGGGTCATCGCAGACTTCGAGAAGACGGAAGAGCTCCTGAGGACGTTCATAAAGCAGGTCCTCAAGAACCTGAGAATAATCCGCCCCAGAATCACTATAAGCGTTCCGTCCGGCATAACAGAGGTCGAGCGCAGGGCGGTCGAGGATTCCGCTCTCAGGGCCGGGGCTCGAGAAGTGTCCCTGGTCAAGGAGCCGATAGCCGCGGCCATAGGCGTGGGGCTGCCGGTCGACAAGCCCTCCGGGAGCATGGTGATAGACATAGGCGGCGGCACGACCGAGATAGCAGTCATGGCCCTGGACGACATCGTCAGTCACGTCTCCATAAGGATCGCCGGCGACGAAATGGACGACGCCATAGTCCAGCACGTCAAGAAGGCTCACAACCTTCTGATCGGAGAACAGACAGCCGAACAGGTGAAAATAAGGATCGGCTCCGCCTTCAGGCTGGAGAAGGAGGAGGAGATGGAGATCAAGGGACGCGACCTCGTGGCCGGCATTCCGAAGACTGTGAAGATCACGTCCGTGGAGGTGCGCGAGGCCCTGCAGGAGCCGATCGGCCAGATAGTGGACGCGTTGAAGCTGTCTCTGGAGAAGACTCCTCCGGAACTGGCGTCGGACATCGTGGACAAGGGCATAGTCATGACCGGCGGCGGCTCGCTCCTCCGGGGACTGGACGCCCTTCTCAGGGAGCACACGAACCTGCACATCGAGGTTTCTGAGGAACCGCTGACCTGCGTGGTGCTGGGCACGGGAAAGATACTCGACAACCCCAAGAAGTACCGCAACGTCATAATGAAGAGCGAGGGGCATTGATCGTGCCATGCGCAAGAGCGACGAGCTGCCCGCCCCTTCCCCGCGATACGGCTCCCTGAAGGCCGCCGCAGTCTGCCTGGCCTTCTCGTTCCTGATGTTCGTGCTCAAACCCGACGACGCGAGATGGCTCTCCACCCCCAGGGCGGGCCTGGAGTCCGCAGTGGTCGGGCTGACCGGTACGATCGGCTGGGTTCCCAGACTGATAGTCCTCGCGGAACAGTCCCGTTCCCTCCACTCGCGCGTGGCCACCGACCCCCTGTTGTTGGAGAACCTGGAAGCGCTCAGACAGGAGAACCGGCGGCTGAGAAACCTGCTCGGCCTGGCGCAGAGAGATGAATGGAACGCGGTCATGGCCGAAGTCGTGGGCAAGGAGACAGGAAGGCTGGGCACGATTATCCTGGTGAACCGGGGTTCGTCCTCGGGAGTGACGGAAGGTTGGATAGCCTGCTCGCCCGAGGGCCTCGTGGGCAAGGTGTCCCGGGTGAGAGAAACGTTCTCCCAGGTGCAGCTCATAACCAACTACAATTCGCCCGTCAGCGTCAGGGTGGAGCGGAGCGGTGTCGAGGCCGTCGTGGAGTGGACTCCGGCTCTGCCGACCAAGCTCTCGATGAAGTTCGTCCAGCCGGACGCGGACTTGAAGACCGGGGACGTGGTGGTCTCCTCGGGCCTTGGGGGAGTGTATCCGGCGGGCCTGAGAGTCGGCAGAGTTACGAAGGTGCGGGTTGACCAAGACAGCCGGGAATCTGTGATAGAGGTCAGGCCTTTCGTGGATTTCTCCAGGCTGGCCGTGGTGCTTCTGGTTGCGCCCGAGAAGATCAAAGTGGAGATGTTGGAGAGCGGGCTCTTTGCTCCGGACGTGGACTAGGCGGTGCTCCGCGCCTCGACCGCTGTCACCGGATTGACTGGGGCTTGCAGCTTTGCTCCGGACGTGTATTAGGCGGTGCTTTGCGCCGGTGAGGCGTCGGCGCGGAGCGCGCCGGCGGAGGTCGAGAGGTATTGAGGAAGGAAGTCGTCGTAGAGATCCTGACGGAGGCAGGATACCTGCTCCTGGCGTTCGTGCTTCAGGCGTCCGTAGTGAGCTACTTCGCGATCGGCGAGATGAAGGCGGACTTGATCCTGGGCGCGCTGGTCTACGTCTCAATCTCCAAGCGGCCGATGCACAGCACCATTGTGGGGTTTCTGGTCGGGGTGCTTCAGGACATGGGCTTCGGGGGATGGATCGGCATAAACGCTTTCTCAAAGTGTCTTCTCGCGCTCCTGGTCAGCCACGCGTCGCGGAGTACTTTCAAGGAGCGCTACTGGACACAGCTGGTGCTGCTGCTCTCGACCGTGATGCTGCATGACCTCGTGTATTTCGGTTTCCTTTACGGGGGCGGCGTTTCGCAAATCGGGTCGGCCCTGCTCAAGGTCTCAGTCGGCTCGGCGGTCCTCACCGCCCTGGTGTCTCCCGCTTACGACTTCATCATACGCAGGGTATTCTCACTGAAGGGTCCGGTCTCACGTGAGTCAGTCACACTACCTCGCGAGCAGTAAGCAGTCACGGGCGCGCGTATTCAGGTACGTGGCGGTGGCGTTGTTTGCCGTGATCGTGGGCAGGCTGTTCCTGTTTCAGGTCTGGCACGGCAGGGCGTACTCCGAACAGGCCAGGCACAACCGGGTGCGCCTGGAGATACTGCCGAGGATAAGAGGCGAGATCCTCGACAGGCACGGGAGAGTGCTTGCAGAGAACGTGCTGTCTTACTGCCTGCTGTTCGACCCCTTTGAGAAGGAGTTTGTGTCCGGGGCGGCCGACGTGGACGAGGTGTTGACGAGCACGGCCGCGCTGGGAGGGGGCGAGAGGCTGGAGGAGTGGCGGGCGCTCATCGAGAAGGGTAGGGAGCTGCCCTTCCGTCCGGTGCAGCTGGCGTGCAACCTGGACATAACGCAGATCTCGCTCATAGAAGAACACAAGTCCCGACTCCCGGGGATGAGGATAGAGGCTAGGCCCAGGCGGTCCTATCCACACGGAGAACTGGCCTGCCACCTGCTGGGATACGTGTCGGAGGCACGGCAAGAAGAAATAGAGCGGAGCGCCGAAGGCGTCTACCAGCCCGGAGACATGGTCGGGAGGTCGGGAGTCGAGGAGAGCCGGGAGGTCGCCCTGAGAGGCCGGAACGGCAAGGAATACGTCGAGGTGGACGCGCGCGGCAGGAGAGTCGAGCCCACTCCGGACAGGCCGCCCCTGCCGGCCAGGGAGCGACCCTGGGCCGGCAGCGACGTCGTACTGACGGTGGACCTCGACCTCCAGCGTGCGGCCGAGGCGGCGCTTGGCGAGGAACGAAGCGGCGCGGTGGTCGTGCTGGACCCCCGCGACGGAGCCGTGCTCGCGATGGCGTCCAGACCCGGCTTCGACCCGAACGTGTTCGCCCTGGGCCTGAGCCCGGGCCGATGGCGCAAGCTGAATTCCAGTCCTCTACATCCTCTGATGAACAGAGCCACACAGGCCCTGTACCCGCCCGGTTCGACCTTGAAGCTCCTTACGGCGGCGGCGGCGATGGAGGAAGGAGTGGCGAACCCGGCAACGACGCTCGAACCTTGCACCGGCGTCTACAGGTTTGGAACGCGCGGCTTCAGGTGCTGGCGTGAGGAGGGTCACGGAATTCTCACTCTGTTGGAGGCCGTGGAGGCGTCCTGCGACGTGTATTTCTACCAGCTCGGCATCCGTCTTGGCGTGGACAGGATGGCGGAGTACGCTCGGAGATTCGGCCTGAGGAGCCGTACCGGAGTAGAGCTCCAGGGAGAGAAATCAGGATTCTATCCGACCACTCAGTGGTACGACAAGACCTACGGACACGGAAGATGGGGCAAAGGAGTGCGTCTGAACCTGGCCATCGGCCAGGGTGAGATACTCGTGACCCCGTTGGGCCTCGCAGTGTTCGCGGCGTCCATAGCGAACGGAGGCACTCTGTACCGGCCCTACGTCGTGGCCTCGCAGGTGGAGCGCTGGGACAGGTCCCGTTCGGCGCGCCGGCCGGGCCGCGTCACGCCGAGGGCCTCGCCGGGGGTGTCTTCCGTCACGTTGAAGGCGCTCCGTCAGGCCATGGAAGCCGCCGTCTCCGGGCCGCTTGCCACGGGCAGGATGGCCTCGGTGCCCGGAATCAGGGTGGCCGGCAAGACCGGAACCGCTCAGAACCCCCACGGGCAGGATCACGCGCTGTTCGTGGGGTTTGCGCCCGTCGAGGCCCCGGAAGTGGCGTTCGCCGTGGTGGTCGAGAATGCCGGCCACGGCGGCTCGGTGGCCGCGCCGGTCGCTGCGGCGGTGCTGAGGAGCTACTTCCACATCCAGCCGGACACTGTGGCGGTGGCTCAGCCGGGAGACACACTTGATACAGCTGACTGAGATCAGGAGAAGAGCCGACCTCGGCCTCATGGGTGCGGCGCTGTTTCTGGCGGGGGTGGGAATATGCCTTGTCTACAGCACGGGCCAGGGTCCGTTGGCGGCGGCGCGGGCGAGCCTCTACCTCAAGCAGCTGATGTGGCTGGGCGGCGGCATAGCCGCCATGGCGGCCGCCGCGGCCCTGCCGCTCAGGTTCTACGACGGCCTGGCGAAGCTGTTGTACGCGCTTTCCCTGCTCGCGCTTGCGGCGGTGCTGGTGATAGGCGAGGTGCGCTACGGAGCGAGGCGTTGGCTGGACCTGGGCGGTTTTCTGCTTCAGCCGTCCGAGTTCGCCAAGGTGGCGACGATTCTGCTGCTGGCGCGAATCCTCTCAGACAGGCGGACCGACTGGACCAGGTTCAGAAGTCTGACGCTGCCGCTCATCATCGCCCTCGTTCCGACGGCGCTCGTGTTCGAGGAGCCCGACCTGGGCACCGCCCTGTCCCTGGTGTTCGTCCTGTTCGGGATGCTCTACTGGGCCGGGGTTCCCGCTCTCACGCTGGCCGTCTTGGTTCTCCCGCTCGCGAGCATGCTGTGTTCGTTCTGGTGGTGGGTCTGGCTCATTTTCTTCGGGTTGCAGTGGGCAGTGCTGCATTACTCGGGCCTGCCGGTCGTTCATTACGTGTTCGTGATGTTGGGAAACGGCGTGATAGGCGCGGTGAGCAACAAAGTCTGGAATTCTCTGGAAGACTACCAGAAAGAGAGGATAATATCGTTCCTTGGGAGCGGCGTGGACCGGCTGGGAGCCGGGTACCAGTCCGTGCAGTCCAAGATAGCAATAGGGTCCGGCAGCATAGTGGGCACGGGGTACCTCAAGGGCACGCAGAAATCGTTGGCGTTTCTTCCTCAGCAGCACACGGACTTCATTTTTGCGGTGCTGGGAGAAGAGTTCGGTTTTCTGGGGTGCGTGGTGGTGGTGGCACTGTACGCGTTCATAATCTGGAAGGGGATATCCATAGCGCTCAGGTCCAGGAGCAGGTTTGCCGGCCTGGTCTGCGCGGGTGTGGCGAGTCTGCTCCTGTACCACGTTGGTCTTAACATACTGATGACTCTCGGTCTGGCGCCAGTGACGGGGGTCCCGCTTCCGTTCTTGAGCTACGGCGGTTCGTCCCTGATCACTTGCCTGGCGCTGGTGGGAATAATGGCGGGAATCTCCGTGAGAGTGCACGAGTTCTAGGAATGCACCCTGAAATCACAAGTTTCGGACCGTTCCACCTCAAGTTCTACGGGCTGGCTCTGACCACTGCGTTTCTGCTGGGCACTTACATCTCGTTGCGCCGCGCCAAGCGGGTCGGAGTCAGCGAGGACCTGATCGTGTGGTTGAGCTTGGTGGTCCTGGCTCTGGCCGTGCTCGGGTCCAGGTTTCTATACGTGTTTACTCACCTGGAGGAGTTCCCGGACCTGCCCGCGGGATTCTTCAAGATCTGGGAGGGCGGTCTGACGATGTACGGGGGGGTGCTGGTAGCCGTCGCGGGCGGAATCGCGTTCCTGATAGCGCGGGGGGAGAGGGTCTGGCTGGTGTGCGACGTGGTGGCGCCGGCGCTGGCCCTGGGCGAGGCCGTGACGAGACTGGGGTGTTTCATGAACGGGTGTTGCTTCGGCCTGCCCACCGACCTGCCGTGGGCGGTCACGTTCCCAGAAGATTCATTCTCGGCGGCGGTGTTCCCCGGAGACGCGCTCCACCCTTCCCAGCTGTACACGTTCGGGGCGGCGCTGATAGTCTTCTTCGTGGTGCTGAGGTTGGGGAGAAGCTTCAAGTACGAGGGGGGGCTCTTCTGGCTCTGCATTCTGCTTCTCAGCTGCGCCAGGTTTCTCATCGACTTCACGAGATACTACGGTGCGAGCGACTACCTGGGACGCCTGGACGGGCTGAATTTCAACAACAACCAGTTGATCACGGCGGGCCTGGCGCTGGTGTCGGTGGCAGCGATGGTGGCTCTTAGGGCCGGGCAGAGAAAGCGTGAGGGCGGTCGGAGGAGTGCCGGTTGAGGACGGTGGAGGCGCCGTCGGCGCGCGGAGCCGGGCGGGCGTCGAGCCTTCGGCGCTCCGGATGACCCGGGTGGGCATATTGTGGAGGAGGTGTGGGGATGGTGACTGAAGCGCTTGAGGCGTCGCGTCGCGCCGCGAAGTCCCTCGGAACCGCTTTTCTGGACTGTTTCCTTCCCCGGTTCTGCGCCGTTTGCCGTACGAGGCTCTCTTCGAGCGGGCACTTATGCGCTGACTGCGCCGGCCTTCTCAAGCCCGAGCCGTTTTCCTACTGTCCCGTGTGCAGGTTCGAGGAGGAAGGAGTGGGTTCGGCGGAGTGGCCGCCGGGCGCTGATTGCCCGGTTCACGGCGGACTGGTAGGGTTGGCGGCGCTGCGCGCGGAGGAACCGGTGCTCGAAGTCGTGCACAGGCTCAAGTACTCCGGCGAAAGGTGGTTGGCCCGCACTCTGGCGGACCTCATGCCCGACCCCCGGGCGTTCGGCCACTCACCCGGGAGCTACGGCGTAATGTGCCCCGTGCCCCTGTTCCGCACCAGGCAGAGGGAGCGGGGCTTCAACCAGAGCTCCGAACTGGGGAAGCTGCTGGAGCCGCGAGTCGGAGTCCCGTTCGTGCCGGACCTGCTCGTGAAGAATGAGCACACTGCGGAACAGGCGAGGCTGGGGGGAAGGGCGAGACGCAGGAACCTGCGCGGCTGTTTCGGAGTGGCGCGGCCGTCAGTGGTGAGCGGCAGGGGCGTAATACTGGTGGAC
Organism: Candidatus Eiseniibacteriota bacterium; assembly: GCA_016928935.1. Classification (GTDB taxonomy): domain Bacteria; phylum Eisenbacteria; class RBG-16-71-46; order JAFGJU01; family JAFGJU01; genus JAFGJU01. The sequence continues at coordinate 7,299 of JAFGJU010000215.1, read as the reverse complement.
GACGTGGTGACGACCGGCTCGACCGCCTCGGCGTGCATCGAGGCTCTGAGGTCGGCCGGCGCTGTCCGGGTACTGGTCCTCACGGTGGCGGCTTGAACAGGCCCGACGTCACCTCCGCCCCGCGGCGCGCCGGCCGGGCGCTGTCGGCCGGGAGGTCGGGCGACGGAAACTGGAAACAAGGCATGACCGATTGTTCGCGTGAAATAGAGGAGCTCGTTCTTCCGCTCGTGAAGAAACCGGGTCGGTACGTGGGAGACCTCGCCGTCGGATGCTCGAGTCTTCCGGCCGGTGGGGGGCTCAGGGTCCTCCTTGCCTTCCCCGACACGTGCGAGATAGGGGCCTCCAACCTGGGCCTGCGTATCCTGGCCTCGGTCCTGTCGAAGATGGACGGGGTGTTGGTGGACCTGTGCTTCGCGCCGTGGCCGGACTTCGAGGACCAGCTCAGAGGCCGCGCGATTCCGCTCTGCTCCGCCTGTCGCTCGATACCGCTCAACGGGTTCGACGTCGTCGGGTTCTCGCTCCAATACGAGCTCCAGTACGCGAACGTGGTAAACATGCTCGAGCTGGGGGGAATTCCGCTCGCCTCGTCGCAGCGCGGAGAGTCACATCCGCTCGTCGTTGCGGGAGGAAGCTGCGCGTTCAACCCAGAGCCTCTGTCCGACTTCATAGACTGCTTTGCTGTGGGAGACGGGGAAGAGACCTTGACCGCCATATGCAGCGAGGCGGCCCTGTGGAGGAAGAAGGTCGGGTCCGGGGCCGCGGCGCGGCCCCAGACAGCGGACGCTGTCTCAAGAAAAGAACTGCTGGAAAGGCTCTCCGCCCACAGGGGACTGTACGTGCCGTCCCTCTATCCCGTGACCGAACTCGAGGACGGCACCAACGTCAGAGACGTGTCACGCAATCCGCCGGTGAGAAGCGCCGTGACGAGGACGATAGGGGCGGTGGAACCCGTTCTCTTCCTGCCCAGGATAGAGGTCGCTCACGACAGGCTGAACGTGGAGGTGATGAGAGGCTGCACGCACGGCTGCCGCTTCTGTATGGCGGGCTACTCATACAGGCCCGTGAGAGAGAAGAGGGTGGACTCGGTGCTCTCGGAGGTCACGCGAGCCTTCGCTGCCTCCGGGCACGACGAGCTGTCGCTCGTGTCGCTGTCCACTCCGGACTACTCGGGCCTTCCGGCCCTCCTGCCGGTCCTCGACAGGGCGCTCTCGAGCCGGGGAGTCGAGGTCACCCTGCCTTCGATGAGGCCGGACACGTTCACGCCGGACCTGGTGAGGCGCCTCGATAGGTTCAAGAAGTCGGGACTCACGCTGGCCCCGGAGGCCGGGACAGGGAGGCTCAGGGACGTGGTCAACAAGGGCATGGAGGACGAGGAGATAGTCCAGGCCATCGTGCTGGCGGCCCGCTTCGGGTGGAACCTGATAAAACTGTACTTCATGGTAGGCCTTCCCACGGAGACGGAAGAGGACGTGGAGGCGATTCCGGCTCTGGTGGAGAGAGCTCTGAGGGCGGCCAGAAGCGTGAACCCCAGGGTGAGCTTCAACGTCAGCGTGGCGGCGTTCACTCCCAAGCCGCAGACCCCCTTCCAGTGGGAGCCCCAGCTTCCGATGTCGGAGATGGACTTGAGACTGCGGCTGGTGGCGAAGCGCATCAGGCGGCTCGGAGCGAAGGCCAGGTGGAGAGACCCCGGCGTGTCGCACCTGGAGGGAATCCTCTCGCGCGCCGACAGGCGTGCCGGAGCTGCGATACTTTCGGCGTTCCGGAACGGCGCGCGGCTCGACGCATGGTCCGACTTCTTCAGACTCCAGGTCTGGCAGGACGCGTTCCAGGCGGCTGGGCTCAATGCCGAGGAGTACACGGGCCCGCGGCCGGTGGGGTCGAGACTTCCCTGGGACCACGTCTGGGCGGTGGACCCGGCGTTCCTGCTCCAGGAAAGAGAAAAGGCCTTGAACGGTGTCCTGACTCAGGACTGCAGGCTGGGCACCTGCTGCTTTTGCGGAGTGCTGGACGGAACAGGAATGAGCCCCTCCGAGGTGTGTCTGACCGGAGCGGTGGAGGAGACGGAGCCTTTTCGCGGGAGCGGCTCGGGTAACGGAGCGGGGCTCGCGCCAGTGACGTCGTCGCTCGAGCCGTCGGGTCGACGGCCTCAGCCTGTGCACGGTGGGGCGCGCACAACCGGAGGGAAATACCGGCTCCAGTACGAGAAAGAGGGGAGCTCCAGGTTTCTGTCCCATCTCGACATGGTCAGGGCCTTCACCAGGGCCATGAGGGCAAGCGGGCTTCCCGTGGCCTTGTCCGAGGGCTTCACCAGGAGGCCGCGAGTCTCGTTCGGCCCGCCGCTGCCGCTGGGCTTCACGGGCCGGAGCGAGTACCTGGACGTGGAGCTGTCCTCGGCGCCCCAAACCGACCTCGCGGAGGCATTGAATCGCCTGCTTCCGTCGGGAGTTCGGCTCCTGGAATGGAAGCGTCTGGAACCGGGGACGCCGTCGTTGTCGGCTTCCTGCACGGTGGCCAGCTACACAGTCGTCTTTCCCGGGCACCTCGTGGCCGGCACCGGCATGTCGGCGGAGGAGTTTCGCGAGAAGCTGGGTTCGGCGGTTCGGGACTTCGACCCCTCGGCCCGCGTACGGGTGCGCAGGGAGGGGAGTGCGAGAGAGAAGGAGACCGCTCTGGGCGCGGTGGTCCAAGGGCTTTCCGTATTGGAGGGACGGCTCACGGGTCTGGACATGGTGCTCTCCCTTGGTGGGCCAGGCTCGCTGAGGCCCGACGACGTCGCGGCGGCCATCCTGGGAGACATTCGCTTTGAGAAGAAATATCTGCGGGTGGAGAGGAATGCTGTATACTTGCGTTGTCCGGACGGAATCAAGCCTCCCATGTGACAACGGGCCGCGGCCCGGCGGCAGTCAAGGGCCCAGACAAGGAGACCAACTTTGACCAGAAGTGATAAACCTGTGACAAGGGAAATCCTCATCAACAGCGATCCCCACGAGACCAGAATAGCCATCGTGGAGGACAAGGCCCTGGCCGAGTTGATGGTCGAAAGGGCCGACCGCAGAAGAAGAGTAGGGGACATATACAAGGCCAGGGTGAGCGCGGTCCTGCCGGGCATGCAGGCCGCTTTCGTGGACATCGGACTCCACAAGACCGCCTTCCTGCACGTTTCCGACCTCGTGGCCCCTTCGGAGACATACGAGGAGATAGACGAGTATTCGTTCGACGATGAGGAACGGAGGGAGCGCGAGACCAAGGTGCCGCACAAGATTGAAGAATACCTGGAGAAGGGGCAGGAGATCCTGGTCCAGGTGACCAAGGAGCCGATCGGCACGAAGGGCCCGCGAGTGAGCGCCCAGATCTCGCTTCCGGGGCGCTACCTGGTCATGATGCCGGGCTCCGACCACGTCGGCATATCCAGGAGAATAGAGGACAGGGGCGAGAGGTTGCGGCTCAGGACCGTCATATCGGAGCTCAAGCCCGCCGGGGCCGGGCTCATCGTGCGCACGGCCGGCGAGGGCAAGAGCAAGAAGCACTTCGCGTCCGACGTGAAGTTCCTGACCAGGATCTGGAAGAAGATCGAGGCAAGGGCGGGCCACGCGAGGGCTCCGGCGCTGCTGCACAGAGAGATGGAGCTGGTGGCGGGGCTGATACGCGACGTATTCACGGACGACGTCCACAGGCTTGTGATAGACAACAAGCGGGAACACAAGCAGATACTCTCCTACGTCAGGGCGTTCGCGCCCGAGCTCGGACACAGGGTGAAGCTCTACTCCGGCAAGACGCCCATCTTCGACCACTACGGGCTGGAATCCGAGATCGAGAAGGCCATGGACCGGAAGATCTGGCTCAAGAAGGGGGGCTACATCGCGATCGACCAGACAGAAGCTCTCGTGGCCATAGACGTAAACACCGGCCGCTACGTGGGGAAAAAGGACCAGGAGGAGACGGCTCTCAAGACGAACCTCGAGGCCGCCAGGGAGGTGGCCCGCCAACTCCGGCTCAGAGACCTGGGCGGCATCATTGTCATCGACTTCATCGACATGGAGCAGGAGAAGAACAAGAAGGCCGTGCTGGACGAGCTCAGGAACTGTCTCAAAAAGGACAGGGCACGCACGAAGACCTACCAGGTGAGCGACCTGGGTCTCGTCGAGATGACGAGACAGAGAGAGAGGCCCAGTCTGCTCCACTATTTCAGCGAAGAGTGTCCCGACTGCGGCGGAGTCGGAAGAGTGCTCTCGCTGGAGTCCATGTCCATGAAGATAGAACGCGTGCTGAAGCGCGCCGCGGCGGAGCTCGGAGAAAAGGAGCTCCAGCTCAGGGTCGCTCCCGACGTGGCCGTGTATCTCCTGGAGGAGAGGGGGAGCAGACTGGAGAGGTTGGAGCGACGGTTGGGCGTCCAGCTTGACATAGTGGACGACCCCGTCCTGAGACGGGAGGACTTCCGCATTATCACCAGGCGCGGGAAGAAGGACGTGACCGCCCAATTCGAGAGCTAGGCGCGGGCCTGTGCGTTCCGGCCGGGCGCCGCGGACGGTGACCGTGGGCCGCCGGGGCGGGCACGGCCGGGGGACCTGCGGCCTGTCCCGCGGACGGAGATGCCGGGCCGGTCGGCGCCGGCTTCTTCTAAGCCGTGTCTTCTCCCGCGGCCTGGACGAGGAGAAATGATGAATCTTACTGCAATACAGTCCGCGCTCTGTGACGCGAAAGTGGACGGGTGGCTGTTCTACGACCATCATCACCGAGATCCCATCGCGTACCGCGTGTTGAAGATGGACCCCCCGATGTGCACGCGGCGATGGTACTGCCTGATTCCCGCCGAAGGTGAGCCGGTGAAGCTTGTCCATCGCATCGAGCGGGTCAACCTTGCGGCTCTTCCCGGGGCCGAGCGCCAGTACTCATCCTGGCGTGAGCAGCGCGAGAAGCTCAGGGAAATGCTCGCCGGCACGAAACGGTTGGCGATGCAGTACTCTCCGATGAACGACATTCCGTACGTCGGTCTTGTGGACGCGGGTACGGTTGAACTGATAAGGAGTCTTGGGGTGGAAGTCGTCTCCTCCGCGGACCTGGTGCAGCTGTTCGAGGCGCGATGGTCGGCCGAGGCCCTGGCTCTTCATCTCGAAGCCGGGAAGGTGGTTCACGCAGCAATCGAGGCTGCATTCAGGACGATCCGCGATGCCGCGCGAGCACGCAGGGCGATCGGCGAGTACGAAGTCCAGCAGGAGATAGTGCGACTCTTCGACGCCGGCGGCGTCGAGTCGGACGACCCGCCGGTTGTGGCAGTGAACGCGAACACGGCCAACCCGCACTACTCGCCGACTCCGCAGACCTCCCAGCCGATTCGGGAGGGCGATTTTGTCCTGCTGGACGTGTGGGCGAAGCGAAAGGCCAGAAACGCGGTCTATTTCGACATCACCTGGACCGGATACGTCGGGGAGGCAGTCCCGGACGAGTACACGAGGATCTTCGACATCGTCCGGGAGGCCCGGGACGCGGCAGTCGAGCTCGTTCAGCAGGCGGTGCGTCAGGGGCGACAGCTGCGCGGCTACGAGGTGGACGAGGCCGCGCGCGCGGTCATCACGCGCCGCGGTTACGGAGAGTACTTCATCCACAGAACGGGGCATTCGATAGGCGAGGACGTCCACGGCAACGGCGCCAACATAGACAACTTCGAGACTCGGGACGACCGCACGATCATCCCTCGAACGTGTTTCTCCGTGGAACCCGGAATCTACCTGCCCGAGTTCGGCGTGCGGACCGAGGTGGACGTGTACGTCGACGAGAAAGACGCGCGAGTCACGGGCGACGTCCAGAAGGCCGTCGTGCCCATTCTGACCCGGTAGGGAGGCAGACGCCCGTCCCGGGGCCGGTCACGAGGGTCCGCCCTGCCTTGCCCGATGCGTGAAACGGCCTGCCGTTTGACCGGCAGGCCGTTGTCTTCTCGAAGTGCTTTCTGGAGCCGACGCGTTCAGCCGCGACGCGCTGCTCGCGGGCCGCGCGCCGTCGTCCGCGCGCCTTCTACGGGAAGATGCCGCGCTTCTTGTATGCCGTCTCGAGACGCGTCAGGGCCACGATGTAGGCCGCCGTGCGCGTGTCGACGTTGTACGTCCTGGCCGCGTTCATGACCCTTGCGAACGCGTTCACCATGCGCTTGTGGAGCTTGGTGTCGACCTCTTCCAGCTCCCAGGACTCGCTGCGCTTGTTCTGGAGCCACTCGTAGTAGCTGACGATGACCCCGCCCGAGTTGCAGAGGATGTCCGGTAGAACCTCGATATTCATCTCCTGCAGAATGGCGTCGCCGTTCAAGTCGGTAGGGCCGTTGGCGCCCTCAGCCACCAGCTTAACCTTGAGCCACCTTGCGGTCTGTGCGTTGATCTGACCCTCCAGGGCGGCCGGTATGAAGATGTCCGCGTTCGTCTTGAAGAAGGCCTCTCTGTCTATGGGTTGTGCTCCGGGATACCCGCCGATGAGGCCCTTGTTGCCCGACACGTACTTGGCCAGGTCGTCCGGGTCGATGCCCTTAGGGTTCGACACGGCGCCAGAAACGTCCTCGACGGCCACCAGCTTGGCGCCCAGAAGCTTCATCAGGCGCGCGGCCCACGAGCCCACGTTGCCGAACCCCTGCACCATGTACGTAGCGCCCGACAGGTCGAACCTGCGCTCCCTCGCCCACTCCTGGATGAGGAACACTATGCCCTGTCCTGTGGCCTTTTCGCGGCCTGCGCTTCCGCCGGCCTCTATGGGCTTTCCGGTGACCACGTGCGTGCAGCGCTGTCTTTCATGAGGCGGGACCGTCGAGAGGTAAGTGTCGAGTATCCACGCCATGATCTGCGCGTTTGTGTTCACGTCCGGGGCGGGGATGTCGTACTCGGGTCCTATGTTGTTGCCAAGCGCGTAGGTGAACCGCCTGGTGATGCGTTCGAGCTCACCGGACGAGTACTTGGACGGGTCCATCTGTATACCGCCCTTCGCGCCGCCGAACGGAATGTCCACGATCGCCGACTTCCAGGTCATCCAGGTTGCCAGCGCGCGCACTTCGTCGATGTCCACGGCCGGGTGGTACCTGAGGCCGCCCTTGAACGGGCCCAGCAGGTTGCAGTGCTGCACCCTGTATCCGGTGAACATCTCCACCCTGCCGTCGTCCATCTTGACCGGGAAGTTGACCATGGTCTCGTTGGTCGTCTTCGCGAGTATCTTCCGGAGGTTTGAGTCAAGGCCCATCGTGTCCGCGGCCCTGTTGAACTGGGCCAGCACGTTCTCGTGTACCGACAGCTTCCTGGGCTTGGTCTCGACCTGGACGGTCCGCTG
>JAFGJU010000214.1 GCA_016928935.1 Candidatus Eiseniibacteriota bacterium | reverse complement strand
GTGTCTTGTGCGACGCGGACGGGTGACGCGGTTTCTGTTTCGTGTGATGCCGGCGGGTGGTGCGATTTGTGTTTCGTGTGACGCGGACGGGTGACTCGTTCTGTGTTCTCGTGACGCGGCGCGCCGATGACATCAGTGGGGTAAGATCTCAATGCGCAGCGTGCCTTCTTCGCCTGCCTTCCTGCCTGGGGGCCCCAGAGTCGGGTGGCTCTCCGGAGTAGCCGCAGGGTCCTGGCCGGCCTGCGGACTGGCCGTTGTCCTTGCTCGTGCGCTTGCTCTTGTGCTTACCGCTAACGTTACCCTTACCGTTACGATTGCCCCATCCCCGGCCCTCGCCGCTCCCGTCCACACCAGCTATCTCTGGCACATGCATCAACCCATCTACTGGCCTGACAGGAGCACGTGGTCACCGAGTCGCTACGAGACGGCGTACGAAACCATCACTCTCGGTCACTCCGAAAGCGACGTGTTCGGCGTCTTCAACAAGGACGACCGCGTCCACGACTATCAGGACTATCCCAGGACCGCGGTCTCGACCGTGCTGGACATCCCCGATGCCGGCGCACAGATAAGCTTCGCCGCGGCCCTCATAGAGAACGTGAAGAGTCTCGCCGACGCCGGCTGGAACGGCGGCAGGTACGCGCCCAACTGGTACGCGGACTACCGAGCCGCGCGGTCGTGGACCACGTCGGGTGGCCGTTCCAGGATGGAGCAGTTGCTGGTCGCCGCGCATCATCCCATAGCCCCGCTCATGGACGCGAATGCCCTCAAGAGGGAGATTGAAATCGCGAAGGCGGCCCACAAGGCGGCCTGGGGCGACACCAACTACGCCAAGGGATACTTCCCGGCAGAGACCTGCTTCTCGGAGCGTATGATACCGACGCTCGTGCAGCAGGGCATAGAGTGGGTCGTGGTACCGGACCTGCACATCGCTCGAGCCTGCGCGGACTACCCTTACGTCGCTAGCGAGGACAACTGCGACCCGCCCAATCGCGCGGACCAGTTGAACCCAACACAAGGTTATTACTACAACCTTCGCATCAGTAGGGGAGTGAACGTCAAGGTACCTCCGGCCTACGGGTTCAGGCCGCACTATGCGCGGTACGTGGACCCGGCCAGTGGCCAGGAATACAAGATAAAGGTCGTGCCCGCCGCGAACGCCATGAGCTGGAATGAGGGCTACGGCATGTACGGCACGGGGGAGATTGACGCGATTGCCTCATACAACGACCCGGCCAAACCCATGCTCATTCTTTTCGCTCACGACGGCGACAACGACTGGGCCGGGGGCTATTCATACTATAACGAGAATGTGACCAGCTTCTGTCACCAGGCCACGGGCAAGGGCTACGAGCCGACTACGGTGGCGGAGTACTTCGCAGACCATCCGGTCGCAGTGGACGACATAGTGCACGTCGAGGACGGCGGTTGGGTCAACGCCGACGGAGACTTCGGCTCTCCGCAGTTCATCAACTGGAACTGGCCTCTGGTGAATGCCTACGGCGACTTCGACATACCGAACGGCTGGGCGGAGGACGAGCGCAACTGGGCGGTGCTGACTGCGGCTCAGAACCGAGTCGAGACTGCTGAGGCCTTCGCCGGCGTGACTCCGAACCCGGACAAGGTCTACGACCCAACCACCGGGGCCGGCAGCGTGGAAAAGGCCTGGCATCACCTGCTTTCGGGATACGAGAGCGGCTACATGTACTACGGCACCGCGCTGGACATGGAGGTCAAGGCCACGCTGGCGTCGAACGCCGCCGTTCTGTACGCAGACGCCGTCATCTCGGGCGGCGGGACGGACAACGTGGCGCCCACTGTCTGGCTTCCCCAGCGCCTGCCCTGGAACCCGGGCGGAAAGGGCGGCGGTTCTCTGTGGGGTTATCCGGGCGGAGAGGGTGCTCAGATGACGGGCGACTTCTGGGTGTGGACGTTCGCCTACGACGTTGCCGGCCTTGAGAGAGTGGAGCTCAAGTACAGGGAGGACCTGGACGGCGTGAATGCGACGGCCAGCGACCAGAACGAGACCTATGCCGGCGGGTCCGAAGTCGGCGCATGGCAGACCGCGGCCATGACGCGGCGGGACTTTCCCGAAGGCAACTTCTTCGGCGACCCCAACATCAACTTCTCAGTCCTGCCGGCCCACATCTCGGACGAATACTACATACACATGACCGGCTTCTCGGAAGTGCTGCTGGACTACTACGTAGAGGCGGAGGACTCGCTGGGCAACGTCAAGAAAAGCCCGATTCAGCACGTCTGGATAGGCGAGTCCAACACGAGCCCGTCGCACGTCATAGACGGGTCGCTGGACACGACTGCCGTGCTTGTCGGCTCCAACGCCGGCCTCGACCTTTACGCAGACTGGGACGGAACGCATCTATACCTTGCTACCCAGGGTGTGGGAAGCACCTCGGGATGGGATCACTTTCTGATAGTAGGCGTCGACTTGCTCGGCCCCGTGAGCTCGCCGTGGGCCAAAGCAGGCACGGTGGCCGACCGGACGCTTTACGTAGGAAACGAGGACAGCAACAACTGGTGCGGCTGGTTCGACCAGGACGAGACTGTGCTGTCGGCGGACGTCCAGAGCGCCTCGGGCGCGTACCTTGAGGGTTTGGTGAAGCTGGAAACGTACTTGGGGAGCCCGCTTCCAGACACGCTGTACCTCGCGGTCGCGGCCTACCAGTCGCCGGACGGCGGTTCGCTCCAGGCCCAGGCGCCCGCGGGCGACGGCGACGCGAACGTGGAGGCGCCGGAGTACGTGGTCTTCCCGCTCACGGTCATCGGCGTTCCTGCCGAGGAGGCCGCCGGCACGCCGGTGCCCAGGGCGCCGGTCGTCACCGTCCAGCCCAATCCATTCACCGGCAGTGTGTGGATAGAGGTCACGCTCGGCGGCTTTGACTCGGAGTGGAGCGCAAGCCCGACGCATTCGACCCAGATAAACGATGCTGTTCCGAC
>JAFGJU010000213.1 GCA_016928935.1 Candidatus Eiseniibacteriota bacterium | reverse complement strand
CACAAGACACGTGACCCGGCTACGGCGGACGAGACGGACAACGTCTCACCGCGCCGCGGACAAGGTGTGGCCGCGCCAGGGGCTTGGCGTCACGAGACGCAGTAGACTACAACACTCTATTTTACCAGATTGACGAGTACCGCTCAACGGCTTGACGCCGCAAGTCTTGACGCTGCCGTTCCACACGTGTAGTCTCTCGCCGCACGCTTGGTGTAGTCAGTTGCACTCGATACAAGGGAGGGAGAAATGAGACTTGGGTCGAGCAGACGAACCAACCCTGACCGCGCGGCCGCCCGGGCCGGCACCGTTTCCGGGCGAAGGCCTAGCGCGGCTGTCTTTTCCGAGCCCGTCCGGCCTGCCGCCGTCGCCTTCGCTCTCATGACGCTGCTGCACATCGCCGTCGGCGTCGTCTTCTCGTTGACTGCCGTGACCGCTGCGCAGGCCGACCCGTGGAAGAGAGAGCTCGACGCCAGCCTGATGCTCACTCAGACGTCATACAGCGACAACTGGGCCGGCGGAGAGGCGGGCTCGCTGGCCTGGGCGATAAACTCGAGCTTCCTTGCGGAGAAACAGCTTGACCCCAAGTTCCTGAGCAAGAACACGGTCAAACTTGCCTTCGGCCAGCTCCACAACCAGGACAGAGACACCAGAGACTGGGACAAGCCCGTCAAGTCGACCGACCTCATCGATCTCGAGTCCGTGCTCAATCTCACGCTGGGCGGGTTCGTGGATCCGTTCGTGTCGGGCAGGGTCGAGAGCCAGTTCTACGACAACCGGGAAGCAGACATGAAGGGGTATTTCAACCCGACGGTCTTCACGGAGGCTCTCGGTATCTCCAAGGCTCTCCTGACGGAGGAGAAGGACGGCGCCGGTTGGTCGCTCCGGCTGGGCGGAGGGTTCCGGCAGTTCCTGGACAGAGACGCGTTGGACCCGGTCAGCCTTGAGCGTTCCGACCTATCCACCAACGACGGCGGCCTCGAGTTCGTGAGCGACCTCAAGTATCCGCTGTCGAAGGAGAAACTCGAGCTCACGAGCAAGCTCAACGTCTTCAGGGCCTTCTTCTACTCTGAGTCGGACAAGCTGGAGGGCCTCCCCAACGGAGACTACTGGAAGACTCCGGACGTCCGCTGGGACAACACCCTCACCGCCAATGTCACCAAATATGTGATGGTTAGTCTGTACATCCAGTTTTTGTACGACAAGGAAGTCGACCTCGGAGGCCGTCTGAAGCAGACGCTGGCGATGGGGCTGACCTACAAGCTCAAGTAGGCCCTGCTGCCGGAAAGACTCTCGAACCTGAAGGCCGTCATCCATGCGGCCGACGTACGAGCTCAAGCGGACCCGGCCAAGCAGGCCCGACCGGCGAAGCAGACAGTGCAGAATTGCGCGGCTCGTCGCACGCCGCAAGGCCGTGCCGGCCTGAGGCACCACGCACGCACGGAAGTGCCGTAACCATTTCCTATCGAAAAGGTTGCGGCATTTCTGTTCCGGTGGGGATGGCACGGTTCCTGCATGAGTTGGTAAAGTCGAGTGCGCTCCCGTTGAGTGCGGCGGCGAGGAATGTGATGAGAATCGTTTTCCTGAAGACCCTGCTTGTTCTGTCGCTTATACCGGCAACCGCCGTGGCACTGCAGGCGGGCCCGGTCCACGCGCAGTCGTCCCCGGACGGCCTCCCACCCGCGCCGGTGAGAGACCTCAGGGTCGGCGGCGGCAGTCGGGCCGTCTACTCGCGGGGGTTCTTCATCCCAACTCCCTTCACGATCACGGACAGCGTGGCCGCGATCCTGAATCAGAAATTCGACGTACTGACCGTGGGTCCCGAGGCGAACCAGTCGCTGATAGACCCGTCCAAGGTCATGCTCGTTGCCGGGCCCGGGATGACGTACTCCAACAGCGTGGCGATGCCCGACGATTGGGCAGTGATAGACTCGCACGAGGATTGGTTCTTGCACTCGTCACCGGTGCCCTCGTCCGGGACCAGGATTCCACTGTCAAGTCCCTACCCTCACCTGTACTACATGGACGTGGCCTCACAGGGTTGGAGGGACTTCGTCGTGGGCAGGTACGCCGCGTCGCTCAGCGCAACCCCGGCGGCCGACGGAGTGTTCCTGGACGGTGTCATGCTGCCGGCGGAATACGAGAACCTGCTGGGCTCCGCCTACCCCGGCTACGACGCCGACACTTACCAGAGCCATGGGCTGGATTTCATCTACGCCGTCAAGGACGCCGCAGCCGGAAAGTTGGTGGTGGTCAATTCAGAGCTGTCTAAGGCATTCACCTTGGCCGCGGACGGTGCCCTGGCGGAGGGATTCGTGCATTTCGGAGGACGGCGTAACGACGAGCAGATACCCGAGTACCAGTGGCTCAAGCATCTGGCTCTGATAGGGGACAGAGACTTCGACGGCAGACTTCTCCTCGTGGGGAGCGGCTCGCTCGACTCGACGCTCGCTTCCATGGTCGAGTACTGCTACGCTTCGTTCCTGCTCGGCTACAACCAGCATACCCGCTCCTGTTTCTACTGGCACTCGAACGCCGACGGCGGCTACTCGAAGGTCAACTGGTTCCCAGTCTGGGAGATGGATATTGGGGATCCCGTGGGAGGTTACTACGAATCCGACGGCGTGTATCGTCGCGAGTTCACCGGCGGGACCGTCGTGGTCAATCCCAATGATTCCGGCGCCCCGGTCACGCTGAACCTGGATGGCGCCTACGTAGATTGCTCCGGCAACATGGTCTCGTTTCTAACGCTGCCGAATAAGACAGGCGCGGTCCTCAGGAGTCTCCACTGAGGGCGGCAGGCTATATGAGTAAACCTTCAAAGAAACGAACAATCTTGACGGCTCCCCACCCTATCAGACCGCACACCGGAAACGTGAGGAGCCAGGCGCTCACAACGTTCATCGTCACTCCCCACCGCACGGCCTTCAGTCCCCGCGGAACGCCGACACCCAGTATTGAAGTCGTGACGGTGTGGGTAGTGCTGAGCGGTATTCCCAGTCTCGACGCGAACTCTATCGTCGAGGCGGCGGCGGTCTCCGCCGCGAATCCATGGACGTAGTCGAGGTGAGTGAGTCTCATCCCCAGCGTCCTTATGATGCGCCAGCCTCCCACCGCAGTGCCCACTCCCATGGTAATGGCGCACAACGCCATGACCCACAGGGGTATTCGGAAGACCGGCAATACCCCTCCCATAACAAGAGCCAACGAAAACGGCCCCATGAACTTCTGTCCGTCGTTGGAGCCGTGACTGAAGGCGACAAACGCCGAGGAGAAGACCTGGAGCCAGCGGAACCTGGCCATGACTCTGCTTCGGGACATTCGTCCACAGATGCGGTAGATGATCAGGATCACAATGATTCCGACCGTGAAGCCCAACACGGTGGAAAAGACCAATCCCATGCCTACCTTTCGCCACCCTTCCGATAACAGGACCGAGGGCCCGGCGGTCGCCATCCCCGCGCCGGCGAGGCCGGCAACCAGGGCGTGTGATTCGCTGGTCGGAAGCCCGTAACGAGCAGCCAAGCTGCTCCAGAAAATGATCCCGACCATCGCGCTGCCGAGCGTGGTCAGGTCAATCGCGCTGGCGTTCACTATGCCCTGGCCCACGGTCTTCGCCACCGCAGTGCCGCTCAGCACTCCTACGAAGTTCAGACAGGCGGCCATCAGCACTGCCTGGCGCGGGGTCAGCGCCCGCGTAGACACGACCGTCGCTATGGCGTTTGGTGCGTCCGTCCATCCGTTGACAAACTCACTGCCAAGGATGAGCGCGCACACCACTATGAGGCCCAGCGATATTCCGCCGCTGTCCAATACTCTGTGTCCTCAGTGTCCGGGACGGGCTCTACGCCTGCTTCACCACTATTGATTCGACGACGTTCGCCACGTCCTCGCAGATGTCGAGAACGTTCTCCGCGTTCTCGTATATCTCTTTCCATTTGATGACGTTGATCGGATTACTCTCTGTCTCAAAGAGCTCCGCCAGCACTTTGTCCCGCATGGAGTCCCCCACGTTCTCAAGGGTGTTGACCTCCACACAGCACTTCGTTATGGCCTTCCTGTTCTTCATGTGCCGCAATCCCTTCACCGCAGACGCAACCGCGCGAATGGACTCATCAATCACGAGTGAGAACTCGATCAGATTCTTGTTGGGACCGGCCAGCCTATATACCCGCATGCGATTGACGATCGTAGTGAGTGTGTCCACTATGTCGTCGAGCTCCTTCGCCAGAGAGTAGATGTCTTCACGATCGAACGGCGTGATGAACGTCTTGTTTAATTGGTCTATCAACATGTGCGTCGTCTCATCCGCGCTGTGCTCGATAGACTGCATTCTGGCTAGGGCTATCTCGTCCACCGCGCTGCGCTCGACCAATTCCCTGAACAGCTGCGAAGCCTCGACCGCCAGGCCGACGTGCTCATCGAACACGTCGAAGAAACTGAACTCCTTTGGGAAGAATCTGACGAGCACCATATGTCGCTCCTTCTCCGTCAGCCGTCCCGCGGTGGGGAAAACGTCGGGAACATGGGTTCCGAGGTTCTGCGGTCAAGAAGTGATTCTTTCACGAAAGTCCGCCAGAACGTAGAAGCCATAAATATACCCTGGGGCTGCACACAAATCAAGCTGCGTTTCCTGGAGAATCTGGATGTTTGGGGGAGAATCGGGAAGACGGCAGGCCGCCGGCAGGGTTGGCGCCGGCGGCGTCGACACGGAGGGCGCTCCTAGAGCACTTTCAGCTCCTTGACCCAGACCACCTCGCAGGCGCCCTGGCCTGTGTCGTTCCGTGAGAGAGAGCTCCGCCACTGCCATCCGCCCGGTGCCGTGACCTCCACGAGGTAGCCGCGGCACTGGATGAGGCTTCCCTTCCTCAAGGTCCTGAGCCGTCTCTTTATGTCGGACGTGGAAGGAATCATGTGCATGTTGGCGCTGTTCCGTTCCACCTCTACTCTGCGAACCGACAGGTCACGGAAGGACCACATGTAGCAGCGGTCGAACTGGGATATGGACAGCCGGCCCAGGACCTTCTCGTCCGACATCGGTCCCCACCCCAGTGCCAGGTCAACCGGGCAGAGCTTGGCGTCCCGGCCCAGCGAATAGTTCCTCCTGGACAGCACGCGGGCCGTCACCTGGAACCCCGCCAGCGGCTTCACGGTGAACTCGCCGTGGCCGAAGCTCATGGGGTCGTCCGCCGGCTCCTGCACAGGCGCCGAAGGCGCGATTTGGCCGGGACCGTGTGTGATCGGACGCTGGGCGCACCACACGCACGCCCCGACTACGCACGGCACCAGCCAGAGAAGGTGCCTAAGGTCTATCCTCGGGCTCGAGCCCATGTTTGCGTCCTCCTGTATTAATTCTCGGACGAATGAGCCCATCACATTACTGTTTCCTTGCATCAAAGAAAGTGTGGCCCGCGGGCGACGATGGAGCGCGCCGAAGGGCGCGCCTGAGGTCCGCTCGGGGCTTGAGGCAAGACTCAGTGGGACTTGCGGAACGGGGTGTCGGGTCAGGACGAGGGATGTGCGGCCGGCTCGAGCCACGTGCTACGGCTGTGGTAGCGATGTGTCATGACCGCACCCATGAGTATGATCGTCCAGCCGAAATAGACGACGAGCATGGCAAGCGGAAGGCCGGCCAGAGAGCCGTACAGCAGGGAGTAGCGCGAGAACAGCAGCGACTGCAGCTTCAGCATCAGATAGAAAAAGCAGAACAGGAGAATGGTCGAGAATGTGGCGCCTATGGCGGCGTGCCGGATCCGCACCTTCGAGTGGGGAATGAGGTAGTACAGCACCGCTATTCCGAGCCAGGTCAGCCCGAGAGTGGCGCCGACGATCGCCCGCAGCGGGAACCTCTCATCCATTTGGCGCCCGGAGGAGGCCAGCGCGACGAGGTTGAGGTGAGTCCTCAGCTCGACCAGTATCCACGCCACGAGCAGAGCGAATAGCACGAGGAACAGCAGGAACGGCACGTAGTCCCGCAGTTTGACGAGCCAGTTGCGGCCTCTATCTATCTTCCAGATGCGGTTGATGGCTTGCTCCAGGTTGCTCACGGCCAAGAGAAAAGTTATCAGAAACGACACACCCCCCAGGATGCCGAGGCGGCCCATGGGCACGGCCTGGGCGTGTCTGACTATTTCCTCCAGCCAGTCCAGCGGCACCCGGACCCCGAACGAATCGCGAAGCTCCGGGAGAACCCTGGAAAGAATGGGCAGGTAGCCGAGCTGTGCCGCCACCGACGAAAGCACAATCAGAAACGGCACAGTCGCGAGCAGCGTGGTGTAAGTCAGCGCCGCGGCGCGAGCCGGCACCTCGCCCGCCCAGAGGCTGCGGAACGAATGGTACAGCGACTTGAGCAGCATCACGACGGAACTGACAAAGGCGCTGTGCCTCACTCCGGGCTTTGTCGTGCGTTTCGACGTGCTCTCGCCCGCCATCGGTGAATCGCCTCTCACTCACTGGCAGACCAGTCGGACTGCACATACTCCGCCGCCGGGGAGCGCGGACCTTTCCCAAAAGCCGTGCGGGCCCGCCCGCATCATGGCGCGGACCCCGGACTCCGCGCACCGGCCGTCATCACCGCGCAGACCCGCCCGACCGGGACGGCGTTCACGATTTCTTTCTCTTCAGGACTGCTCTCGCGGCCGCAACGATGTCGGTATCCTTGAGGTGGTATTTTCTGAGCAGACCTTCCGGGTCGCCGGATTCTCCGAACGCGTCCCGAACCGCGACCATCTCCTGAGGCACCGGGCAGTTCCGGACGAGCACCTCCGACACGGCCCCACCCAATCCTCCGTTCACCTGGTGCTCCTCTGCGGTGACTATCCCGCCCGTCTCGGCCGCCGACCGGACTACCTCCCGCTCGTCAAGCGGCTTGACCGTGTGCATGTTGACGACTCTGGCTTGAATCCCTTCCTGAGACAGTGCGTCCGCCGCCTTCAGGGACTCAGACACCATGAGCCCACATGCGATGATTGTGAGGTCTTTTCCCTCTCTCATTACGTTCGCCCTTCCCAGCTCGAACGCGTCCGATTCCTTCGTGAGAATCGGGTACGGGGCTCTGCCCAGCCTCATGTAGACCGGCCCGCACACCTCTGCTATCCGTCGCGTCGTCTTCTTCGTCTCGACGGCATCCACCGGACAGACGACCGTCATGTTCGGCAGGACCCTCATCACGGCGAGGTCCTCCAGGGATTGCGCAGTGGCCCCGTCTTCCCCCACGGTGAGCCCTGCGTGAGTGCCCACGAGCTTCACGTTCCTGTTGTTGTAGCATATCGAAATGCGCAGGACTCCGTAGGTGCGGTCCGTCAGGAAGACCGCGAAGGAACACGCAAAGGGAATGAGCCCGTCCAGGCTCAGGCCCACGCACGTACCCAGCATGTCCTGCTCCGCGATGCCCACGTTGAAGAACCTTTCAGGGAACTGCTTCTTGAAGTACTCCGCCCGCGTCGAGTCCTCGAGGTCGGCGGAGACGACGACCACTTTCCTGTTCGCTCTGCCGAGCTCGACGAGAGCTTCCCCGAAAGCGTCTCTGGTGGGCTTCATCTCCCACATTGCTCCGCTCCTCACGTCTGGAATCCCAGGTCCGACAGCGCCCTCTTGAGCTCTTCCCTGCTGGGCGCCTTGCCGTGCCAACCGGCCTGTCCCTCCATGAAGGACACGCCCCTGCCCTTGACCGTGTGCGCAATCACAAAAGTGGGTCTTCCCTTGACCGTCTCCGCCTCGTCCAGGGCGGCCAGTATCTCCTCGAAGCTGTGGCCGTCCACCTCGATCACGTGCCAGCCGAAGCTCGACCATTTCTCGTCCAGCGGCTCCAGACCCTTTATGGCCGAGACGGGTCCGTTCTCCTGCACTCCGTTCGCGTCCAGCACGGCGCAGACGTTGTCAAGCTTGTGATGCGCGGCCATCATCGCGGCCTCCCAGACCTGGCCCTCCTGTATCTCGCCGTCACCCAGAAGGCAGTAGACCCTGAAGTCCACTCCCCGCAGCCTGGCGCCGAGGGCGATCCCGTTCGCGACTGAAAACCCCTGTTCCATCGAGCCCGTGGAGAGCTCCACTCCCGGCACCCCGGCGTGGACGTGCCCCTGAAGGCGGCTTCCCAGCTTTCGGAAAGTCTTGAGCTCCTCTCTGGGGAAATACCCGCAGTCGGCCAACGTCGCGTACAGGACGGGGCTGGCGTGTCCCTTGGACATTATGAACCTGTCCCTCATCGGCCAGGTGGGCTCTTCGGGCCTGTGTCGCATCTTGCAGAAGTAGAGCGAGACCAGAATCTCCACGGCGGAAAGAGAGCCGCCGGGGTGACCGCTGCCCGCCTCGGTTATCATCTCCAGGAGGTCTCTTCTCAACTGCCGGGCTTTCTGCCTCAAAGCGTCAACGTCTGGGCATCTCGCGTTCATGAACCCTACTTCCGCACGCGCCGTGCGCGACCGCGCCTGCAGTGCTGGTTCGCTCCGCCTGCTCCTGGCGCGCTCTATCGAATTCTCGCTCTGGCAGCCCTCAGATGACGAACTCCTCCCTGTAACGCGGAGCACTGACCTCCCAGCCCGGCTTGGAAGCCGCGTATTCGGCCAGGGCCGAGATTCCGTTTTCCTCTCCGTGCGTCAGGAAGATGCGCCTGGGCGCAGAGGCGAAGCCGTCCATCCAACGTCTCAGGTCGTCCCTGCCGGCGTGAGCCGAGAATCCTTCGATTCGCGCCGTCTTCATCTTCACTTCGTGGGATTGCCCGTGAATTCTGACCGGAGAAACCCCCTCTTGGATCAGCCGCCCCAACGTTCCGGCGGCCTGGTAGCCCACGAAGACCAGAGTGCACTCGGGCCGGCCGATGTTCTGCTGGAGGTGATGCTTGATGCGGCCGCCGGTCAGCATTCCCGCCCCGGATATGATGACGGACGGCCTGTCGAAGCGAGCTATCGCCTTTGAGTCTTCGACGGATTCGACCATTCTCAAGCCCGGGAATTCGAACGGCGACAGGCCTCCGGAAAAGAGAGCCTGCGCCTCTTTGTCGAAGCACCTCTTGCTTCGCTCGAACACCTTCGTGATCTCCACCCCCATCGGGCTGTCGAAGAAAACGGTCACGGCGGGTATCTTCCGCTCGCGGAGGAGCCCGCCCAACGAATACAGAATCTGCTGCGCGCGCTCGATGGCGAAAGCGGGAATGAGGACGTTTCCCCCTGCCTTGATGGTGTCCCCCACGACGCGACCCAGCTCTTCCTCCTCGTCCCCGACGCCGTTGTGATTCCGGTTTCCGTACGTTGACTCCATCACGACGTAGTCGGCTCCGTCGAACATAGTGGGGTCGTTCAGGATGGGCTTGTTGAACTGGCCTATGTCGCCCGAGAAGATGATGTTGCGCGAGCGGCGTCCGTCATGTGCGACGACCTCCACCATCGCAGATCCCAGGATGTGGCCGGCATCGTGGAAGCAGACCTTAAGCCTGCCGTTCAGCTTGACGAGTGTCCCGTACGGGACCTCCTTGAGCAGACGGAGACACCTCTCCACGTCTCTCACCTTATACAACGGGACTTCGGGATGAGGCCCCTTCCGTCCTTCTTTTCGATGCCGTTTCTTCTTGTACGCGGCGTCTTCTTCTTGGATCCTCGCGGAATCTTCCAGAACGATGGGAAGCATCTCGGCCGAAGCTGGAGTCAGGAGCAGCCTGCCCCTGAAGCCCTCTTTCACGAGCTTCGGGAGCAGCCCGGAATGGTCGAGGTGCACATGCGTGAGTAGGACGTAGTCAATCGTGTCGGGCGGGAATGGGAAACGCTCCCAGTTTCTGTGCAGATATTGCCGCTCCTGGAACAGGCCGCAATCGATGAGCATCCGCGTCCCATCGATCTCCAGAAGGTAGCATGAGCCGGTGACCTGGCCCGCGGCGCCGAGGAACTTGAGCTTCATGGAGCCTCCCGCCTAACGTTTCCTGCCAGACTAGCAGTTTGTGCGGAGAGTCTCCACTGGTTTGTGAGGCCGAGTCGGGGCCCCGAGATGGCGGTCGGCGGTGCGGCCGCCAGAGGGTGGGCGACGGGGACGGGCGAGGCAGCCGTCATCGCCGCCGCTCCCGTCCCCGCGCCTGTCGTGGCTGCTATCCCTGCTGCCGCTCTACCTCCGTCTCCATCCGCTCCACACCGGGAAGCCGTTTTCGTCGCGCAGCTTGAGGACGTCGTCACCCTTCTTCACCTCTGCCGCGATCACGGCGGGCTTCCCGTCAAATGTGATTCTGGAACCCAGCACCTCCACTTTGTCACCGCGTTCAATCCGGGTGTCCTGATTCTCGACGAACCAGGCGGGCCCAAGATGTACCGAGAGCTTGCCGTCCTTCGTCTTCAGCACGAGATGCACGCCGTAGGACATGCCCTTGTACGGCGTGATGGTCTCTACGCTTAGGACCTCACCGGCTATCGTGGTTACAGTCGCCGAGTTGTACATTCTCGAATACGGGGTACCCGGCCCCCAGCCGCGGCCACCCCGCCAGTAGACGCCCTTCTGCGCGAAGGTGTCAGTCGGCACGGCGAGACAGAGAACGGCGATAGCGAGGACAGCGATTCCCAGCTTTTTCATAGCGTTTCCTCCTTTCTGGTCCTCAAGGGTTAGACACAGAGAAACGGCAATGGGTTGAATTCCACTACGAGCAGGAGGTAACCCGCAGGCGTCCGTGCGCGCCCTCCGCCGGGGCCCTCAATTCCGGAAGCATCTAAAACTCAGTGATGGGTTTTCTCGCGATTGGCCGCAACGTTGTGGCGGTCGCGGGGTTCTCCGGGAAGCATCCGGCGATACGCCCGTTTTCGAAATTCCCGCCCTCGCTGGTCGGATTCTCCGTTCCGACAACGAGATGGGACACATTGAGGCGCAGGCTATCAGTAACTTTCGGATGCATCCTCAATTCCCGTGAACTTTGCGCCCGCTCCGAGATTATAGTACAAGAAGGAGGGACATTCCATGAAACGAGCATACGTTTGGCTCACGGTAGCGCTGCTGGCGGCGTTCGCGTTCAGCCTCGTCCCGAAGGGCCTCGGCGCCAAAGAGGTCGTCAGGCCCGAGGACATCAAGAGCTTGCGTCAGGTGGTCTATGACGAGGAGACCTACGAGAAGCTGGCCAAGTTGTGGGAGAACTACTTCGACGAGTACCCCTCCGAATATGCCTACGCCAACTGGATGTACGCGGCGCGGTACGCCCACGACAAGGACTACTCCAGACTCCTGTCCAAGGGCGTGAGGCGCTACCCCGCCAATCCCACGCTGCTCTATCTAAAGGGCCTGGAGCGGCTGGGGGCGACAGACGACGCCGAGGGGCTCGAGTACCTGGAGCGGGCGGCCGCCCTGGACTCCAAATTCCCGGACCCGTGGTTCCCGCTCGTCACGCACCGCATGAGAGCGCGGGACGAGGAGCGCGTCGAAGCTGCTCTGCGCCGTCTGGCCGAGAGCGGAGCCATCACCGACGAGGTGATGGATTTCAACTACAACCTGCTGGTGGGACTGGACAAGGACGCCATCCTCGTCACCAACGGCGACAACGACACCTATCCCGGCTGGATTCTCACCCGCGTCCTCAAGGTGAGACCGGACGTTTCGATCGTGAACCGCAGCCTGCTCAACACAGAGTGGTATCCACTGTACGTTATCGAGCGGGGCGTGCCGCGCTTCACGGACAAGACGGGGCTGGCGGCGCTCAGGAGCTCGCTCTTCAAGGCAGCCAAGGACGGCAAGGGGCGGGAGAAGCCGGGAGGCTTATTCGGAGATGCGCTGATACTCAAGTTGGTGGAGTCGGCCGGGCGCGCCGGACGGCCCGTATATCTTTCCAAGACTCTCTTCGCCTCGAAGGAGCTCGAACCGGTCGTCCGGAGCGGCAGAGAGTTGGGGCTGGTCACGCTGGTCACGCCGTCGCGGGACTCGTATGCCGAGCAGCTTCGCCGGGCGTATCAGGCGTGGCTCGACGACTTCAGAACGGCCGGGCTGGACAGCTGGCGGCTCAAGAGCTCGCCCAAAGCAGACGCAGGTCGCATGCTGATGTCCAACTACGCGTGGGGGATTGCGGTCAACCTGGAGGCCCTGAAGAAAGACGCGCCGGACCTTCGCCTCAAGCTGTTCAGGTGGTATATTGAGCACGTGCAGGGTCTCTTGCAGGACGAGATGCGGCATAAGATTGGAGAGGCCTGGAGCTGCGGCGCGTCGGACGTGAAGGAGATCGACGCCTGGCTGAGGCAGCAGGGGCTCGAATGCAGGAAACAGTAGACTCCGAGTGGGAATCCTTCGCCAGGGCTCAGCGAGGCGACGGGATGGCCTGGGGCGTGCTCGTTGCGCGGCATCGGGCACGCCTCGCGGCACTGGCCCTTTTCGTCACAGGCTCGGCTGAGGCGGCCGACGAGGTCGTGCAGGAAACCTTCGTGCGGGCGCTTCGGGCCAGAATCAGGGACACGTCCGGCACAGTGAGGGGCTTCCTGGGCACCATCGCCTACCGGCTCGCCGTGAAAGAGACCGCGAGAGTCCGGCGCAACGTTGAGTTGGACAGGGCGGAACACGTCGACGGCAGCCGTGACGCCCTCGAACGAGTCCTGGCGGACGAGCGGGACCGTCTTGTCGCCGGCGCGATAGCCGCTCTCGACGCCGGACATCGCGACGTGCTAGTGCTTAGGTTCTACGGGGGCCACAGCTACGAGGAAATAGCGGAGAGCCTGGGTGTCCCGCTGGGCACGGTCAAGTCGCGCATCTTCTACGCGGTAAAGTCGTGCCGCGAGACGTTGAGGGAAAGAGGCGCCACATCCTGAAGAAAAGCGAAGTGACGCAGAACGAAAGAGGCATCACACCCGAAGAAAAACCGAGTGACGTAGAATGAAAGGGGCGTCACGACCCGAGGAAGAACGGACTGACGGCGAACGAAAGAGGCATGACGAGCTTTAGAAGAACGGAGTTATGAGATGACACACAGGACCGAAGACGAGCTTCTGGCGTACGCACTGGAGGTCGTGGAGAGCGAGGAGGAACGCGCGGCCATCGCGACCCACCTCGAAACCTGTCCCGAGTGCCGCGGTCGCCTTGAGAGCATACGGGCGGACATCGAAGCCATTGCCGGAGTGAGGCCGAGCCGGCTTGCGGCCGGAATTCTCGACAGGCGCCCGCGAGTCCAGGTCGTGCGGGCCGGGCTGGGCGGAGTCCGCGGCTTCCCGCTGCGCGCATGGCTCAGGGCGGCCGCGCTCATTGTCATCGGCCTTGTCGTGGGCTTCGGAGTCGGGAGCCGAGTAGAGCGCGAGCCGGTCTTCATATCGCCGGCTTACATGGAGGCGTCGCCGCCGGCCGTCGCCGCGTCGGGAGCTGCAGTCTCCGACGCCACGGCCGTGACCCCCGGTTACTACGAGAGCATCCTCGAATAGGCCGGTCGGTCGGGCCGTTCGCTTATCGGAACAGAGATTTCTCCACCTTCCGCCGCGATTTGCCCCCCGCCAAAGCACCACGACACCCCGGCGTATTCCAGCCTGTCCCACACCGTCCCCCTCCTCCCCTTACCCGCCCGCGTTCGACAGCGGCTGAATTCGGTCGGCGCGGCGCTGACTTTATGATACCCTCCGTGGCGTGACGCGCATTGGCCCGGCCGGAGCGTGGCCGACGACCCCTTGTCTCCGGCGAAGGTGCCGCGTGATGCGAGGTCCTCGAGTCTCGGGGAACAGGGATCGCAGGCACGACAGAGGGACCTCTCCGGTGCGGTCGGGCAGTGCGCTCGCACAATGTGACTTGCCTCGAAGGGCACTCAAGCCGCTCAGCGCGCTTCCGGTCATGGGAGTTTTCGAGTGACGCTTTCCTCCTCATCCTCGTCCCACGCTCGCGAAAACAGGAAGCTCGGGACGTTCCTCGGAGTCTACACACCCACCATCCTGACCATCCTCGGCGTCATAATGTACCTGCGGTCCGGCTGGATCGTGGGCCACATGGGGCTGTTCCGCACGCTGGTCATCGTCGTGCTGGCGAACTCGATCACACTTATAACCGCTCTATCCTTTTCATCGGCCGCCACAAACGCGCGCGTGGGGGTCGGCGGCGCGTATTACATCGTCTCACGGAGCCTCGGGCTCGAGATCGGAGGCGCCATCGGTCTGCCGCTCTTTCTATCGCAGACCTTTTCGGTGACGCTGTATTCGTATGGCCTGGCAGAGTCGCTCAGGTTCGCGTGGCCGGAAGTACCGGTGCAGACCATGACGATTCTGATAGTAGTCATCGTGGGATTCCTGGCCGTTCTGGGGGCGAATCTGGCGCTGAGAGTCCAGATCCCGCTGCTGCTGCTTGTGGCAGTCTCTCTGGTGGTCCTTTGTGTCGGCGCGCTTCTCAGGGGCTCCGGCCACCCGGGTTCTCTTGGAGTCTCGTCAGGACATCTCGGTTTCTGGCCGGCGTTTGCGATATTCTTCCCGGCGGTGACCGGCGTCATGGCCGGTCTGGGCCTGTCCGGAGACCTCCGGGAGCCCGGAAGGTCCATTCCACTGGGTGCATTGCTGGCGGTGGGAACGGGCTTCGCGATTTATCTGGTCGTCCCTGTCCTGCTCGCAATGGGCGCGACTCCCGCAGAGTTGCGAGAGGACCCCCTCGTTTGGACCCGCGTGGCCGTGCTGGGCCCGTGGCTGGTTCTACCGGGGCTTTGGGCCGCCATCTTCTCTTCCGCCGTAGGTTCCATCTTGGGGGCGCCGCGAACACTGCAGGCTCTCGCAAGGGACGGCCTCGCTCCGCGCTTCTTGGGGACTAGAACCGGCGACTGGAGGGAGCTCGCACCGGGGATAGGAGTGTCTTTGGCCGTGGCCATCGCCGCAGTGTTTCTGGGGAACCTCAACGCCGTCGCGACAGTGGTCGCCATGTTCTTCCTGACCGTCTACGGCACCATCAACATAGCTGCCGCCGTGGAAGCACTCAGCGGTGACCCGTCGTGGCGCCCCAGGATCAAAGCCCCGTGGTTCGTCAGTCTTGCCGGCGGCGCCATGTGCGCGGTCACCATATTCCTGATAAGTCCCTTAGCCGGCGTCGTGGCCATACTCGTCGAAGTTGTGCTCTGGTCCGTCCTTTCGCGCAGGGAGAGCACGACTACCTGGGGCGACGTTCGTCGCGGCATGTACGAGACTCTGATCCGCTGGACCCTCATACGGCTGGCCCATCGCCCGATGAGCCCACGCAATTGGCGCCCTCACATCCTGGTGTTCGTTTCCGACCTGGCGCGTCACTTGGAGCTCGTCCGGTTCGGCAACTGGCTCAGCCAGGGCCGCGGGGTGGTCACTGCCTGTCAGTTGGTGGTCGGAGATCTCCTGGACAGGGACGTGGACGTGGTCGGTATACAGAGCGACATGCAGCGGGTCCTGGACAGGGAAGGCCTGCTCGCGTTCGCCGACGCCGGCGTGGTCAGGGACGTCGTGGACGGAATTGTCGACGTCGCGCAGGCCAACGGAATGGCCGGCATGGAGAGCAACACCGTCATGCTGGGATGGCCCAAGGAGAAGGAGTTGCTGGCGGAATTTCTGAGGGCAATGCGGAGACTCGAGCGTCTGAAGAAGTCCCTAATAATAGGCCGCATCCGGCCGTTCGATCCAAACCCCAGAGCCGAGGTCGGACGTACGGTGCATCTCTGGTGGGGCGGCCTCCAACGAAACGGGGACCTGATGCTTCTGCTGGCGTATCTCCTCACGCGGAATCCGGAGTGGCGAGGCGCGCGAGTGCGTTTAATCACCGTTGCCTCCAACGAGTTGACCAAGGCGCAGGCGGAGCTCAGTCTGAAGAGCCTGATTCCGGAGATCCGCATGGAAGTCGGCCCGCGAGTGATAGTCAAACCCGCGGCCACCAGCGTGCAGGAGCTGATACGCGCAGAGAGCTCGGCTGCAGACGTGGTCTTCATGGGGCTCGCGACTCCGCCCGTTGGACAGGAGGAGGCCTACGCCGGGCGGCTTACAGAGCTGGCGGAGGGACTGCCGACGGTCTTCTTTGTGAAGAACGCGAGTATGTTCATGGGCCGCCTCATGAAGCCTGAAGCGCGCGACTGATGTTGTTGGGGCCTCAATCGCTCCACCGTCGGCACGGACTCAGGACCCCGGTTTTCCTGGCTGTTTACTCCTCCGGACAAGGCGGACATCATGATAGTGAAGAACAGGGACGAGCTCTCGACGACCGGGCCGCGCAGGGACGCCATTCGCCTCGTGGAGGCGGGTATTCAACAAGTGCTGCCGCCCGCCCTCATGCGGTCGGCCCTCGCCTACGATCGTTCCAAGAAGGTACTGACAGTGCTTGGTACGCCGTTCCCTCTTTCCGCCGGCCGGGTCTTCGTCATTGGGGGCGGCAAGGCATCGGGCGGCATGGCGGAGGAGCTGGAACGGATTCTCGGCTCGGACACAGTCACGGCGGGCGTCGTGAATTGCGTCAGCAATCGATATCCGACTCGCAAGATTGAGATAGTCGCGGCCGGCCACCCGGTTCCGGACTCGAGGGGAGCAGCCGGAACGCGCCGGATGCTGTCCCTCAAGGAGGCGTACTGCATGAATGCGCAGGACCTCGTGCTGTGTCTCATATCTGGAGGCGGCTCGGCGCTGATGCCCTGCCCCGCTGACGGCATCAGCCTCGAGGATAAGCAGAAGACTACCGGGTTGCTCCTGCGGTCGGGGGCGAGCATACAGGAGATAAACGTGGTCAGGAAGCATCTCTCCAAGACGAAGGGCGGTCGACTCGGGAGACACTTTGCGCCCGCGAAGGTGGTGTCCCTCATCATTTCCGACGTCGTCGGCAATGACCTTGCCAGCATCGCGTCGGGACCTACTGCGCCCGATTCTTCCACGTTCCAGGAGGCCCACTCTCTTCTGGAAAGATACGAGCTGACCGACGAGACCCCCGATTCCGTGCTGACCCTGCTGCAGAGGGGACGCGCCGGAGCCGTGGAGGAGACTCCCAGGAGCTTGGACAACTGCCACAACTTCATCGTGGGCGACAACATGCTCGCCCTGGAGGCGATGTCGGTCGCTGCGCGCGACATGGGACTGAGGCCGCACATCGTGACGTCCGAGCAGCGCGGCGACCCGTCCGAGGCGGCAAGACTGAGGGCGAGGGAGATAATGGAGGGCAAATACTCGGGTTACGACGCGCTCATCATCGGCGGCGAGACTTCACCCCGGCTGCCGGCCGACCACGGCACCGGCGGAAGAAACCAGCACTACGCCGCAGCGACGCTTGCGGCCATGGGAGAATACGCGGGCAACTGGGTTCTGGCCAGCGTGTGCACCGACGGCTCTGATTTCGTGCCGAACGTCGCCGGAGCCATAGTCGACAACAGGCTCAGGGAGGTGGCGACGCGCGAGAAAGTGGACATCGAGGCCTACATAAGAGACTACGACAGCCACACCCTGCTCGAGCGACTCGGGCGGGCCCTGGTCGTTACCGGGAACACAGGAACAAACGTTAGTGATATCATGGTATATGTGTTGAGATAGTCGCGTCGCGGCACGTCGAGCGGCCCGTGCCCGCTCGTGCGCCGCGCCGACCGGATTCTCTGCTTCCGTCTGGAAATCACGGAGCCCCAGAATGGCCCAAGCAAATCCTCTCGCCGCCCGCAGCCCGGTCCGGACTCTTCTAACGCGCCTTGCTCCGACTCTCGCGTTCTGTCTCCTCGTATTGCTTCCGGGATGCCAAGGGCACGACGGGCCCCGGCAGGGTCAGGTGACCGTCGTTTTCAAGCACGGCAAAATAGCCGGCGACCCCGAGTCTTTCGCGAGGCTCATCGCGCGATTTGAGGACCTCAATCCCGACATACGCGTCAAGGACGAGCCTTTGCCCGCGACGACGGACGAACAGCACCAGTTTTACGCGATAAACATGGAGGGTGAATCGTCCGACTTCGACGTGCTGTCGATGGACGTCGTGTGGGTCCCGGAGTTCGCAAGAGCAGGTTGGCTCAGGAATCTGTCGGATGTCCTGCCGCCGGCGCGCAGAGACAGCTTCTTCAGCGCGCCCATGACGGCCGTCACATACGGCGGGAACGTCTACGCAATACCCTGGTACATAGACGCCGGAGTGCTTTACTACAGAAAGGACCTCCTGGAGAAGTACGGGTTTGCCCCGCCCACGACATGGCTAAAGCTTGTGCGAGCCGCTTCTCACATTGCGAAGATGGAACCGGACATGTATGGCTTCGTATGGCAGGGAAAGCAGTATGAAGGGCTGGTGTGCAATGTCCTCGAGTACATGTGGGGCAATGGCGGAGACGTGATTCAGGCCGGGGACGTGGTGATCGACAGCCCGCAGAACCGGGAGGCACTGGACTTCATGAAGGACCTCATCTTCAGATACGAAGTCAGCCCGGCGCTCGTCACGACTTCGATAGAGGAAACCACGAGGCACATTTTCGGAAACGGCAGGGCCGTGTTCATGCGGAACTGGCCTTACGCCTGGACGATATTCGAAAGACCCGGCTCTCCCGTTAGGGGTAAGGTGGGCGTCGCAATGCTGCCCCGTTTCCCTGGCCACGAGACGGCGTCGACGCTGGGCGGGTGGCAGCTGGGAGTGAACGCCTACTCTGAGCACCCGAAGGAAGCGGAGCGGTTGATAGAGTTCCTCACCTCCTACGAGTCGCAGAAGACCCTAGCTCTCACGGTCGGGTACAAGCCGACCTTGAAGAGCTTGTATGCTGACCCCGAGCTCAGGGGCGCACAGCCGTTTATGGCCGGTCTGTATGAGATAATGGAACACGCGAGACCCCGGCCGGTGACCCCTTACTACATGATGATTTCGCAGGTCATGCAGCCGGAGTTCAGCGCCGCACTTGCGGGAGTGAAGGACACAGAAGAGGCCCTGGCCTCCGCCAGGAGGCAGATACAGTTCATACTGAGGACTGAGGACTGAGGACTGGGGACTAAAGACTGAAGACTGAAGACTGGGGACTGAAGATCAAGGGCGAAGGACTGAGAACTTCGGACTGAGAATAGAGAACAGGGAACCGACGAGCGGGCCAGAGCGACAAACGACCTGACAACCGCGGCAAGCCACTGGGCATCGCGACAGCCGCCTGAGCACCAGGCACCGAGAGGATAAGAGGTGAACCTGACGGCCTTGCGCAATTTCAAATTCCTGATTCCGGCCCTGGCCGCGCTGTCGCTCGTGACGGTATACCCCATTGTCTACGTGCTCTGGCTCAGCCTTCACAGGAAGCTCCTCATTTTCGACATTTCAAAGCTGGTGTGGCTTGAAAACTACCGCTTCTTGCTGGTTGACACTAGATACTGGAATGCGCTCAAGAACACGGCCTACTTCACCGGGGTCTCAGTCATTTTGGAGCTCTTGCTGGGCCTGGGGATTGCCGTTCTCCTCAACAGGGTGTTCGCGGGCAAGGGCGTCGTGCGCTCTCTTGTGCTCGTTCCTTGGGCCATACCGACGGTGGTGTCGGCCAAGATGTGGGAGTGGTTGTACAATCCCGACTTTGGATTTCTGAATTACCTGCTCGGCACCAGCATAAACTGGCTGGGGAGCCCGTTCTGGGCGCTGAACGCCGCCATCTTCATGGATGTGTGGAAGACCACGCCGTTCGTAGTCATACTGCTGACTGCGGGTCTCCAGACAATCCCCAAGGAGCTCTACGAGGCAGCGAGAGTGGACGCGGCGTCAGCCTGGCAGATCTTCAGGAGAATCACCCTTCCGCTCCTCAAGCCCACAATCCTGGTTGTCCTCATCTTCAGAACGCTGGACGCCTTCAGAGTGTTCGATTCCATATACGTCCTTACGGGCGGCGGTCCGGCGAACACGACCGAGACTCTGTCAATATATGCCTACAAGGTGCTGTTTCAAACGCTCCAGTTCGGCTACGGCTCGGCCATAGCACTGACTGTATTCTTGTTAGTGGGGATGATCACCGTGTTCTACGTGCGGCTTCTCCGAGGCGGAATCGAAAAGGCGGCATGCCCATGACCGAGCGGATGAAGAGACTTGCGTTCTACGCTCTGGTTGCGGCAACCGCGGCGTACTGCCTGGGACCATTTCTCTGGCAGGTCATCACGTCGGTGAAGCCGTCGGCCGAGCTCACTTCCCTGCCGCCTCTTCTGCCGAGCGAACCGACCCTGTCGCATTATACGACAGTCTTCACTCAGTACCCATTCCTGCGGATCATAGCCAACAGCTTCCTAGTGGCTTCGTCCACGACGGTCATCTCTCTCGCGATAGGGTCCCTGGCGGCCTTCGCCCTTGCGAAGCTCGGCCTCAGCAAGAAGGGACTGATCCTCGCCCTCATACTCTCGGCGTCAATGTTTCCGCCCATCGCGACGGTCAGTCCGCTCTACGTCATAATACGTACCCTGGGACTCAGGGACACGCTCGCGGCTCTGATCATGACTTACGCAACGTTCACGCTGCCGCTGACGATCTGGGTCCTCACGAATTTCTTCAGAAACATCCCGGATGAGCTCTATTTGGCGTCGGCAGTCGACGGGTGTACTCCGTTCCAGTCATTCTACAGGATAATGCTCCCGCTCGCCGCCCCGGGCATTTTCGCCACGTCGATCCTGGTGTTCATATTCTCCTGGAACGAGTTTCTGTTCGCCCTCACGTTCACGTCCACCGTCGCCTCGAGGACGATCCCCGTCGCAATAGCCCTCTTCCCCGGCGTGCACGAGGTGCCGTGGGGCGAAATGGCGGCGGCGTCCGTAGTCGTGACGGTCCCGCTGATTGCACTTGTGTTCGTGTTTCAGAGAAGAATCATAGAGGGGTTGACTGCGGGAGCGGTCAGAGGCTAGCCACGCTCCAGGACTGACGGTGGTCAGAGGCTGCGGGCGGTCCAGGACCGACGGGCGTCAACGGCCACCCGATGTCAGCGGCCGCCCACCGTTGGCGACCGACCCCGGTCAGAGGCCGGCCACGGCCCGAGCTCCGACCGGGGTCGAGGGCCGGCGGGGCGTGGCACCGACGGGGCAAGCCGCCGGCCTACAGATACACGATGTCACCCCGATGGAACAGAGACAGGAACACCAGCAGGTAGTCCCTGAGGTGCCGTGTAAGAAGGAAGTTCTGTTTGATGTGCTCGCGGCCGTTCTGACCCAGTTTTAGGGCATAATCGGGACTGTTGAGCAACTGCTTGATGAAAAACGCCGCCCCCTCTATGGAGTGACACAGGAGTCCGGAGTACTTGTGCGTAATTTGAAGAGGGATACCGCCGACGTTTGACGCCACGACGGCCTTTCCCTTCCACAGAGCTTCCGCGACCGTGAGTCCGAAGCCCTCACTCAGTGACTTCTGTACGATTACGTCTGAGGCCCGCTGGAGGGCGTTCACCTCAATGTCGTTCTGAGGCAGCAGTAACACGTGGATGTCGGGGTCCTGCCCCGCGTGTTCTCTCACTTCCTCCAGGACCTTCAGGCCCTCCGGGTCGTCGTCGGCCGTGCCCCCGGCCAGGATCAGCCTACAGGGTATGTAGCGCTTCACCAGCGTGTAAGCTTTGATGACTCCCACCGGGTCCTTGAAGCGATCGAATCTCGAGACTTGCGTGATGATGGGCTTGTCTTTGGGAATGTCATACTTCGTCAGAACGTCGTCGATGATCTCTGGCGGCAGATCCCTGTTCTTGTCGCTGAGGGGGTCTATCGAAGGCGCAATCAGGAATTGTCTCACCGGCAGCTTATGGGAGAAGCCCGGAGCGGAAAAGACGGCGGCGTCGTACTTGACCATGTATTCACGCAGGAACCTCCAGACCTTGCGGACCGGGTTGGATACGTCTATGTGACACCGCCATATCCACTTGTTCTGGTTCTTTCGTCGAACCAGAGCGATGGGCTGGGGGTCGTGAATGAACATGACGTCACCGTGCACGTCCACCTCGCGAATGTTGCGCTCGCTCGTGTCCAGGAATATCTCCAAGTCCCGCTCAGTGACCTCTTCCTCCCTGCCCTGAAGCGCGTTGTGAAACTTCTTGGTCACGTCGAAGAACTGCTCGCCCCCCTTTATCAAGTCCCATCTGGCGTCGACCCCGATGTCATTCAGCAGCGGGACCATCCTGTTCAGTATCTCCGCGACCCCACCCCCTACGGCCGTGGAATTTACGTGCTGGACGACTTTTCCGCGGAGTCTTTCGGCCAGGCGCCGCAGGTCGTCCACTGTGGGCTGCCCGACGAAGGGGGTGTAGTCTTCTATCCTCTGCATTCTACCTGTCCACCGGGTCGATTTCTTATCATCTGAATTATCTTCGCGCGCAGGCTCTCCAGCGTGCACGTGTACGGGTCCAGCTTCGAAATCCTCTCCGCCAGTTCCTTCTCCCCCAGAGAGCTCTCAATCCAGAGGGAGAAGTCGTTTGTCGCGCGCCCCAGGCGCAATCGCGCCTCAAAGAGATGGAAATAGATGGAATCGATACCTATCCTCTCAAGGATGCGTGCGAACTCCGTCAGGTCATAGGCCGCGTCCGGCGTGGGAAACACAAAGCTCACCGATTTGATGAAGTGGAACTCCTCCCCCGGCGCGGCGAACCGTCTTCTCGCGCTCGGGTGCTCCTCGAGGTACGCCTCGATCGTCTCAACGATCTTGTTCCGCAGGCTCCGGATTGATGCGAATTGGATGGTGTCGATGCTCGCGAGCTTTTCTCCGAGCGCGTCCTCGCCCAGAGCTGCCGACACCCAATACGCAAAGTCGTTCGGAGGCTCGGGTGAAAGGTACTGATGCTGCTGCAGGAAATGGTGCGTGTGGTGGTATATCGATGACCCCGACACCTTCTTGATAAGCTCGAGAAGCTCCTCCGGGGTCGACGCCCGCAGACCCGTCAGCTCCGACAGGTGCAGTCTCGTGTGAAACCTGAACGGCTGTTTGGCGCGCTTCACCACTGCCATGTCTTACTTCACTGCCGCGAAGTGCTCCGCCAGCATACGGAGCAGGGTACTCACTTCCTCGGTGCTCGAGAGATGGTACTCGGCCGTCGAGCGGCCCCGAAGGCCGACGAAGACGGTCAGACCGGCGTTCTTCAACGCCTCGAACGCGTCCTCGTCGGTGAGGTCGTCTCCGACGTAGATCGGACAAAGGGGAACTCCCCGGAGGCGCTCTTCCTCTCTCGCCAGGAGCTTCAGCACTGCGCTGCCCTTGTCCGGGCCCGCGGAGTGCCGCAGTTCCAGCACCATCTTCCCTTCGGCAATCCGAATGTGTTCGTTCTCGGGTAGAGCCTGCAAGGCCTCCCGAACTGTCGCCCTGACTCCTGCAACGTCCTGCTCGGCAACCGTCCGATAGTGAACGGCCAGGCAAGTCTGTTTGTCTTCAAGCAGTGCGCCCGGTGTCCCGGCAAGTTCGGCAATCAGGACGCGCTTCAGCTTCTCGAGCTGGGCGCGGAATGTCGCACTGCCGGCGCTCTCCAACGTCCCGTCGGGCCACAGGATCTCCGCCCCATGGCTTCCCACGTAGATCGGGCCTTCGAGCCCGACCTTACTCCTGACGTCGTCCACGGTCCTTCCGCTGACGACCGCAACCGTACACCCAGAACCTGCCGCCAGCAATCGCAACAGCTCCCGATTAGCCTCGGGCATGACGGCACGCTCAGGACTCTCAGCAATGGGAGCCAACGTTCCGTCAAAGTCGAGGAACAGGACGAGTCGACTTTCCGCTATCCGCTCACTGATTCTGTCCCAGTGTTCCAGGAGATGCTTCACCGGATGTTCCCCCGCGCTCCAGGGCCCTGCCCGAGTCTATGCAGACGCCCGCCGCTGCTCCGACCTCGGCCGCGACCCCGACGTCCGTCACAACTCCTTAGCCTTCTGTATAGTGGTAAGCTCCGCAATTAGGCCTCCGGCCCACCGGTACACGTTGTTCTCGGACACAACCTGTCGCATCTTCTCCATCCGCGCCTTCTTCTCCTCGACCGGCATCTCGATCGAGTACTTGATCGCATCGGCGAATTCCTCTATGGAATACGGGTTGATGGATACCGCGTCGACGAGCTCCCTCGACGCTCCCGTGAAACGACTCAGAATCAACATGCCGGGTCTTCCCTGTTTCGCCGCGACGTACTCTTTTGCTACCAGGTTCATGCCGTCGTGGAGGGAGCTTACAATGCAGAGATCTCCCATCATGTAGTAGGCCCTTATCTCTGCGGGCGAGAAGTGCCTGTTGAGATAGACTATCGGCTGCCAGTCTTCCTCTGAGTGTTTCCAGTTCTTCTCTTGTACAAGCTCGTCGATCTCCGCCGCAAGCTCATGGTAACGCTTCAAATGCGTACGACTCGGCGCACCCAGCTGAAGCAAAACGAACCTCCCCTTGTATTGCGGGTATTTCTCAAGGAATCTGTCCACGGCCAAGATGCGCTCCGCGATTCCCTTCGTATAATCCACTCGGTCGACGCCCACCGCGACTATCTTGTTCTCAAGTCGTAGCTCCCTGCGGGCGCGCTGAATCCGGCGTTCCTCGTCCTCCGCCTCCTCTGCGCCGGAGCAGGCGTCGATGCTGATCGGGAAGGTGCGCACGAACGTTTCCTGGTTCGCCCTGACTATGCTGAACTTTTCCGTGTCTACGCGAGACTCCATCAGCCGGTTCACGGTATCGAGGAAATTGTTGCAGTGGAATTGGAGATGGAATCCGACCAAGTCGCACGCCAACAGGCCATCCAGTATCTCCAGTTGATATGGACAGATTGCAAACACCTCCGGGTTGGGCCACGGGATATGCCAGAAAAGCCCCACTGTCGCGTCGGGGCGTTCGCGCTTTATCATGCGAGGGAGCAGCGTGAAATGGTAGTCCTGGATGAAGACGAGCGGGTTGCGCGCGGGGAGCTCCTCGAGCACGCTCTGCGCGAATTTCTGGTTGGCCCGCTTGTACTTCTCCCAATCACCCTCCCTGAAGACGGGCCTCGTGTGCGTGACGTGACAGAGCGGCCAAAGCCCCTCATTGGCGAAACCGTAGTAGTATCCTTCCTCCTCGTCCTTAGTCAGCCACACCCGCTTCAGTATGTACCGATTGTCGTCCGGCGGAACGCCCAGCTTATTCTTTGAATTCACGTACTTCCGGTCGGCGTTCCCGCTGCCGTGCGCAATCCAGGTGCCCCCGCACGCCTGCAATATCGGGTCCATGGCCGTGACCACACCACTGGCCGGACGCACGCATCTCACGCCGCCCGACTCATCGGCGATGTGAATGTAGGGCTCCCTGTTAGACACCACGAACAGCGCGTTCTCACCGAGCCTTGCCTGAACCAGGTCCCGGAGCTTCGCCTCTGTCCAGAGTTCCTCCTGCTGAAGCCGCTCGTGCGCCTCCTCGACCGCCGCCCGCCGCGCCACGCGCAGACTGAGTGCCACCTGCTCAACCTCGGAGACGAGCTGTCCGAAATCACCTTTGGCTCTGACCGGGCTTACAATGTCCTCCTCACCCTTCTGAAATCCCCGGAACCACGCGGTCAGCTGCCTGACCGGCAAGGCATACGTCCTCCGTTCCACTGTCAGCAGAGCGAGGACTATGAGAGACGTGAGTATTATCAGAGCGACACTGATT
Source organism: Candidatus Eiseniibacteriota bacterium (assembly GCA_016928935.1). GTDB lineage: Bacteria > Eisenbacteria > RBG-16-71-46 > JAFGJU01 > JAFGJU01 > JAFGJU01. The sequence goes on along the minus strand of JAFGJU010000213.1, from coordinate 6,289 downwards.
CGCCGCCAGACCTCGGCCAACGTGTCGAACAGATACGAAGTGTCGTAGACGACTTCGACCAGGCCTATGATGTTGTTTCCACCGTCGAAAACGGGCAACACATAGCTGTACCAGGAATATTCCTGGAATCTCTCGAGCCCTCCGCGCGGGGTCGCCGACACTAGAACCTCCTCCAGGTAGGGCTTGGCCTTGCCCTGCCAATCGGAGATGCGTTCGGTGACGGCCACTACGCGCGCGGCGCGGTCATATATGACGCAACCCTGGACCCGCTCCCTCTTCTGAAAACTCTCGACCAGCCTGTTTGCCGCCTCAACGTCGCTGATCGACAGCACGTCCCCGGCGGACAGCGCAATGCTCTCGGCCACGGTCCTCGCCTTTCTCTCCAAGTCGTCCATCAGCCGTTCTCTGACCGAACGGGCCTCCAGCAGACCGAAAACCGTCAGTCCGGCGCCGATGATGATCAGAGTCGGCAGTATCAGGAGCAGTACACGCCTCATCTACTGTTTCTCCTGCTCGAAATTGACGGCACTTATCGGGAACGGGATCACTATGCCCTCCTGCGCGTAGCGGGCGTGGAGTCGCTTGATGAACTCGTGCTTGACCACGTACTGGTCGACCAGCTCCCGCGCCCGCAGAATGACGGAGAAGTCAATACTCGACTCGTTGAAGGTATGGTAACGGATGAAGGGCTCGAAGTCGGCTACCCCTCCCTTCACTTCCTTCATGACCTCGCGTCCCACCTCGCAGGTGACCGCCTCAACGCGTCTGAGGTCGCTGTTATAGTGCACGCCCACCTGCACAAGCACCGACATGTCCGTTTCCGGCAGGTAATAGTTCGTCACCACGGACTTCGCTAGAGTGTCGTTTGGAACGAGAACAATGTTGTTGGCGAGCATTCTAATTCTTGTCGTTCGCCAGTTGATATCGGTGACGTACCCTTCCTCGCCAGTCTGGAGCTTCACGTAATCGCCCACCCGAATCTGCTTCGCCGCGATGATGTGCAGTCCCGCGAACAGGTTGGCAAGTGTGTCCTGCAGCGCAAGAGCTACTGCCAATCCGCCTATGCCGAGTGTGGCGAGTATGGGGGTTATGGCTATCCCCAACCCGTTCAGGATGATGAGAAGACCGACAGTGAATATGACTATTCGGCTGACATTCTGCGTCAGAGTGGCCGCAGGCAGGGCTGTGTCCGCCTTGGCCGCATGCGCGCCTATCAGCTTGCCGGCCACGTTGGCTACCGTGGCCGTCACGGAAAGCACCGCCAGCACCATCAACACCTTCTCGGCTGTTCCTACGGCTTGCGCAGGAAGCGCGGACACTTCAATCGCGATGAACAGGCCCAGAATAAGAAACCAAACGATGAAAGGACCTTGGGTCGAGGAGATGATGATGTCGTCCAACTGCGTCTTCGTATTCCGAGCCCAACGCGTCAGACTTCGAAAAACGACCTTCCTCACAACGTACCCGGACAGAAATGTGATTACGAGGACAATGGCGGGCACTAATAGCACTCTAAGATTCTGCATGAGATGGGCTCCCTGCCAATCCATCACTATTCGCCTTTCCTAAGGGGAACTCTAGGTATCGACTCTAAGCTACGCGCAGTGACCCGACGAGGTGGCTCGTTCGATAGACGCAGCTGTTTTTTCTCAAGAAGATAGTGCCCGAAGCTCTGCGGCAATTCGACCGTTCAATACTAACATAGCAGAAGTCGGCCTATTGTGCAACCCCGGGGCGAGAGGCAAAGGAACATTCTCTGTCGGAATCCGGTTCCAGCACAACCGGTTGCGGCTCAGCGGACAACTGTGGGGCTGCACGAAATCGCCGACGCCGACCGAGACCGAATCCGTCCCGCGCTCAGCGGTCCCTGGAGAGAAGCGTCTTGTTGTACGCGCCGATGACGTCGGCCCGCACTACGACGCCCAATAGCCTGCGCGTCGACGAATCCACTACGGGAAGCTGTTCAGAATCCCGGGCCCCGAAGCTCAGCATTGCGTCGTTTAGAGTGTGGCCGGGATTGAGCACCGGCGGGTTACAGTCAGCAATATCCTGTACTATCAAGATCCGCTCCAGGCTTGCCCGGGACTCATTCAGAACCACCTCTCTGGCGTCTTCGAGCGAGACGACGCCCACGAGCGTTCCGGAGCCGTCTACCACCGGGAAGGTTGTAGCTGCCGTGCTTCTCAGAATCCGCAGGAAATCCGTGAGCGGCAGATGCGCGCGTACGGACTCCACGTTCTTTCTCATCACGGAGTCCACCGTGATGGATCCCATGACGTTTACGTCCACACCACGCCTTATGTTGATCCCGCGCCGGGCAAGCTTAAGGGTGTATATGGATTGCTTGCTTATCTGGGACGACACCAGCGTGCTCACGGCGGAGCAGAGCATGAGAGGTAGTATGATGCTGTAGTCGTTGGTCATCTCGAATATGATCAGCATGGCCGTGATGGGAGCGTGTGTCGTTCCGCCAACCAGTGCCGCCATTCCAACCAGTGCGTAGGCGCCGGCCGACGCCGTCACTTCCGGCATCAAAGTGTGCGCGACGTTGCCCACTGCGGCCCCGAGCATGGCGCCTATGAAGAGCGATGGGGCGAAGATCCCGCCGGAGTTGCCGGACCCCAGGGTGAAGGACGTGGCCGCTATTTTTGCGAAGACCAACGCGAGTGCGAGTGTCAGCGTAAGCTGATCGTTGAGCGCCAGATTCACCGCCGGATAACCGTCACTGAAAATTTGAGGAAAGAACAATCCCACGCATCCCACCAGGAGCCCGCCCACCGCCGGCTTGAGATAGCCGGGCACCTTCAGGGACTCAAAAATGTCTTCGCACTTGTACAGGCTCCTTATGAAGACCACGGCGACAATCCCTGCCAGTATTCCGAGCACGGCATACACTGGCATTTCCCATGCGCTGACCAGGTGGTAGGCGGAAACCCTGAAGGCGAGGTTGTCGCCGAGCGCAAGTCTGGAAGTCACGGAGGCCAGCACCGAGGACAGAACAACCGGGCTCAGAGTCCTTATTCCCCAATCTCCCAGGATGACCTCCAGCGCGAACATCACGCCGGCAATGGGAGCGTTGAAAACTGCTGCTATCCCTGCCGCAGCGCCACAGCCAACCAGGACCTTGAGCCGGTCTTCGGACATCCGCGCGAACTGGCCAATTCCAGACCCCACGGCCGAGCCGATCTGGACTATGGGGCCCTCCCTGCCGGCCGAACCGCCGGAGCCGATGCAGATTGCCGAGGCCACTGCCTTTGCCAGGGCCACGCGCCGCCTGATGATTCCCCCTCTCAACGCCACCGCTTGCATGACCTCGGGGACACCGTGGCCTTTCGCCTCACGCGCGAAGAAATGAATAATCGGCCCCACCAGCAGGCCGCCTATTGCGGGAATGGCGATGACCAAGAAGCGAGCAGGCGAACCCTCGGGGGCCTGCAGGCCCTCGAAGAGCAGAGTCCTCGCGCTTTCGAGCAAAAATCTGAACACGAGGGAGGCCAGCCCGACCGATACCCCGATGACAACGGAAAGTGCGATGATTACGTTGTGTTCAGACGAGGTCAGACGGCGGAAGGCGCGCCCGAAGGTCGGCAGCTTGGTTGTCTGTGACGTGCTCTCCTCTGTCATTCGGAAGGAACCTCTCAGTCTTGTGATGCCACCCCGGTCCCGTCGGGAGGCCTACGACTCTCTCGGGTTCCGATACGTGAGCGCTGTCGTGCCATTCTAACGTTCGGGAGGCATCCGCGCAAGCTGAGCGTAGCGCTTCAGGGAGTGTCCGCAATCTCGTGGATAGGGCACATGTTAGGGAGCTCGGCCGACGAAGCTGCCTGGGCCTCGCAGACGAAGCGTTTCCTAGCCTTCCTGTCGCGGGTCAGCTCCGGCGCAAGGAACTTGAGCGCCGCCGCCCCGCCCAGCTTCATGTCCTCGGCCTTGTGGACGACGCCCATGCCGCCATCGCCGTTTGGCCTCTCCCTGGCAGATTACTCCTCAGGTGTTTCTTCCCAGGGTCTCAAACAACTACTCGTTGAAAAACGGCTTAGGAGGAATTAAAGTATTTGCGAGGATACTTAATCAGAGAGACGCCATGCTTGAGACGCGCGACCAAGCCAGGATTTTCAAGCTACTATCTGTGGAGACCCGCATCCGGATGATTGAGCTGTTGAAGCATCGGTCGCTCTGCGTGAACGCGCTCGCTCGCCGTTTGCGAATAACGCCCGCGGCCGTGTCTCAGCATCTTAGAGTCCTGCGGGACGCGGACATCGTTGTGGCGGAGAAAAGGGGCTACTACGTCCATTATCGGGTGAACAGGAAGACGCTGGCCAAATGGTCCAGGACTGCGAGAGGTCTGTTAGAAGTGCGCAAATGAGTTGCCGCTTGCCGCGCCAGCGACGGACGTCGTCGCAGCCAGTTGAGGAAAGGAGTCCAAACATGTGCGGAAAGGACAAGTGCTGCCAGAACCCCGACAGACTCAAGGGCAAGCCCCGTGAATGCACTCCGGAGCAAGTCCGGGAGTGCCACGGCGGCCGGAAGCACCCCTGCGTGCAAGAGAAGACCAAGAAATGAGTTCTGCCATTGCAGTTGACGGGTTGAGCAAGCGTTTCGAGGACGTTCAAGCCGTCTCTGACATCTCGTTTGAGGTTCTCAGGGGTGAGCTCTTTGGGTTTTTGGGCCCCAACGGCGCCGGCAAGACTACAACGATAAACATGCTCACAGGGCTGGCACGCCCTGACTCCGGGACGATCCACGTGGGGGGCATCGACTGCGTAAGGAATCCGAGAGCGGCACAACATCTCGTCGGCGTTGTCCCTGACGAGAGTAACCTCTACCCGGAGCTCACGGGTTTCGACAACCTCTGTTTTTGCGCGTCTCTTTACGGCCTGGGCAGAGTCGAGCGGCGGGCCCGGGCGAGGGACCTTCTTGAAGAGTTTGGCCTGACCAAAGCGGCGAACCGCAAGTTTGGCGGCTACTCCAAAGGCATGAAGCGCAGGCTCACCGTGGCCGCCGGAATCATCCACGGGCCGGAGATTTTGTTCTTGGACGAACCCACCAGCGGCATCGACGTGGCGAGCGCACGGCAGCTGAGGCAGCTCATAGGGAAGCTCAATCAGGATGGGACGACCATCTTCCTCACGACACACTACATCGAGGAGGCGGAGCGGCTGTGCGGCCGCGTCGCTTTCATCGTGGACGGCCGAATCATCCAGGTGGACACCGTGGAACAACTCATCCAGCCGACACACGCACCGCACGTGGTCCGGATTGTCTGCACAGCCCCGCCGGACGACATCCTGGAGAGACTCTCAGCGTCGTTTCCGGGCCTCGAGTTCACCGTGCCTGAAGGCGACTCTATTCGGGTCGAGGCCAGCGGTCCAATTCGAGTGGGCCCCGTCGTCCGCTTCCTGGAGGACCAGGGAGTTGACGTCATGGAGGCCCGAAGGTCGAGGCCCTCTCTGGAAGACGTCTTCGTGCGAATGACGGGCATCGGCGCCGATGTCATGCGAAAAGAGAAGGAAAAGGCGGGGGGCGGCCAATGAAGCTCTGGATCGCCTTTTGGAACATCCTGGTCAAGGACGTGCGGACTTACTACTTGAAGCCGCCTAACGTCAGTTGGGGGCTGATCTTTCCCCTCGCCTGGACTGGAATGTTCTTCATCCGGTCCGGGAGCGGGATGGACAACTTGTCTACGCTGCTTCCGGGAGTCGTGGCCGTGTCAATCCTGTTCGGAACAACCTCGATGTTGTCCGTAACAGTGACCTTCGAAAAAAAGAACCGGTCTTTCGAGCGATTGCTGCTGGCTCCAGTCCCTCTCGCCCTCCTCATGCTGGCCAAGACCAGCGGAGCAATTCTCTTCGGCGTGGCCAACGCCTTCGTGCCAGTCGTCATGGCCTCCTTCATAATGGACCTGTCCCAAGTGGCGTGGGGGGTGTTCGTTCCGGCCGTGCTCATGATCGCCGTCGCCTCGACCTTTCTCGGGCTCTTCATCGCCGTTGCGGCCAGCGAGGTGTTCGAGGCACAGACCTTCTCCAATTTCTTTCGCTTCCCCATGATTTTTCTCTGCGGGCTTTTCTTCCCCTTGGAGAAGCTGCCCGTCTTTCTGAGGCCGCTTTCCTATTCGCTGCCGCTGACCTACGGCGCCGACGCTCTGCACGGAGCCATAAACGCGGGGAATTCACTACCATTCAGCATGGACTTGTCGGTCCTTGGTGCATTCTGCGTGGGCCTCTTCGCCTTGAGTCTCTGGAATATCGAGCGCAAGTGGATCCTGTAGTGGAGCGGGGCGGCGAGCATCCGT
>JAFGJU010000212.1 GCA_016928935.1 Candidatus Eiseniibacteriota bacterium | reverse complement strand
GCAATCGGTCTGCTGCTCACGCGCGCCCGGGGGAAGCGGCAATCGGTCCGATGCTGGCGCACGTCCGAGCGAAGCGGCAATCGGTCTGCGGCTCACATACGGCCAGGTATTAGCGGGCCGAAAAGCTTGACTCCGGCCTCGGGTTGGGTTAGCGTGGTGTTGGACGGAGTTGCACCCCGAAAACAGATTTCCATTCGGAGGCCCCGCTATCTCCTCTTGGTGTCTCTGCACGCTCCACACCGGGACGGAGACGGTGGGGCTCCTTTATTGTCCTGCGTTGCTTGGTCCGGACGGATGTGTTAGGATGGGTCAGACCATGGCACTCAGTCTAGTTCGCGGACCAGGTATTCCTCTCGCCACGACGGTTTGGGCGCCGTCTGGTAACGTTCCTCTGTGTTTGTCGTTTCCCGAGCTCGTGTGAATCCCGGGCCACGTCCCGTTGCCGTGCGGAGGAGGAAGGTGTCAAATGATCAACTATGACCTAGTCTCGACACTGCTCAAGCGCTCGGACAAGAAACTCCTGACCACCAGCCTGTACCTGGACCTGAGCTCGCCCCAGTTCACCACCAAGGACGCCGAGATAGTCCTCAAGGGCCTGATAAAGGAGAAGAAACAGGAGCTGGACGGACTGCCCGCCGGCCGGGAGGGAAGACAGTCCGTCGCCGAGGACTTGGAGAGACTGTCGCGATTCGTCGGCACCGAGCTGGACAGAAAAGGTGCGAAGGGAATCGCCGTGTTCTCGTGCTCTGCCGCGAAGATGTGGGAGGCCTTCCCGCTCCCCGGGCCAGTGAGGAATGTGCTGCTCGTGGACAGGGGACCCTACATACGTCCGTTCACGATGCTGCTGGACGAGTACGAGCGTTACTGCACGGTGCTTGTGGACAGGGAAAGGGCCAGGGTGTTCGCCGTGACGATGGGCGAGATAGAGGAGCAGTCGCAGCTTCTGGGCGACGTGCCCGGAAGGGTGCGTGCGTCCGGCTGGGGAGGGTACGAGGAGCGCCGTATAGAGAGACACATCGAAGATCACGTGCACAGGCATTTCAAACGCGCCGCGGACGTCGCGTACGACCTCTTCCAACGCAAGAAGTTCGACAGGCTCATCATCGGCGGCCGCCCGGATGTGCTGGCAGATTTCGAGAAGGTCCTGCACAGCTACCTGAAAGAGAGGGTTGCCGCCCGCGTGTCCGTGGAGGCCTCCGCGTCGCTGGAGGAGGCACTCAGGAAGACGATGGAGGTACACAGACAGATAGAGGAGCGCTCCGACAGAGAGCTCGTGCAGAGGCTGGTACAGAGTGCCAGGGCCGGAGGGCTGGGCGTTCTGGGCCTGAGGGCCACTCTCGGAGCGCTGCGCAGGAACCAGGTCCACACACTGGTGGTGGAAATGGGTTACGTAGAGAAGGGCGTGGTCTGCGACGCGTGCGGGTTCGTGGGCACGGACGAACAGAAATGCCCGGCGTGCCGCGCAGAGACCAGGTCCGTCCCCGACGTGGTCGAGGAGGCAATCCGAGAAGCCCTGCGCCGCGACGCCAAGGTGGCCCACGTCAGTCCCGCGGCCGGCCTGGCCGACGAAGGACACGTCGCCGCGGTCCTCCGGTTCGCGCTGACAGCGTAGCGAGTAAGTCCACTGCGTTTCTCGGACGGTGGCGGCGAGAGGCAGGCAGACCGAGGGTCGAGCAGACCGGGAATCGAGCAGGCAGGGAACCGGGGCACCCAGAGGGCCGTGGGGCAGGAACCGGGCCGGCGGGTCAAGGGCGGGACCGACCGAGATTCAGCCGGCCGCGGCCGGGCAGATTCAAGGAGACGTAGTCACGATACCGCTCAGAGACACAATACCGTCGCGCAGTTTCCCGGTAGTGTCGGTGTCCCTCATTGTCGTCAACGTGGCCGTGTTCGTTTACGAGTTCGCGCTCGGCCGTGGGGTCAACGATTTAATCATGCGGAACGGTCTGATACCGGCCAGCCTCACGTCCGCCGGGGAAGCGGCCGGTGTTGCGTTCAGGCCCCACGCGCTCATCACCTCCATCTTCCTTCACGGAGGGTGGCTCCACGTGGGCGGCAACATGCTTTATCTCTGGATATTCGGCGATAACGTAGAGGATCGGCTGGGCCGCATCCGCTTTCTCGTCTTCTATCTTCTGTGCGGCATTGCCGCAAGCCTCACGCACGTCCTGGCCAACCCTTCGTCCACGGTGCCTACCATCGGCGCGAGCGGCGCGATTGCGGGGGTCCTGGGCGCATACTTCCTGCTGTATCCCAGGTCGAGGGTCTTGACTCTGGTGCCCCTCGGCTTTTACCTTCAGGTGGTGCAGCTGCCGGCTTTTCTGTTTCTGGGGTTCTGGTTCCTGTTGCAGTTCGTCGTGGGCGCGGCTTCTCTGAGCGCGAGCGGCGACGCGGGGGGAGTGGCGTGGTGGGCTCACGTGGGAGGGTTCGTTGCCGGCGCCGGGCTCCAGTTTGTGTTCAGAAAGCGCGGACGGGAGTGGGGGCATTGAATCCGGGGCGAGCGTCCGGGTCCGGCCCGGCCCCGACTGTGTCCGTCGTAGAACCACGGTAATCGTGATGAGCAGTGAGGAGTGATTGACATGGTCCTGGTAGTAGTTGCCGCCGTGATTCCTGTCATTGCGCTTCTGGCCTTCATCGCCTTTCGCGTGGTGAAGGACTCTCCCGACCGAAGCGAGCTGGCACGGCTGCGGACAAGAGACCAGGACTTTGACGTCGCGACCAGGGAGCTGCAGCAGAAGGCAGAGTTGATCGGGACCCTCGAGGTAGAGAAGGCAAAGCTCACGGCGGACCTGGAGAACGAAAGGCGCGTCGCGGCCGAGAAGCTCAAGCTGCTTCAGGACGCCGAAGCACGGCTCAAGACGGAGTTCGAGAACCTGGCCAACAGGATATTCGAGGACAAGGGCAAAGCGCTCAGCGAGCAGAACCGGGAGCGGATGTCCGGGCTGCTGCAGCCCCTCAAGGAGCAGCTGGAGTCGTTCCGCCAGAGAGTCGACGAGGTGCACAAGAACGACACCGAGCAGTCCGCCAGACTCCTAGAGCAGGTGCGGCAGCTGCAGGAGTTGAGCAACAAGGTCAGCGACGAGGCCAACAACCTGGCCAAGGCCATAAAGGGCGACGCCAAGAAGCAGGGGGACTGGGGAGAGCTGATAGTCGAGAGGATATTCGAGGTGTCGGGGCTGGAGCGCGGCAGGGAGTACGACGCGCAGGTTTCGCTGCGCGCGGAAGACGGCAGTCTCAAGAGGCCGGACTTCATTGTGTATCTCCCGGGCGACAAGGCCGTGATCGTCGATTCGAAGGTTTCTCTGACCGCCTTCGAGCGCTTCTGCAGTCTCGACGACTGTGAGGCGAAGGACGTGGCGTTGTCCGAGCATCTCAAGTCCGTGCGCAGACACATGGAGGAATTGAGCTCCAAGAATTACAGCGATCTACTGGGGAACAGGACGCTGAGCTTTGTGGTCATGTGCATACCGCTGGAACCTGCGTTTCAGGCCGCATTGCAGTCGGACAGGGAGCTCCTCTACGACGAGGCCAAGGCCAACGTCGTGGTGGTCGGCCCGTACAATCTGATGGCGACGCTCAAGCTGATCGCACAGATCTGGCGGCGCGAGAACGAGAATCGCAACGCCGAGGTCATCGCCGACAGGGCCGGCAAGCTGTACGACCAGGTCGTGCTGATCACGGACGCCATGCTGGAGGCGCAGAAGAAGCTGGGCGGCGTGTCCGAGTCGTTTGAGCTGGCGCTCAAGCGGCTGAAGGAGGGCAGGGGTAACCTCGTTGGGCGAGTCGAGGAATTGCGACGACTTGGGGCCAAGGTCAACAGGCAGCTGCCGTCCTCGGTCGTCGAGCAGGCGTCGAGTGAGGACGACCAGGGGGAGCCCGGTCGAACCTTGTAGCCGGCGCGAGCTCACCCGCCGGGGCTTCGGCAGGCGGCCCCGCCTGGGGGCGCTGCGCAGGGCAGAGCCCCCGGCCGGGCGCGGATTCAGACGCGAGCAGCTCATCTCCAACACATTCTAATTTAATGAGATACATTGCGCGTTTCAGCCGGCGGGCTGAGCATGCCAGTCACGCCGCAGCGCCCCCGGTGTGCCGAAAAGGTTTGGTGTTGCACTCGGGGCCGAGCCTGTGGCAAACTTATAAGCTACCGGGTGGGGTCACTGGTAGGGCGTGGGGCAAAAGCGAAGCCGGAGAGGCGCCCAAAATCCACAATCTCCAGTCTACGTTCTTATCGGGTTGGCTCAGCCGGGAGGTGATGAGTCCAGATTACGGGTAGGAATCGACCAAAACACGAATTGACCGGGTTCGTTTGTGTTGCATTGCGTGTGTCGTTCTTGAACACGAGTGATTCATATTGCGGAAAGGAGAACGTATCATGAAGGTCACTCCGTTGGCAGATAGGATCCTTGTCGAGCGTATCGAGGAGAAGGAAGTGAAGAAGGGCGGCATAATAATCCCCGACACGGCGAAGGAGAAACCTCAGGAATGTAAGGTCATCGCCGTCGGTACCGGCCGCCTTAACGAGGACGGCAAGAGGATCCCTCTGGAGGTGAAGAAGGGCGACAAGATTCTCATAGGCAAGTACTCCGGCACCGACGTCAAGATCGACGGGAAAGAGTACACGATCATGCGCGAGGACGACGTGCTTGCCATAATCACAGAATAGAGGCGCAGTCGGGAGCTTTAGCGAGGATTGCAGGAACCGCGGGAGGCGACACGGGGACCGCCCGCGGCCTCCGGCGCCCCGCGATCCCGCCGTTAATGTCGCCAGAGCGCGCCCGATGCCCACGGCATCAAGGGCACAGGTCACTGAAACACTTCTCACAAGGAGATGATTTACATGGCTGCTAAGCAGATGGTCTTTCAGGAGGAAGCCAGGCAGGCCATCCTCGAAGGCGTTCAGACTCTCAGTCGCGCGGTCAAGGTGACGCTCGGACCCAGGGGACGGAACGTCGTTCTGGACAAGAAGTGGGGTTCTCCCACCATCACGAAGGACGGCGTGACGGTGGCCAAGGAAATCGAGCTGGAGGACCCCTACAAGAACATGGGCGCGCAGATGGTGCGGGAGGTGGCCTCCAAGACCAGCGACGTGGCCGGCGACGGCACGACCACCGCGACCATCCTGGCCGAAGCGATCTTCAGGGAAGGCCTCAAGAACGTGACTGCCGGCAGCAACCCCATGGGCATCAAGAGGGGAATAGAGAAGGCGGTCGTCGCGATACTGGATGAGCTCAAGAAGCTCTCGAAGCCGGTGAAGGACAGGAAAGAAATCTCGCAGGTGGCCACGATCTCGGCCAACTCCGACTCCAGCATCGGCGAGATAATCGCCGAGGCCATGGACAAAGTCGGCAAGGACGGCACCATCACCGTCGAGGAGGCCAAGAGCATCGAGACCTCCCTGGACGTGGTCGAGGGGATGCAGTTCGACAGGGGCTACATATCTCCTTACTTCATCACAGAGAAGGATTCGATGGAGGTAGTGCTCGAGGACTGCTTCGTGCTGCTGTACGAGAAGAAGCTAACCAACATGAAGGACCTGCTTCCGCTGCTGGAGAAGGTGGCGCAGAAGGGCAGGCCGCTCCTGGTCATCGCCGAGGACGTCGAGGGTGAGGCGCTGGCCACCCTGGTTGTGAACAAGCTCCGCGGCACGTTGTCGTGCTGCGCGGTCAAGGCGCCGGGGTTCGGAGACAGGCGCAAGGCCATGATGGAAGACATAGCCGTGCTCACCGGCGGTAAGGTGATATCCGAGGACATCGGCGTCAAGCTCGAGAACGCGAAGCTCGAAGACATGGGCCGCGCGAAGAGGGTCACGATCGACAAGGAAAACACCACCATCGTCGAGGGTGTGGGCAAGGCGGACGAGATAAAGGGCAGAGTCGCGCAGATAAAGAGAGAGATAGACGAGTCCACCAGCGATTACGACAAGGAGAAGCTCCAGGAGCGCCTGGCCAAGCTCGCCGGAGGCGTGGCAGTCATCAACGTAGGCGCCGCGACCGAGACCGAGATGAAAGAGAAGAAAGCCCGCGTGGAGGACGCCCTGCACGCCACCAGAGCCGCGGTGGAAGAGGGCATCATTCCGGGCGGGGGGGTCGCCTTCCTGAGAGCCGCGAGCGCTCTCGACAAGCTCGAGGCGGACGGCGAGGAGAAGCTGGGTGTCAACATAGTCAAGCGCTCTCTCGAAGAGCCGATGAGACAGCTGGCGTTCAACGCCGGCCTGGAAGGCTCGGTCATCGTCGAGCAGGCGAAGAGAGAGAAGAAGACCGTCGGGTTCAACGTCGAGACCGAGAAGTTCGAAGACATGTTCGAGGCCGGCGTGATAGACCCGACCAAGGTGGCCCGCACGGCCCTGCAGAACGCCGCAAGCGTGGCCAGCCTGCTCCTGACGACCGAGGCTCTGGTCGCCGAGAAGCCCGAAAAGAAGAAGACCCCGCCGATGCCGGGTGGCGGCGGCTACGGCGAGGACATGTACTAGGAGGTTCGTTCCGGCACGACGTGCGCCGGGAAGGTCGGTAGTGAGGCCGTCACTCCCCGTGGGCCGGTGCCGGGTCGAGCCGCACAAGGACACAGTCCGGTTTGGAGAAACGCCCTTGAACGGCGCTTCTCGTCCGGTTGAGGCCCGTGCCTTTTGGTGCGGGCCTCAACTTTTGGGGCGCCCTTTCATGGGGCGCCGCCGTCAGTGTAGAGCGTATGCCACGACGAGAGTGAGCGCCAGGCCCATGGCGAAGAAACCGAGGTGAACCACGGCGCGGCCGAAACTTCTCTGCGCCTTTATCTCGGGCACCAGGTCGGAGGCCGCGATGTATATGAAGTTGCCCGCTCCGAACAGCACCAGGCCCGCCACTTCCATGTGCTGCGAAACCAGGTAAGCCAGCACGGCGCCGACCGGGAACGTCAACGCAGACAGCAGGTTCCAGGTCAAGGCGCTGCGGGGTCGCCATCCCCCGTGGACAAGAATCCCGAAGTCGCCGAGCTCCTGGGGTATCTCGTGCGCCACTGCCGCCAGCCATGCGACGACGCCGGCCCTCTGGTCAATCAGGAACGTGCTGGCTATGCCGAGCCCGCCGAGGAAGTTGTGAATCGCGTCCCCGATGAGGATGAGAAACGTCACCGGCTTTCGGACTTGTGCAGAGGCGTAGTGGGTCTGGTGCCAGTGCAGGAATTGCTCCAGCGCGAGGAATGTCGTGAACCCTCCCAGCAACCATACGGCGGCGAGCGTTGGGTCCAGGGCGGCCGTGCCCTTCGGAATCATGTGGAAGAAGGCGCCGCCGAGCAGAGACCCGGCCGCAAGGGAGACGATCGGCAGCAGCAGCCTCTCGAGCGTCGCCGGCTGGAGCACGGTAGCCACGCTCCCCACCATGGCTATGGCGCTCATGAGCAGCCCGCCGATAATAATCCAGACCAAGTTGTTAGTCTGCGTCATCCGGGTGGTCGCTCCCCTGTGTCTGAAGGCCCGCGTGTCCCCGCTTTCTCGCGTTTCGGAGCCACGCCGAAGCACAACAACCTACGCCCGTCCGAGGCAGTTGTCAAGGCTCTAGGCGGTTGTTGTGGAGCCAAAGGGATAATGTCAGTACTTAGCGCCAAAGGGAAAATGTCAGGGGGTAGGTCCAAAAGGGATAGCGTCAAAGCGCAGCGCAAAAGGCATGACGTCAGGGCTCAGGGCGTTGCCTCCCCGGTTGCCAGCCCGTCTTCCTTGTGGCAGAATACCGGGAATGAGCCCCGTCAACTGCGACCCCTCCGGCCTGCGCCTCATCTTCAGGGCGCTCCGGCACAAGAACTACCGACTCTACTTCACGGGCCAGAGCGTGTCCCTGATGGGCACGTGGATGCAGAGGATAACGGTCGGCTGGCTGGTCTACCGGTTGACCGATTCCCCTTTTCTTCTGGGAGTGGTCGGATTCGCCGGACAGATCCCCACCTTCTTCATGGCTCCGCTGGCAGGAGCGCTGTCGGACAGATGGAATCGGCTGCGCATCATACAGGTCATGCAGTACCTGGCCATGGCGCAGGCGGCCGTACTGGCCGTTCTCGTGCTCACGGACGTGGTCACCGTCACACACGTCATAGTCCTGAGCGTGGTACTGGCGGTCGTGAACGGGTTCGACATGCCGGTGCGCCAGGCATTCACAGTGGAGATGGTGGACAGGAAGGAAGACCTGGGAAACGCCATCGCGCTCAACTCATCGATGTTCAATGCCGCGCGTCTCATCGGGCCCTCGGTGGCCGGCATTCTCATCGCCACGATGGGTGAGGGAATCTGCTTCCTGGTAAACGCACTCAGCTACATTCCCGTCATCTTCGCCCTGCGCGCAATAAAGGTGCCGCCGCGCCGCCGCCCGCACGGGCAGACTCACGTGCTGCGTGACCTGAAGGACGGCGTCAGCTACGCGTTCGGCTTCACCCCCATTAAGTACATCATCCTTCTGCTGGCGCTGATAAGCCTGGTAGGGATGCCCTACCAGGTGCTCATGCCGGTTTTCGCGCGCGACGTCCTGCACGGCGGCCCGCACACTCTGGGCTTCCTCGTGGGGGCGTCGGGAGTCGGCGCCATCATCGGGGCCTTCTACATGGCGGCCAGGAAGAGTGTGCGCGGCCTGGGCAGCATGATTCCCGTCATGAGCGGGCTGTTCGGCGTGGGTCTGATAGCGTTTTCGCTCTCCCCGAACGTCTGGTTGTCCTATTTCTTCGTGGCGGTGGCCGGGTTTGGAATGATCGTCCACATGGCCTCCAGCAACACTGTGATGCAGACTGTGGTCGACGACGGCAAGCGGGGCAGGGTCATGAGCTTCTACACGATGTCCTTCATGGGCATGGCTCCGCTGGGGAGCCTGGCGGCAGGCAGCCTGGCGGGAACGATTGGCGCTCCCTACACGCTGGCGATGGGCGGAGCCCTCGCGGTCGTGGGCGCGCTCCTGTTTGCCAGGAAGCTGCCCGAGATGGGAAAAGCCGTCCTGCCAATCTATGCGCGGGAGGGCATAATACAGGAACCCGGCTTGGGAATTCAGGAGGGAACGCAGTTCAACTTGCCGAAGCGGCGTGGGTGACCCTGAGGCCGCGGGCGCGTCCGGGATGCACGCCGGCGCGAACTCCTGGAGGCGGGCCGCGCGCCGTGATATCATCAGGGCTCGCGAGCACTGCCGGCCGCTGTCTGCTGCCGCGCGGGTGTGCGGCGGCGCGGGCGTCGGTGACGCGCGGGCGCCGAAACCTGGGGGAAGTCGTGAAGAAGCCAGCATACGTCGTGAATCGGAAGCAATCGACCCGGGGCGCTCGTCCGCTCACCCTGGAGCGTTTCCTGCGCAGCCTGGCTGGAGGCCCTCCATCCGGGGTCGGCATCGACCTTGAGGGCAAGGTGGCCATGGTGACGGGTGGGGGCACCGGCATCGGCAAGGCCGTCTCACTGGCGCTGGGCAGGTCCGGAGCGATTGTGGTCGTCAACTATCGCTCGCTGAAAGCACCGGCCGAAGCGACGGCAGCTCAGATCCGTGCGGAGGGCGGGAGAGCCGCCGCAGTCTGCGCGGACGTCTCGTCACCGAAGGGTGCGACCGCGGCAGTCAAGGCGGCGGTGAGCGAATTCGGGCGGTTGGACATCCTCGTCAACAACGTGGGGGATTTTCTGCACAAGCCGCTCCTGGAAGTCACCTCCGAGGAATGGACGGCCGTAGTCAGGAGCAACCTGGACAGCGCCTTCTTCTGCTCGCTGCGGGCAGTCCCGCACATGAGGAAACGCGGCTGGGGAAGGATAGTGAACCTGGGCGTGGCGGGTTGCGACAACCTGAGGGCGTTTCCCAACACTACAGCTTACAACGTCGCCAAGACCGGCGTGCTGATTCTGGCCAAGTCTCTGGCGCGGGAAGTCGCCCCCTTCGGCATCACGGTTAACGTCGTGGCGCCGGGACTCATAGACACAGGCGCACTGGCCAGGCGCGAAATGAAAAAGCTTGAGCCGACGCTGCCCATGCGGCGCGCTGGCACTCCGGACGAAGTGGCCGAAGCCGTGCTGTTTCTGGTGAGCGAGCGCGCCTCTTACATAACCGGCGCTTGCGTCCCCGTTTCCGGGGGATGGCTGCTCTGAGTCGCGCGGCGGAGGCGGTGCGAAGGCGCACTGCCGGACGCACGCACGCGCGGCGGGGCGGTGAGAGCGGAGGCGGCAGTCGAAGCTCCTACGCCGTGCTCGACCCCGGGCCACCTCAAACCGACGGTGAGAGCGCAGACTGCCGTGGGGACCCGGCCCGGCGCACAGTGCCGTGTGAATCCGCGCCGGCGCGGAACTCCGACGTTGCAGGACACGGACCCGATACCATGCAAGAATCCGCCACTCTACAGACCTGTTCCGACATTCTGACCGGCCTCAACCCGGCTCAGGAGGAGGCGGTGACCCACGAGAAGGGTCCGCTCCTCATCATAGCCGGCGCCGGCACCGGAAAGACTTCCGTCATAGTGCGCCGCATAGCCCACCTCATTGCCTCCAAAAGGGCCGAGCCCGGTGAGATTATCGCCCTGACGTTCACGGACAAAGCAGCGGCGGCGATGGAGGAGAGAGTGGACGTGCTTGTGCCTTACGGCTACACTGACGTCTGGATAAGCACGTTTCACGCGTTCGGCGACCGGGTTCTGAGGGAGCACTCCCTTGAGCTGGGGCTCACGCCCGATTTCGACGTGCTCACCGCCGCAGAGCAGATAATCTTCGTCAGGGAGCACCTGTTTGAGCTCCCGCTCTCCCATTATCGTCCCCTCGGCGACCCGACTAGGTTCATCGGCGCCCTCGTGTCCGTCTTCAGCAGGGCCAAGGACGAGGACGTGAGCCCACAGGAATACTTGGAGTACGCTCGCGGCCTGATGCATGAAAGCGAGCTCAAGCCGGAGGACGCGGAGCTCGCCGACAGGGCGCGGAGGGAGCTGGAGGTGGCCGAGTGCTATCAGCTTTACCAGGACTTGATGGCCAGGGAGGGCAAGGTGGATTTCGGCGACCAGGTGAACCTGACCCTCAAGCTCTTCCGGACTCGGCCGGAAGTCCTCAAGAGGTTCA
Organism: Candidatus Eiseniibacteriota bacterium; assembly: GCA_016928935.1. Taxonomy (GTDB): domain Bacteria; phylum Eisenbacteria; class RBG-16-71-46; order JAFGJU01; family JAFGJU01; genus JAFGJU01. Next base: position 3,068 of record JAFGJU010000212.1, on the reverse strand, counting down.
GACAGAGGTTCAAGTACATACTGGTCGACGAGTTCCAGGACACCAACTACGCCCAGTTCGAGCTTGTGAAGCTCCTGGCCGGAGAAGACAGGAACATCACGGTAGTCGGGGACGACGACCAGAGCATATACAAGTTCAGGGGCGCCGCCATAAGCAACATCCTGGGCTTCATGGACTGCTTCCCCGACGCAAGGCAGATAGTCCTCACGACTAACTACAGGTCTCCGCAGGCCGTGCTGGACTGCGCCTACAGGCTCATCAAGTTCAACAATCCGGACAGGCTCGAGGTCAGGAACAAGGTGGACAAGCGGCTGGCGGCGGTGAAGGGAGAGGGGGTTCCTCCCCGACATCTCCACTTCGACACGGTGTCTGCCGAGGCGGACGCGGTGGCGAACCTCATTGCTGAGAAGGTCGAGGCGGGCGAGTGCGCGAGGGGGGACTTCGCCGTCCTCGTCCGCTCCAACAACGACGCCGACCCCTTCCTGCGAGCGCTCAACATGCGCGGCGTCCCGCACAGGTTTTCGGGAAGCAGGGGGCTCTACAGCAGGGAGGAGATAAAGTTGATGATCTCGTTCTTGAGGTCAATCTCCAAGTTCGACGACAGCGTGAGCCTGTACTACCTGGCGGGGTCCGAGGTGTACGACGTGCCGCAAGCGGACCTGGTGCGGCTCAACAACTTCGCGAGAAGAAGAAACCTTTCGCTCCACGACGTCCTGGAGCTGCTGGCGGGTGGGACGGTGGTTGGGGCCGGCGGGGCGCCCGCGACCTCTCAGGCCGACGTGCCGCAGGTCTCGGACTCGAGCCTTGAGAGGGTGCGGCGGCTCATGTTCGACGTCGGGAAGTACCTGGGTCTGGCGCGGACGAGGCCCGCGGGCGAGGTGCTGTACCGGTTCATTCACGACACCGGCTATCTGGGACGCCTCAGCAAGGAGGGGTCTCCGGCGGCGGACGAGAAGATAAAGAACCTCGCGAAATTCTTCGACCTCCTTCGGAACTTCAGCTCCGTGGCACTCCACGACAGCGTGCAGAACTTCGTCGAGCATCTCGACATGCTGACCGAGGCCGGCGACGACCCCGCGGTGGCCGAGGCCGACATAGACGTGGAGGCCGTGAACGTGCTCACAGTGCACAAGGCGAAGGGCCTGGAGTTCAAAGTGGTCTTCATGGTAAGCCTGGTGTCGCAAAGGTTCCCGGTGCCGCACAGGAAGGAGCAGATAGAGCTTCCGGGTGCGCTGGTCAAAGACATCCTGCCTTCCGGGGACTTCCATCTCCAGGAGGAGAGACGGCTCTTCTACGTGGGCATGACGCGCGCGAAAGAGGAGCTTTACCTCACGACCGCGCGCGACTACGGCGGTGCCCGTCCCAAGAAGGTCGGCCAGTTCGTGATGGAGGCGATGGACCTTCCCAAGACTGCGCCCGTTCCGTTCAAGTCCTCCGCCATCGAAGCGATACAGCGGAGCGCGGGCCTCGAACAGGAGAAGGCCCCGCCGCCGGCGAGGCCGATACCTCCCGAGGAAACGCTGACCCTGAGCCATCTTCAGGTGGACGACTACGAGACCTGCCCGCTCAAGTACAAGTACGTGCACATACTGCGCGTGCCCATCATGAGACATCACGCCGTCGTGTACGGGAGCGCCATCCATCAGGCCGTCCAGGAGTACCTGCGCCGCAAGGCCGAGGGAAGGAAGATGGCCCTGGAGGACTTCCTGCGCGTGTTCGAGACCTCGTGGGTCAGCGAGGGTTTCCTCACCCGGGATCACGAAGAGCAGCGCTTCGAGGCAGGCAAGGCGGCCCTGACCAAGTTCTTCGAGGACGAGGAGAGAAGCGGAGTCGCACCCACCTACGTGGAAAAGGAGTTCTGTTTCTTCATCGACAACAATAGGGTCGTGGGTAGATGGGACAGGGTGGACGAGCGCGAGGAGGGCACGAGGATAATAGACTTCAAGTCCTCGCAGGTGCACTCGCAGAAGGACGCCGACAAGAGGACGAAGGAGAGCCTTCAGCTGCACATATACGCCCTCGCCTACCAGCGAACGTTCCGGAGGACTCCGGCTTTGGTGGAGCTCCATTTCCTGGGGTCGGGGCTCGTGGGAAGGCACGAAGTCACGGAAGCCGACTTGCAGGACGCGATCGAGCGCATCAGAGACGCGGCGCGGGGCATAAGAGCCCGGGCTTTCGGCGCCGCCCCAGAGTACATGTCCTGCCAATACTGTGCGTACAACGCTATCTGCCCCAGTTCCAGGTGGCGGTGAGGACGCGGGATGGGTTAACATTGTGCGGCTCGAGCGCCGGCTCGTGCAGCACCTGCGGTCAGGGGCGCGCCGGCCGGCGTTCATGATCGCCGGCGACAGGGTGGGCCGGTACGGAGAGGGCGGGGAGCGCGGACGACCCGGCGGCCAGGTTCGATCTCGTTTTACGGCAGGAAACAGGTTGGTAAAGGCAACATCACTAAAGAAGATATTCTATGACGGCAAGAGGGGCGACGTCCTGGCCGTGGACAACCTCTCCTTCGAATGCCGGCCGGGGACTATCTTCGGCCTCCTTGGAAGAAACGGCGCCGGAAAGACGACCACCCTCCGCATGCTCTCCACTATCCTGGTCCCCTCCTCCGGGACCGCCGAGGTGGACGGCTTCGACGTCCTAAAATCCCCGGACAAAGTGCGTGAGAGAATCGGCTTTCTGTCTGGCGACACCAAGCTGTACGACCGTCTGACGGGCAGGGAGACGCTGGCGTACTTCGGCCGTCTGGCCGGCCTGGGTAGAGACGCGGTGTCGCGGAGGATAGAGGAGCTGTCGGGTCAGTTCAACCTGGGCGACGTGCTGGACGTGCGGGTAGGGAAGATGTCCACCGGGATGAAGCAGAAGATCTCCGTAGCGCGTGTCATCGTGCACAACCCACAGGTCCTGATACTGGACGAGCCGACCCTCGGGCTGGACGTCGTCAACGCCCGCTCCACGTTCGACCTCATACGGGGATGGCGGGACGGCGGTAAGACGATCATCTTCTCGACCCACATAATGAGCGAGGCCGAGAGGCTCTGCGACGAGCTGGGCATAATCGAGAAGGG
>JAFGJU010000007.1 GCA_016928935.1 Candidatus Eiseniibacteriota bacterium | reverse complement strand
GCCGATGACGGCGTCCGGGAAACCGTCCTGGCGTCGTGACACTGGAGTCGCTGCGGCCCGGGGTCACGCTGTGGGACGTGGCAGGGTGCTGTGCGCGGTTCGCGGTTTCCGGCGGCGAACTAGCGGTCCGGCCGTGGCTTCGCTCCCGAGGCCGGAACGTCCTGGCGTGTGGGGTTGCGCCGAGCTATCCGCCAATCGGGCGTGCGTGAGTCCCGCCTGGGCTGGAGCCGGCGGCTCCGTCAGCGCCCCTCAGGGCGTCCGCTATAGTCATGAAGGTCCGCGCGAGTTCTTCGCGAAACAGGATAATGACTCCTATGACTGCTATTGCCACCAGGGCAAGAAGAAGAGCATACTCGGTCGTCGAGGCGCCGCTTTGTCCCCTCAACATCCGCTTGAGAGTGTTCATCGTTCTCCTCCTTCCGTGAAGGTGCTCTGACCCGAGTAGGGAACTGAGCAAGAGCCGTACCACGGCAGCGCCTGGCGGGTTCGTTTCTTAACCTTTTTGACAGCAGGCGATTAGACTGTCGGCCCGGCTCGATTGGAGCCTGGGCGTCGGCCCGGGGCCCGGCTGGTGGGTGTTTTTTCGCCGGTCTTGCGCGATCCCGCCCTGAGGCGTTACAGAAGCGGACACGGTGTGGCACCGTCGTCCCTTCACTTCATGCCTCACGGGGACGTGCCCGGGGACCCCGGTGATGCGCCGCTCAGACTGAGTTCCCGATGAGCCTCTTTATGGGCCTGCTGAAGATGAGGAACAGGAAACCCGTGGAGGCGGCCAGAATGGCCACCATCAGGAAGAGCTTGGGTAGAGGCAAGGTCTCAAACTGCCCTGCCACCAGGCCCGCTATCAAGTTCCCCAGCGCGGCTCCCATGAACCAAGTGCCCATCATCTGGCCCACAAGATTCCTGGGCGCGAGCTTCGTCACGCTGCTCAGACCCACCGGACTCAGGCAGAGCTCGCCCAGAGTGTGCATGAAATACGTGACCACCAGCCACATCGGGCTTACTCCGGGGCCGCCGTCGTTGGCGGCGTACAGCGAGCCCCAGGCCATTACCAGGAATCCCACGCCCAGCAGCAGCAGGCCGTAGAAGAACTTGACCGGAATGGACGGCTCGCGCCGCCTGGACGCCAGAGCGACCCAGAGCCAGCCGAACACCGGTGCCAGAGCGATTATGAAGACGGGGTTCACCGACTGGAGCCAGCTGGCGGGCATCTCCCATCCCGCGAACGTGCGGTCAGTCAGGCGCTCGGCGAATAGGTTCATGGACGACCCGGCCTGCTCGAAGCCCGACCAGAAGAGGGCCGCGCCGATGAAGAGAAAGAAGATGACTGCGACGCGATGCCTATCGACCTTCTCGAGCTTGCTCAGGAAAATGATGTAGGAGAAGTAGAGAAGGGCCAGGGCTATGACGAAGTAACCGAGTCCCCGAGCGAACCCCTGGATTGTGAAGTGGAACACGGTGGCCCGCAACAGGGCGATCATGGCCACGACGCCCACGAGAGCGCCTATTCCCACGGCCAGCCTGCGCGCCGCCAGTCGGAACTTCCCGCGGTCTTCGTGGTGCATCACGCCCACCGTGTGGAAATACTTGTAGCCCAGCCTGTATTGGATGAGGCCCAGGACCATGCCCACGCCGGCGGCGCCGAACCCATAGTGCCAGTTGATATTCTCGCCCAGGTAGCCGCAGATGAGCGGGCCGCAAAGCGCTCCGATGTTTATGCCCATGTAGAAGACCGAAAAGCCGGCGTCCCGGCGCGCGCCGCCCTCGGGATAAAGCCCGCCGACTATGGCACTCACGTTGGGCTTGAGCAGCCCGGTGCCTATGATGATTAGGATCAGGCCCTGGTAAAACGTGTAAGTGGTCGGAACGGCCATGCTGAAATGGCCGCAGGCGATGATGACGCCGCCGGTGAAGATGGCGTTCCTCTGCCCCATCAGGTTGTCGGCGATCCAGCCGCCGGGCAAAGCCACCAGGTAGACCATGGAGGTGTAGAGCCCGTAGATGGCCGCGGCGGTGGCCGTGTCCATTGCAAAACCGCCCCGCACTGCGTCCACCAGGAAGAGCACGAGGATTCCGCGCATTCCGTAGTAACTGAAGCGCTCCCAAAGCTCAGTGAAGAAGAGCGTCATCAGCCCGCGCGGGTGCCCCATCCACATCCCTTCACCAGTCTGCGGTGGTGCCATCGGGTAGTCCATTCAAAGCTCCCTTGCTGGGGTGCATGTGCGTCGTGTGACGGCGAGAGAGAAAGGTGTGCCGGTAAGTATAAGTTTGTGCCGGAGATGAGTCAAGAAAACTCGCTGGTATAGTCCGATATGTCAATTGTCCTACTTCTTTGACGTCTCAATTGTCCGGTTTCATGGGCTACTTCCAACAAGGAGTCAGCCATGACGAAGGAAGTCAGCGCGCCCCGACCGTGACCCAGTCCCAGGCCCAGATCAAACCGGGGCCGAGACCCGGCGGCTGCCGCGCCTCTCTTGCGAGCCGTGCAGGCGGCAACCGGCCGTTCGGGACCGTGGTTCTGCGGCTGCCCGGCCGGCCCGTAGTGCACGGAGCGCGCAATGCTATCGCGGGGGGGCTGCGGCCGACGAATCCGCGGCCGAACGGTCAACTACTGCTGCCGTGACCTCGAGGAGCGTGTTAGGGGCCTCCGGTGGAGTGAGGAAGCACCTGTCGTCCAGAAGCTCGTACTCGGCGCCGAAGTACCGGTTGAAGATGACTCTAAAAGTGTTCACGGGGCTTATGCTTTGGTACAACTCAGAGTAGTCGCCGCGCGGGAAGTAGTAGGCGTTCAGTATTGAGAACCGTTCCCTGAGATAGCTCTTCTGTATGTCGTCCGGATAGAACGCCGCACGGGGGCCGTGGTCCGCCTGCAATATGATAACGCATGGCCTGGACGACGCGGACAGTATGCTGTCGACCACGGCAGTCAGCCTTTGGTTGAGGAATGCCACCTGTTTTCGATAACCTCCCACGTACTCGTCGACAAGCGTGGTGTCCCTTGTGTGGCTCGTGTCGTCGAACCTGAGAGGGTCGCCTCCTCCTGCGGGGCTGCCGTCCTCGTTGAACACAAACGGAGGGTGAGGGCAGAGGATGTGAGCGAAGACGAAGGCGGGGTCACGGGACCCGGCGGGGTCCGGGAGGTGTTCGAGCGTGTAACTGATGTGTCTTCTGTGCAAGGCGACGGGCTCAAAGAGCCGGGACGTCACCAGAAACAGGGGAGTGGCGTTGATGAGCTGATTCTGAAACTCGCTGAAGGACCAGTCCGGCCTCATGTAGAGGTCGACATTCCTGAGGTCCGTGTAGGACGTCTCCGACGAAAACCCCACTATCGTGTAGCCGCATTTCCTCAGGGCGCGAAACACCCTGTTGTTCTTGATGTCGCGCTTCCAGCTGTCCGTCCCGGCAAGATAGCTGAGGTTCAGGGACGAGGCGAGCGACAGATGGGTAAAGTGGTAATTGGACCGCGCGCCGCGCGCCACGTAGAAGCCTCTATGGCTGAGGGAATCCAGGAAGGGCCTGTTGTCGTAGCCGTACATGTCGCGGAGGATGTCGTCACCGGCGTATTCGTCCAGGATGATGTAGTACAAGTGCGGGAGCTCGCCCGTCGGCCGCAGGGGGGTGACATCGCCCCCGTGCGCTCCACCGGGCTGCCGGGCGGCCGCGCTTCTGGCCTCGTAGACCGCCATGCTGGCAAGAGGGAAGGCCACCGCGAAGGCGGCCGCAAGATTGAGGAACTTGTTGAGGCCGCTGACATTCGCCCTGGCCCTGAGCGAAAAATAGGCTCCCAGTGCGAACAGGCCCGTCCAGAGTGCCAGGAGGTGCCTGTGTCTCAGGCCTCCGGGTTCACCCGACGCCGAGCTGACGACAAGACCACTGACGTGACCGTATGAGAAGAAGAGTAGGAGGCCGATGGAGACGAGCAATCCGGCACGCTTCGCGTCCTTGAGCAGGAGAGTGAGCAGCGACCACAGAATAAGTGCGCCAGCGAGCAGGACCGTCGCAGGCGCGACCATCACCCTGGGTGACAGCTGCTCCATGTTGTGAGAGAACAGAAACAGAACGGGGAACAGAGCCAACAAGAAGGGGTGGACGATCGGCTGTAATCTCATAGTGCCACCGGGTGCTTCCGCATCAAATACAAGACCCTCTGGGATTCTTTGAGCTGCACGCACTCCTGTATCGCGAAGCGTTGACTGAACTCGGCCTCGAACGCCTGCCGTGTGTAGTCGCTGAAGACGTCCTCCCTGGTCGACAGCAGTCTCTGCACCTGCGAGTCGCTTTTGGGAACGAATTCGATGACGAGAAACCGGCAGACGCTCTTCAAGAAGTCCGCGATCTTGCCGAGTGGAACGTTGTTTGATATTGCCAGGTGATGGATCAGGGCCAGCGCCATCGCGGTGTGCGCGGGCCCGCGAGCAATCAGGGACTCTCGCTCGCGGTTCTGCCATCCTATGTCGGGACTGGGATTCGTCAGGTCCAAGAGCAGGGGGAGAATCTTCTGCTCCTTCTTCCTGACCGCCTCGAGATAGTTCTTCTCGACTGCGGCGGGGTCCGCGTCGAAAGAGACTGTCTCCGCGCCCGTGTCACTGGCAATCCTGCTGAAAAGGCCCAGGTTGCCGCCCAGGTCCCACACAGTGTCCGGTTTTACACTTGCCAGGAGCGCCGCGACGGTTTCAGTCTTGTGCCTGAGGGCCGCTTCCGAATAGTTGGTGTCCCGGTAGTAGTCGCCCCATTCCGTGGACGGCAGGTTCCACTTGAGCGCCCTGACGGCCGATTCGAGGCTGTCGATGAGACCGCGCAGGGCCAGTCGGCTTACCTTGCGGCCTGTCTTCCGCACGTCCACGCGCTTCTCGGCGAAGTAGGCCTGGCTCCTGGCGTGGACGTGCACGTGCAGGAACAAGGACGGCGTCAGGCGCGTGCGAAGAGGCAGGAGCCGGCTCGCGAGGTCCAGCGGGGCTCCGTCTATGAACAACTGGGACAGGCGGCCGAGTCTGACGTCGGTCCGAGCCATCAGCGCCAACGGGGCCAGGAAATGCTGGCAGAACTGCCTGTAGGCGACCCAAGGTGTCCCCTCCCGGTACTTCTCGAATGAGAGGGTGTCTATCAGAATCGGCCTGCCGCTCTCGAACTGAATGTTGTAGGCGCTGGCGTCCTTGAGGACCATTCCGAACTCGAGGGCCCTCTTTTGCACCTCGAGGGTGGTCAAGGCTGCGTGCTTGAGCTGACTGAAGCACCATTCGTACGGATACGAGATGAAACGGATGTGGTCGGGCCTGATGACTTTGTATGCGTCCTCGGACCTGGAGAGGCCGATTTCGGCCTCTCCGTGGCTGACCAGGAGCCCGTCGCGCACCAGTGTCTCGTACAGGCCGGAACCGAGCAGAGCGTCGTAATGTTCCTTGTAGCCGGCGTTGACCTGCCTGTAGAGGATTCCGTCTTGACGGAAAAGGAAGCCGCTCGGATCCCTGAAGGAGCCCTGAATGTCGATGTCGCTCATCATACCTGCTCTGCGGTCAGTGACGGTCTCTCAAGAACAGTCTTCTGAAAAACGCCCTCGCCTTTGGCCAGGACGCCTTAACCGCAAACAGGCTTCCCAGTAAGGCAGCCACTGCCAACTGCAATAGGTAGCTGCCGGTACCGAGGTCTATGTACGCGAGCAGCACCGAAGGGGTGCCCAAGAGTCCCATCAAGTCCTCCCCGAGCTCCTGACGCACAGACTGTCACGTCGCCCCACGACCGTCGACGGGCTGCCGCAGGGAGCTGCTCTTGACACCGGGTCGCGAGACGACCGGTATCACCTGAGCCTGAGAATGGTCACTGTGCACTGGAGAAAACTCCCTGTGGTCGGCGGGCGCCGCCAGGGCGATCGTCACCTTGAGCCCGGCCGGCACCGGCTTCCCGTCCATCTTGATGTCGCCGAAAATTCGGCCGGCGGAGGCGTCCGGGGTCGCAAGACAGACCAACAGGATTACTGAGGCGACCATGAACCACCGGATGAGCTCTCTCCTTCCCGCTGTCCGGAGTAAGCCGACGCAAGGAGCCGACTCCTGCTCGAGGGGCGGCCGGTCAGCGATTTGCCCCATGCGCCGGATGATATCCAAACTGCGGCCGCGGGTCAAGCAGGGGAGACCTGCCGGACGTGAACGGCGACGCCTGCTCTGACGTGGTCGGCTCCCATCTCTCGACAACGGTGAGACTGACGAAGGCCGCGTGACCCTGTACTACGGGAACTCCGGCGACGGGCTTCAGCGGACCGCCCGACAGGGGCGGACTGACGACTCTGCTCCGATAGCACTTCTGGGTGTCTCCAATTCCTCGGACGGTTTCCTTCTCAAGTTGCGGAGCCGCACGTGTCGAGTTGGAATGGCATGGGAGTGAGCGGAGCGCCGCTTGTGTCCGGAGTGTATCTTGTTCGGCTCACCTTCGGAGGGCGTGAGGAGTCCGTGAAGATCGTGTTGACGCAGTGAGTCCCGGCATAGTTCCAGTGGAATGTTTGACGGAGGGGTCGGCGTGTCGCCGGCCCCTCCTCGTCAATAGGGGTCAGTGAGCAAGCCAGTGAGCGAAGACCGGCGCTGCGGGCCCTTGCGGAAAGGCCAGCCGCCCGGGCGGGCCTAGGACTCCTGTCCGCCGCAGAAGGTGTCCTTCCCCCGCCGACCACAACATGCCCTCTTTCCGCGCCGATCACAAAATGGCGTCCTTCCCCGCTGACCACAACATGGCGTGTTTCTCACGGACCACAACGCGTCTTTTCCCACCCCGGAACCAGCCCTCCCTGAGTCCTTGACTGCGCCGCGCTCGGGGCTTAAAGTAAGGCTTAAGGGCAAACGGTTTGTTGCGTTAAACAACAAGGGGTAATGAATGTACACTCTCATCATGGGCATCATTGTCTTGGGGGTTCTGGTATTCGTGCACGAGCTGGGGCACTTCACGGCCGCCAAGGCTCTCGGCGTGCGGGTCCTCAAGTTCTCTCTGGGGTTCGGACCGCGGTTGGTCGGCTTCAAGCGACGGGGGACGGACTACGTCATCGCGGCCTTTCCGATGGGCGGGTACGTCAAGATGGCCGGGGAGAACCCGGAGTCTGGGGAGAGCACCGGCGCCCCCGACGAGTTCCTGGCCAAGCCGTGGTGGGCGCGCATGGTGATAGCACTGGCGGGGCCCGCCATGAACCTGGTCTTCGCTTTCGTGGCGTGCTCGCTGATGTACGTCGTGGGCATAAGGTACATCGATTTTGAGAGCGTGGTGGGTAAAGTTCAGCCCGGCTCGCTGGCCGCGCAGTACGGCTTCTCCGAGGGGGACAGGGTGCTGAAGGTGGACGGGACAGACGTCAAGAGCTGGACTGAGTTCATGGACAAGCTGATGGCAAGCAAGGCCGATTTGACCGCCAGTGTTCTTGTGGAGGGAGCCCGAGGCCGGCTCGACGTGACAGTCAGACTTGCGGACAGAGCCGCTGTCCTGAAGGACCTTACCCCCGTGTCGAGCCCTCCTGTTGTAGGGTCGGTGACGGCGGGCCTCCCTGGTTACGAAAGGGGTCTGAAGCCCGGAGACAGGATAGTATCCGTGGACGGCGTTGAGGTGCAGACGTGGGAGCAGCTGGCGGAGATGATACACAGGCGCCCTGACAGGGAGGTCGCGCTGGTCATACAGAGGGACGACGCAAGGTTCGAGCAGACCGTCACCCCCGTCAAACAAGAGGTGGAGGGTCTGGGCGAGATCGGTTTCATAGGCATCTCTCCCAGGGCCACCGCTTACGGCACCGTGCGAGCCGCCGGGGTCAAGGTGCTCGCGCTGGGCGCCTCCAGTACAGTGGAGATGGTCGGGCAGGCATACGCCGGCCTCTTCAGGCTGGTCTTGAGGCCGAGCCAGATCAGGCGCAGCATCGCCGGGCCGGTGACAATTGTGCAGATGTCCGGGGACCAGGCGCGGAGAGGGCTTGGGAATCTTCTGTATTTTGTAGCGTTCGTGAGCATCGCCCTCGTCGTCGTGAACCTGCTGCCGATTCCGATAATGGACGGGGGCCACGTGATGTTCTGTCTGGTCGAGGGGTTGAGAGGAAAGGCCCTGAGCATGTCAAAGCAGCTGGTGCTCCAACGGATCGGACTCGCGATCGTGGGCACCCTGATTCTTTTTTCCTTCTGGGTCGACTTCGCCAGAATCGTCCAGAGAGGAAGGGCGACACTGGGCAAATCGGTCGAAGTGAAAGGTGGAAGCCCTGGTGAACCCGACACAGCAGGGGCGGTCAAAACTGAGTAGAGGCCTAGTCGCGCTCGCGCTTTCCTCGCTTCTCGTTGCGTCGCCGGGGACGTCGCTCTGCCAGGACGCCTTCAAGCCGCCCTCCGTTTCTTCCATAGAGATCGACGGCAATCGGGTGTTCTCCGACGGAACCCTGAAGAAGGTGATGAGGACGAAGGAGCGCTCCTACCTGAGGCCGTTCAGGAAGAGTGTCTATCGGAAGGATTTCCTCAGCGCGGACATCGAATCCATCCTGGGTATGTACAGAAGGCACGGCTACCTGAAGGCCAAGCTCCTGTCGGAGCGGGTCGAGAGGTCGTCGAGAGGCAACTCCGTCAGCATCCATCTGGAATTCGTGGAGGGACCGATGGTCGTGGTGAGGTCGGTCAGCATAGACGGAGAGGCCGCGCTGCAGGAGGCCCGTCTGGCGAAGGGACTGAAGCTCCAGCCCGGAGGGCCTTTCAGCCCGGTGGCGGTGGAGGAAGACAGGCAGTCCATCTTGGAGAAATACGCCGAGGCGGGCTACTTCTATGCCACGGTGTCGGACAACGCCGTGTTCGACGGGGACCTGGCTGACGCCAATTACGTGGTGAGCGAGGGAATCCAGGCCGTGGCCGGCGGCGTCTCCGTCCAGGGCAACAAGACTGTCGCCGAGCGCCTGGTGAGAAGGGAGGTCACCTTCAAGCAGGGCGACGTACTCAAGCGTTCGCAGCTTGTAGAGACCCAGCAGCGCATATTCGATAGCGGGCTTTTCTCGGACGTGGACCTCTCGCCGGTGAACGCGGACAGCGTCGTGCCCGTCGTCGACTTGGTCGTGCGAGTGAAGGAGCGGAAGATGTCTTGGGTCGGGACCGGCATCGGCTACGGCTCGAGTGACCAGCTCAAGGTGTTCGGGGAATGGGGTCACCGGAACGTCGGCGGGATGGGCAGGCGGCTTGTCAGCTCCGCCGAAGTGGCCTTCGGCAGGAGGTGGCTCGCCGAGGGCGAGGCGGTGCTGGACCAGTCGCGGCTGGAAGTGGGGTTCGTGGAGCCGTGGCTCTTCGGCACGCGGACTGCGGGACAGTTGGTGGCCTACCACGAATACAAGAAGGAGGCCGCGTTTTCGCAGGACTTCGACGGCGTCACCTTCACCGCAAAGCGAGACCTGTCGTCGTTCTCCAAGGTGTACCTGAGCTACGACAACAGATGGGTGAACACGACCGACCCCACTGCCATAAGAGACGAATACGTCACAAGGAGCCTTTACCTCTCCGGAACGCGCGACCTCAGGGACGACATATTCGACCCCGGCAGGGGGTCTTACCAGGAGTCGTCGTGGAAAGTCGCGGGCGGCGCACTGGGGGGCAACTACAGCTTCCACAAGCTCTCCTTCTCGTCCAGCTGGTACACGCCTGCGGGATCGGCGGTCGTGGCAGCACGGTTCAAGGTCGGGTACGAGGAGCCTTTCGGCAGGACCTTCGGCGTGAGCCCCCTCGAAAGGGTTCCGTTCGAGGAGCGTTTCAGGACGGGTGGGGCCATGAGCGTGCGCGGGTACCTGGAGGACGACGAAATAGGCCCGAGAGACTCCTCCGGCAACATAGCCGGAGGCAGGTTTCTCATTCTGAGCAACGTGGAGGTGAGGTTCCCTCTCTTCTGGCGATTGTCGGGAGCGGTCTTCTTCGACGGGGGCAACGTGTGGGCGAATCCGTCGGACATAAAGACCGGCCAGTTTTCGCTTCGGGGCGCCACGGCCGGTGACGCCGACTACAGGTACTCCTACGGCGGGGGGCTGAGACTGAGGACTCCAGTGGGTCCCATCAGAGTTGACTACGGCCGAAAGCTCAAGCTGTCGCCGTACGACGAAGGCGACAGGGGGCAGTTCCACTTCAGCCTGGGTCAGGCCTTCTGAGGTTACTGCAGGACATGATTCGAAAGGGTCTCAGGATAGCGTTCATCTCGCTGGCACTACTGGTCGTGGTGGCGCTGGCGGCCGCAGTGGTCGTGTGGCAGACTCGAAGGCCCGCGCTTGCCGCGAGGCTGGAACAGCTCCTGCAGAATAATCTCATAGACAACGACTCCACCAGAATAGAAATCGGCAACGTGTCCGGGAATCCTCTGGGAGCACTCAAGCTCCACGACGTGAGCCTGCTCGTCAGAGACGGCAACGCATGGAAGACCTTCGTGACCGTGCAGGCAATCAAGGTGGACTTCAGCGTGTCGAAGATATCCAGGCATGCCGTTGAAGTGGACGTCGTGGACGTGGAGCGCCCGGTCGTGTCGGCGGAGAGAGGCTCATCGGGGCGACGTCTCTGGCCGCACTTCAAGAAGAAGAAGGGTCCGCGAGTCGGACCCGGTTTCAAGATAGGCATAGACCGGCTCATCGTGAGAGGGGGGTTCTTCAAAGTCCACAGGCGGAAGGACGACCTGTTGTTCTCGGACATCGACCTCGAGACTTCGTTCGAGCGTGACACGAGCGGAGTCATCGGCCTGAAGGGCACGACGACGAGCTTCTCAGTCCTGCCGTGGGGCCACACCGCAGAGAAGTTGAGCGGCGACCTCTTCTTCAGAGGCAGTAGTGTGGGCTCGGACAGCTTGAGTGTGACCACGCCGTCGTCGTCCTTCTCAGTGCGCGGCCTTTATGCGTTCGGCGGCGAGAAGGTAATCGACCTCGACTTTCTGGTCGAGAGGCTGTCGCTCGGGGAGATGAGAAGGTTCCAGCAGCTTTCTTTCCTGCCTGACGGGGGAGAGCTCTCGGGCAGGGCGAGTGTGACGCGGAAGGGCTACGGGCCGACGGCCCTCGAGTGCGACCTGGCGGGCGCGTACGGGAACCACCCGGTGGAATCACTTGAGGCCTCCGCGGAGCTGGGACACAAGAGGTGGCACGCCGGGTTCAGACTTCTGTCGAACGGGAGTGTGCTGGAGGGCACGTTCGACGCGATGCCTGACTCGCGCCAGGAGTGCGCTGTGGACTTCCGGGTGTTCGACCCTGGGGACTGGCCGGAGTTGCTCGGACAGGAGGAGATCCCCCACGGGTCGCTGGACGGAGCGTTCAGGTTCGCGGGGAAGTCACTCACGTCGTCCGGCCGGCAGGGCACTTTTGAGGTAATCCTGGACGGCGGTGACTACGCCGGGTTCTCGTTCCTGCGCGCGGACCTAATCGGCGAGTTCGACGGCCAGGGCGGGCTCGTGGTCCCGGGGGTGGAGATACAGGGGGCAGGGTACAGCGCGACCGTCAGCGGACGGATGAGCCCAGAGGGCGCCAAGGAGTTCGACTTCGACGGGACTGTTAAGGAGCTGGATGAGTTCTCGTGGGTCAGGGACCGGTTCGGTCTCACCGGAGACCTGAGGGTGAACGGAAGGCTTGAGGGCGACAGCCGGAAGCTGCTCCTTGACGCCTCCGCTTACGGTGCCGTGGACGGCACGTCGCCCAGCACGGTGAGCGGACTGATGAAGGCTGCGGTGGTCAAAGGCCAGGTGTGGCCGGTGGTGTGCCTCGGGACGAGCGCCAGCTTCGCGCCGGCGACGCTGTTCGGCTCGTCCGTGGACTCCGTGGGAGCCAGGGCCGTGCTTCTCAAAGGAGGAGCGGAGTCGGCGGCACAGCCACCGGGCCTCGAGCTCCTGGGTGTTCAGCCGACCGGGCCCGGCGAGACGCTGATCATGGCCAGCCTGAGCGCCCTGAGAGCGGACACTTCGTTGTCCGCGGACGCCTCGGTCGAGGTGAACCGCGATGGAGTGCATGCGGGCGTGACCGGGCTCACGCTGGCCGCCGGCAGGACTCGATGGACGGCTCCCCGGTCGTTCAGACTGGACTGGGAACACGGCACGTTGCGCGTGTCGGGGCTCAAGCTGGCGTCGCAGCACGGGACTCTGTCTCTCGACGGGTCTATTGAGCCCCGGGCCGAGAAGTCCGTCGGAACGCTGGAGGCCGACGTCACGGACCTGTCCGCCGTGGCGGGCAGGTTCCTGCCCGTGGCGGGGAAATTGAAGGGCCGCCTGGAGGCGGAGCGAGACGGAGGTTCTACGCGGCTTGAGGCGGAGCTCGACTGGAAAGACGCATCCATCTCGGGCAGGAGATTCGACGGGCTGTCCTTGTCCGCCGTCGCGGACGAGAGAGAGGTCGATATAAGGAAGCTCAAGCTGCTCAAGGCGGGCGGGACGGTGGAAGTGTCGGGCAGGGTGTCTCTGCCGTGCGGCCTTCCGGGGCTAGCGGACACGCTTTCCGCCAGGCGGTCGCTGCCCTCGGGAGCCTCGGCGGACCTCGTTGCGGAAGTGCACGACCTGGACATGTCCTCCCTGGCGGATTGGCACGAGACGCTGGATTCTCTCGGCGGCCGCGTGAGCGCGTCGCTCCGCGTGGAGGGCCGGCTCGAGGAGCCCAGTGTCAAACTGGCGGTCTCGGGAACGGACGTGAGGATAGATGGGTATGAGGTTTCCGGGGTGGGAGCCGAGGCGTCGCTGTCGGGCGGCGTCTGCACCGTGTCGCGGCTGGAAGTCACCGAGAGAAATGCAAGGGGAAGCATGCGGGGGTCTTTTCCGCTGGACGTGGACCTGTGTAGGGGAAGAGTGATGATTCCGGACGGCCCGCTGGACCTGGACGTACAGCTTGCGGAGAGCGATTTCGCGGTGGCCTCGTTGTTCATAAAGCAGATCGCCTCTTCGTCGGGGATGATTCGGGGTTCCGTGCGGATGTCCGGGCGAGTCAAGGATCCGGAAATGGAGGGCGCCTTCAGCGTGTCCGGAGCGACCCTCAGGCCGGCCGGAAGGGAGGAGGTGTTCGAGCACCTGGAGGCGGAGGTCACGCTGGACGAGAAGGTCCTGGAGCTGGTCAGGTTCTCCGCCACGCAGGGGCAGGAAGGGCGTCTGGAAGGAAACGGCCGCATTCACATCGGCCAGCCAAGACGGGGTGAGTACAGGTTCGCGGTCAAGGGCAAGAAGGTCACCGCTGGTGACCCCGACGACATGGCCATGAAGTTTGACTGCGACCTCGTGATCTCCTCGGTCGAAGTGGCCGGCTCCGGAACGTGGCCCCTGATAACGGGTAGAATCGACGTGAGACAGGGCGTCATAGCCCGCGAGTTCACGAGCGGAGTCGGAGGAGGGGGAGCATCCAGGTGGCTGTGCGACGTAGAGCTTGAGGTGCCGAACAACGTCTGGCTGAAGAACATCGACGCCGAGATAGAGCTTGCCGGGTCCCTGACGGCGAAAAAAGACACGGGCGGGATGGTCCTGTTGGGCACTCTGAGGATCCTGCGGGGCAAGTACTACGTCTTCGACAACGAGTTCAGGATAGTGTCCGGCAGCCTGGAGTTCAAGGACGTCGGCCGGATCGACCCGGAATTGAACATAGAAGCTCAAACCAGCGCGTCCGGTCGTGAGATACTCCTGACGCTGACCGGAAAGCTGAGCGAGCCGAACATCCGGTTCACGTGCGAGGACGAGAACCTCACGCAGGCGGAGGTGCTGCGGCTGCTGACCCTCGGCAAGTACGTGGACGCGTCCCCCAGTGAGACTTCCGAGACCGGCATCGTGCCAGGAGTCACAGGATCGGTGGGCAATTACTTCCTGCGGCAGGTGGAGAGGAGGCTGGCGAGGGAGTTGAAGTGGGTTGACTCCATTGAGCTTGGTGGTAGTCTGGAAGGTGGGAGTTCTCTGAACGAGCTCAGATGGGGTCTGGGCAAGTACGTGACGCCCGAGCTCTACCTGCGGTACTCCCAGGGATTGGTAAGGTCATCCGAGAGAGACGTTTCGATAGAATACAGGCTGAGCGAACTGCTTTTCTTAAGGGGTGGCGTGACAAGCAAAGACAGACTGACGGGGAAGGACAGAGACGAGTACACGCTGGACTTGAGGCTCAAGTACGAGTACTGACGGGTGTCGTCTCGCCGTTCTCCGGAGGTTTCCGGTCTCGGAGCCGAGAATGCCCTGAGGAGGAACGAGTTGTTTAGGAAAAGGCATCGGGCAATCGTGACTTTATTTGCGGCCGCGCTGGCGACGGGTCTCTTCCACGGGACTCAGGCAACGGCGCAGACCTTCGGCAAGAACAAGGTCCAGTACAGGCAGTTTGACTGGCGAGTGGCGTCGTCCCAGAATTTCGACGTCTACTTCTACTCCGGGGGCGACAGTCTGGCCGCAGTAGTGCTGGACCTGGCGGAGCAGGCCGCGGTAAAGCTGACGGCGGACCTCGGGCACAGGCTTCAGAAGAAGGTCCCGATAATCGTCTACGGCTCCCAGTACGATTTCCAGCAGACCAACGTCGTGACGGAGCTTCTGGAAGAGGGAGTAGGCGGGTTCACCGAGCTGTTCAAGAATCGAGTGGTCGTCCCGTTCACGGGCTCCTACGAGGACCTGAGGCACGTCGTGGTGCATGAGCTGGTGCACGCCTACGTGTTCGACATGATGTTCGGCGGAGTGTTCAACTCGATTCTGAGCGCCCAGTACCTCTACCAGATACCGCTGTGGTTCAATGAGGGGCTGGCCGAATACGAGTCGCTCGGCTGGGACGAGACGCTGGAGATGGTGGTTAGGGACGCCGCGGTGTCCGGCTACGCCGTGAGCCTGGACCGCCTGGGGGAGAGCTACCTGACTTACAAGATGGGCCAGTCGGCCATCGGCTTTCTTGTTCAGCGTCACGGCCCGGAGAAGCTGAAGGAGATACTCAAGAATCTGAGGATAAACAAGAACATAGACCACGCCTTCGAGAGAGCCCTGGGCACCGATACCGAGAAGTTCAGCGAGGCCTGGATGGAGGCGGTCAGGAAGGAATACTGGCCCGAGGTGGCCAATCGGGAAGCCGCCGAGAAGTTCGGCCGCCGCATAACCGACCACGGCAAGGACGGCTCCTTCATGAACATCAGCCCGGCCGTGTCCCCGAAGGGCGACAAGCTGGCGTACCTCACGGACAGGTACGGATACATGGACGTTGTGGTGGCCTCCGCGATTGACGGCAAGGTTATGCGCCGTTTGGTGAGGGGCGAGAAGTCCATGCAGTTCGAGGTGATTCCGCTTTTCAGGTCTTCAGTGACGTGGTCGCCGGACGAGCGGAGAATCGCGTTCGTGGCCAAGAGCGGGAAGGGGGACGTGCTGTACCTGATTGACTCGGGCTCGGGACGGGTGAAGAAGAAGTTCAGGCCGGACCTGAAGACTATTTCTTTCCCGAGCTGGTCGCCTGACGGAAAACGAATCGCGCTGACCGGCCTCAAGGACGGTTTGTCCGACCTTTACCTGCTCGACGTGGACAGCGGCCGGCTCGAGCGGCTGACCTGCGACCGCTACGACGACGTTGAGGCATCGTGGTCAAGGGACGGCCGGTTGATCGCGTTCTCGTCGGACAGAAGAGAGCCGTTTTCGCTGGGGGTGGACGCCTCCCGGACCGGAATCGGGGTCTATTCGATTCACGTGATCGACCCGGTCACCCGGGAAATCCGCAAGGTCGTGGACACGGGTGGGAGCGACAGGAGCCCCTCGTGGTCGCCCGACGGCGGCAGCATCGTTTTCTCGTCCAGCCCGGACCGCACCAGCAACCTGTACGTGTTTGACCTGCGCGACTCCACGGTGTTGCAGCTGACCGACGTCCTGGGAGGGGTGTTCTCCCCGCACTGGTCGGCCGGGGACCGGCTGGCGTTCTACGGCTTCTCCGAGGCGGGCTACGACGTGTACGTGTCCAAGGAGCCGATGGGGCTCAAGGCAGTCATGGAAGACCTAAAGCGTGAGGGTCGCATCCGGCCGTACGCGGCGGAGCCGGAGAGCCTCCGAGTGGCGGAGATGTTCGGAGGGCCCGACGTGAGCGCGCCGTGGCCGACGGAGGCGGGCGCGGACCGGGACAGCTCAGAGGCGGGGTTGGGGCTTCTGCCGGCCGGCGGGCCGGCGCTGCTTCCGCTCGGATTGGACACGCTGGCGGCCACGGACTCGACGCCGGGAGTGCCGTGGAGCAGCGCGACAGCGCTGGCGCAGGCCAGGGACTACAGCATCAGGTTTTCTCCCGACTGGGTGACCGGAGGGTTCGAGTACAGCTCGGCCTACGGCTTCGGCGGAAGCACCCAGCTTTCCTTGAGCGACTTCCTGGGCAACCACAGGATCTACGTGGCGACTGACTTTTTCTCCTCCTTTGAGGAGACGGACTTGGTGGGAATATACTACTACCTGCCGAGGCGGCTGGACCTGGGTGTGGGCGCTTTTCACTACAAGAGCTACTACTATTCCCGGACGACGGCGCTGGGGGAGGAGTTCTCGGAGGAGAAGTACTTCTCCGACCGGAACTACGGGTTCATGCTCCTGGCCAGCTATCCCTTCGGCAGGTTCAACAGGGTGGACTTGGACCTGACTCATCTCTCGGTGGACAGGGAGTTCTTCGAGTACGACACCACCTCTGGGGGCTACCTCACGCTGGAGTCGGTTTCCACCCAGACCAGGCGCATGTTCTCGCCGGGCATCACGTTCGTGGGGGACACCGTCCAATGGGGCATGTTCGGGCCCGTGTCGGGTTCCAGGTGGGCGCTGTCCTACTCCACCGCCCTCAAGGTCTCCCGGGAGAGCATGAGGTTCCAGACGGTGTGGGCCGACATGCGGAAGTATTTCCGGGTGTCGCCGGGATACTCTTTCGCCTTCCGGCTGGTGGGAGCGATGAGCGAGGGACGGGACGCGCAGAGCTTTTTCGTGGGCGGGGCGTACACCCTTAGGGGGTACGAAGACTTTGAGTTCGTCGGCACCAGGGTCGCGTTCCTGAACTCGGAATTCAGGTTCCCGTTCATAGACCGGCTCGGGCTGGTGTGGCCTCTTCCCATCGGGGTGCGCAACGTGGGGGGCGTTTTGTTCGCGGACGTGGGACTGGCGTGGAGCGACGACGAGACTTTCAGGCCGTTCTCCAGGGCCGGCGGCCTGCACATAGACGGCCAATACGGCGGCGCGTCTTTCGGGACGGGAATCAGGACGGGCATTTCTTTCATACTCGTGAAGCTGGACTTCGCCTGGCGTACCGACTTCCAGGAGGTGTCCGGGTATCGGGCGCACGTCTCCTTCGGCGGAGAATTCTGATAGATGCACGACGAGCTCAATCCGCAGCAGCGGGAGGCCGTCTCCCACGTGACGGGCCCGCTGCTGGTGCTGGCCGGCGCGGGCAGCGGGAAGACGCGCGTCATCGCCCACCGAGTGGCCTTCCTCGTGCGCGAGTGCGGCGTGGCACCCCACCAGATACTCGCGATAACCTTCACGCGTAAGGCAGCGGGCGAGATGCGGTGGAGGATAGAGTCTTTGGTCGGCGCCGGCGTGGCCGGTATGTGGGTCGGCACGTTCCATTCAGTCTGCGCCAGAATGCTGAGACAGCGCGGCGACCCCGAGGGCAGAGGCCGCGACTTTGTCATCTACGACGAGGACGACCAGAGAAGCCTTGTCAAGCGCCTGATGAGGGACATGGAGGTTTCCGACCGCGAATTCCCGCCGGCACGCGTGCTGGAGCGGATAAGCCGGCTCAAGTCGGAGCTCGTCGGCGCGGACGAGATGAAGCGGCTGTCCATGACGCACTACGACAAGACCGTGGCCAGGGTCTACGAGGCGTACCAGGCGGCCCTGCTCAAGAACAACGCCATGGACTTCGACGACCTGCTGGTCAACACGGTTCTGCTGCTGTCGGGCTCGGATGACTCGCGCAGGCACTATTCCGAGCGCTTCAGGCACGTCCTGGTGGACGAATACCAGGACACCAACCATGCGCAGTACAGGATCCTGGCGGAGCTGTGCCGAGACCGGAGAAACCTGTGCGTGGTGGGAGACGACGACCAGTCAATCTACGGCTGGAGGGGCGCGGACATCAGGAACATACTGGAGTTCGAATCCAGTTTTCCCGAGACGAGGGTCATAAGGCTGGAGCAGAATTACAGGTCCACGGGACTGATACTGGACGCGGCAAACAGCGTCATCAAACACAACAGGGGCCGCAAAGGAAAGACGTTGACTACTGAGAACGAATACGGGGAGAGGCTCACCCTTCATCTGCTCCCCGGAGAGGAAGAAGAGGCGGAGAGCGTCGCCGAGGAGATCGCGGCCGAGCAGGTGCAAAGGGGGACTCCGCTCTCACGGATGGCGGTCCTGTACAGGACCAACGCCCAGTCCAGGTCGCTGGAGATTGCGCTGCGTAACGCCCGCATAAACTACCAGATAGTGGGAGCGGTGTCGTTCTACGAGCGGAGGGAGGTCAAGGACGTGTTGGCGTATCTCCGGCTCTGCGTGAACCCGAACGACGAGGTGAGCCTGAGGCGGGTGCTGAACGTGCCGCCGAGAAGGATAGGCCGGACAGCGCTGGAGAGACTTGAGGAGCTGGCGCGCGAGCGGGGTGTAACGATGTTCGAGGCCCTGGAGCACTCGGCCGAAGACATGGGCTTGCCGGCGGCCACGAGAGCGTCCATGGCCGACTTCGCGGCCTTCATCCGGAGATTGAGCGGCGAGAGGCCGGAAAGCGTGGCGGAGCTTGTGGAGGCGGTGGTCAAGGCAGTGGGGTACAGGGAGTACCTGGAGAGAGAGGCGAGCAGCTTCGAGGACAGACTGGAGAACGTGTTGGAGCTGATCGCGTCGGCCAGGCAGTTCGACGAGGAGCTTGCGGACGGAACCCGCGGCGCGTTGGAGCGCGGGGCGACAGACGAACCGGAGCCCTCCCCGGTGACCCTTTTCCTGAGCGACATATCGCTCATCTCGCAGATAGACGCGTGGCACCCGGAGGAGGACAGGGTCACGCTCATGACGGCGCACAACGCGAAGGGGCTGGAATTCGACTGCGTGTTCATCACGGGCCTGGAGGAGGGACTGTTCCCTCACTGCGCGTCAATGGACAGCGACGAGGAGATAGAGGAGGAAAGAAGGCTCTTCTACGTGGCCCTGACGCGGGCGCGCAAGAGAGTGGTGCTGACTGCGGCCGCCAGCCGGCGGAGGTTCGACAGTTTCGGAGGAGCGGGGGTCTCCAGGTTCGTGAACGAAATACCGGAGGCACTCCTCTCCACGGCCCGGGTGTGGGAACCGGCGGAAGGCGGGAGGCTGGTGGGCAGAGAGGTGTTGCACGGGGAGTTTGGTTGGGGGCGGGTGGTGGAGCAGGAGGGCAGGGGCCAGAGGGCCAAGCTGACTGTCCAGTTTCCGGGAAACGTGGTCAGAAAGATAATGGCGCGATACGTCCAGCTCAAGGGGGCATAGGATGTCTGTAACCAGGTCGGACGTGGAGCACGCGGCAAGGCTGTGCAGACTGGAATTCAGCCCGGATGAGCTCGAGACTCTGAGAGGCGAGCTGGGCAGAATACTCGAATACGTGGAGAAGCTGCGGGAGCTGGACGTGACCGAGGTGGAGCCCACGCTGTACGGCCTGGCCGGGAGCACTCCGCTCAGAGAGGACGTGCCTGGTGAGGACACGCTCGCTCGTGAGGACGCGCTGGCCGGAGCTCCCGACGAAGAGAATGGACACTTCAAAGTGCCTGGAGTCCTGTGATGGGAATCTGCGAATTGAGCCTGCGCGAGATGGGGTCGGCCGTGGCGCGGCGGAAGGTGAGTCCGGCCGAGCTCGTGGAGGCCCACCTGTCGCGCATACGAGTTTGCGACCCGACGCTGCGGGCGTACGTGACGGTGAACGAGGCCGAGTGCGAGAGGCTGGCGCGAGACAGGGGGCGGCAGTCCGGAGGCCCGCCGGGGGTCGCGGCGCCGCTCAACTGTATACCGATTGCGGTCAAGGACAACATCTGCACGAAGGGTTTGCGCACAACCTGCGGTTCGCGGATCCTCAGGAACTACGTCCCGCCGTACGACGCCACGGCCGTGAGCCGGCTCAGGGACAGAGGATGCCTTCTCATCGGAAAGACGAACCTGGACGAGTTCGGAATGGGCTCTTCGACCGAGAACTCATTCTTCGGACCGACGAGAAACCCGTGGGACCTGGAGCGCGTGCCGGGCGGCTCGAGCGGGGGTTCCGCGGCTGCGGTGGCCGCGGGCATGGCCGCGGCCGCGCTCGGGACCGACACAGGGGGTTCGGTCAGACAGCCGGCCGCCCTGTGCGGGCTTGTGGGATACAAGCCGACGTACGGCGTGGTGTCGAGGCGTGGGCTCGTTGCGTTCGCTTCGTCACTCGACCAGATAGGCGTGATAGCGAGGACCGTCGAAGACACCGCAGCAGTCCTGGAGGCGGTCTCCGGCTGGGACGCGTGGGATTCCACGAGCGCGCGGAGGGGCCAGGTCAGAGCGCGGCAGACGGGCGAAGTGGGTAAGTCGGGTGTGTTGAGGGTGGGGGTGCCCTGGGGCTTTTTTTCCGAAGGGCTGGACCCCGACGTGTCGGACGTGACCCGGGCCGTCGTCTCCAAGCTGGAGAAGGAGCGATGGGCGTTCGAGGAGATTGACCTGCCGCACGCGGAGTACTCCATCGCCGCGTACTACCTCGTGGCCGACGCGGAGGCGTCGTCCAACCTGGCGAGGTACGACGGCGTCAGGTACGGGGAGCGCGAAGGCGGCACTGACGACCTCTGGGAAATGTACGTGCGCACGAGGACGGCGGGCCTGGGCACGGAAGTCAAGAGACGAGTCATGCTGGGGACCTACGCGCTGAGCGCAGGATACTACGAGGCTTACTACTTGCGGGCGCAGAAGGCGCGGACGCTCATCAAACGGGACTACGAAGAGGTTCTTCGGAGAGTCGACTTGGTGCTGATGCCGACGTCACCCACTGCCGCGTTCAGGCTGGGGGAGAAGCTGCACGACCCGCTCGCGATGTACCTCTCCGACGTGTTCACGGTGGGAGTCAACCTGGCGGGTCTTCCGGCGGTGTCGCTGCCGTCGGGGTACTCACGCAGCGGTCTGCCCATCGGGCTACAGCTCATCGGGCGCGCGTTCGAGGACCAAACGCTTCTCGAGGCGGCGCGACTCTTCGAGCAGGTTGTGGCGCTGGAGGCGCGGACGCCCGCGGGCCTGAAGGGTCTCCTGGAGAGCGGGAGAGGTGGGGCGTGAAGGGGTTTGAGTCCGTAATCGGCCTGGAGATACACGCGCAGCTTCTGACCAGGAGCAAGCTCTTCTGCGGATGCGGCACCGGGTTTGGGGCGGAGCCCAACACTCAGGTTTGTCCGGTCTGCCTGGGGCTGCCCGGAGCGCTCCCGGTGCTGAACAGGAGGGCGGTGGAGCTGGCCGTGTTGGTGGGAGAGGCCCTGCACGCACACACGAACACGTCCAGCGTCTTCGCGAGAAAGAACTATTTCTACCCGGACCTGCCCAAGAACTACCAGATCTCGCAGTTCGACCGGCCCCTGTGCTCCGGGGGCCACCTGTATGTGTCGGACGGGGGGAAGCGGCGCCGAGTGAGGGTCACACGAGTCCACCTCGAGGAGGACGCGGGCAAGAGCGTTCACCTTGACGACGCGGGCGGAAGGCGCACTCTCGTGGACTTCAACCGCTGCGGCGTGCCGCTCATAGAGATTGTCACAGAGCCGGAGCTGCGTTCCCCTTCCGAGGCGCACGCCCTTCTGAAGGCACTCAAGCAGATCCTCGAGTACACCGGGGCCAGCAGCGGGAACATGGAGGAGGGCGGCCTCCGCTGCGACGTCAACGTGTCGCTCAGGCGAGTCGGAGAACGCGCGTTGGGCAGCAAGACCGAGATAAAGAACCTCAACTCGTTCAGGAACGTGGAACGGGCTCTTGAGTACGAAATCGAGAGACAGGCCGGCCTTCTCGCGGGCGGGACTGCTGTCCTTAACGAGACTCTGATGTGGGACGCCGGCCGGGACCGGGCGGTGTCCATGCGCTCGAAGGAGGAGGCGCACGACTACCGGTATTTTCCCGAACCGGACTTGCTGCGGCTGGAGTTGAAAGGGGACTGGATAGACGACGTGAAATCGCGTCTCCCCGAGCTGCCCGAGGCGAGGGAGAGCCGCTTCGTGGAGTCGTTGGGACTGCCGCCGTACGACGCGGCCGTGCTGTGCGGCCGGCGGGCGCTGGCCGATTACTTCGAGGAGGTCGCCCGCCTGACCGGCGAACCGAAGTCCGCGTCCAACTGGATAATGACCGAAGTGCTCCGGACGGCGAAGGAGGGGGCGACGGACGAGTTCCCCGTGACCGCGGCGAACCTCGCGGACCTTCTGACGCTCGTGCGCAGCGGCCGAATCAGCGGTAAGATGGCCAAGGACGTGTTCGCCCGGATGGCGGGCACGGGTGAGACGGCCGACGATGCCGTGTCCAGGATGGGCTTGAGACAGGTGACCGACGTCCGGGAAATGCGTACAATAGTGGACGCAGTGCTGTCGGAGAATCCGAAGTCGGTCGCGGACTACGCCCGCGGGAAAAAGAAGCTCTTCGGTTTCCTGATGGGCCGGATAATGGAGAAGACCGCGGGGCAGGCCAGCCCCACGCTGGCCGAAAGTGTGTTGAGGGAACGGCTGGAAGGCGTGAGGGAAGGAGACGCGAACACATGAGCCAGGACTTCGAGCTGGCGCTGGGCGGCGGAAAGGTGAGAGTGCGGTTGCCTGAGCGCATGAAGGCGCGGGTTTTCGTGCCGGACTACTCGCCGGCCCTGGTCGACTCGGCCGGCGCCGTGCGCGGCGCCCTGACCAGGCCCGTCGGCCGCCCGCTGGACGAGCTGTTGAGCGGAGCGAGGCGCGTGCTGGTGATAGTGCCGGACAGGACAAGGGTGGCGGGGGTGAAGAGCTATCTCCCGGTGCTGACGGAATTCCTGCTTGACTGCGGCCTGAGCAGCCAGTCCGTACAGATACTGGTGGCCAACGGGATGCACGAACTGGCGGGGCCGGACGGCCTGCCCGAATTCCTGCCGCGAAGCGTGCTCGAGAGATTCCCGGTGACGGAGCACGACTGCCGCGACAAGGCCGGTCACTTCCTGGCGGGGAAGTCGAGCAAGGGGAACGAAATCTACCTGAACAGGAAGGTGGCGGAGGCGGACCTCGTGATCCTGACGGGTTCGATCGGACTGCATTACTTCGCGGGTTTCAGGGGCGGCCGGAAGTCCGTCCTGCCCGGAGTCGCGTCGTTCGAAGCGATATGCGCCAACCACCGGCTCACGCTGAGAGAGGCCGAGGGCTTTCACCCCATGTGCAGAAGCGCCTCCCTGGACGGAAACCCGGTGCACGAAGAAATGATGGAAAGTCTGGGGATGATTCCTCCGGCGTTCCTTCTCAACACCATGACGGACGCGGCAGGCAACATACTCGGCGTGTTCGCCGGCGAGGCCGTGGAGGCGCACCTGGCCGGGTGCAGGGCGCTCCTGCGGGACGTGGCCGTCAGAGTGCCGGCCAAAGCGGACTGCGTGATCGTGAGCTGCGGGGGCTATCCCAGGGACTCGACCATGGTTCAGTCTCACAAGGCCATAGACAACATGGCCTCGGTGCTGAAGGACGGCGCACCCATGGTGTTGCTGGCCGAGAACAGGCACGGTATGGGTTCTGAGGAGCTTCTGGGGTGGTTCGAGGAAGGTGGTCTATCCGGGATAAGGCGGAAGCTGGCGTCCAAGTACACGTTCCACGGCCACACGGCGCTGGCCTTGTCCGAGAAGGCGGCGCGTTTCAAGGTGTACATGGTTTCGAGCCTTGGAGACGACGTGGTCAGGCGGATGGGGCTCATTCCTGCGGCCACGGCCCAGGAAGCGGTGGCCGACGTCCTGGCGAAGGCCGACGGAGACCTCACGACGTACGTCTTCCCGGACGGTTCCGAGACACTGCCCGTGGTTGAGTAGCTTAGGAGGCGCGGCGACATGAAGGTGATGGTCGTCGGAAGCGGCGGCAGGGAGCACGCGATAGCGTGGAAGCTAGCGCAGGACGAGTCGGTGAGTCGAGTCGTGTGCTGTCCGGGGAACGCGGGGATCGCGAAAACGGCGAAGTGCCTGCCGGTCCGGGTTAACGACACGGCCGGGCTCTTGGCGGCCGCGTCCGAAGAGGGATGCGACCTCGTGGTGTTCGGGCCGGAGGAGCCGCTCGTCAACGGCGCCGCGGACGCACTACGGAAGGCCGGGTTGACCGTGTTCGGGCCTTCGCAGTCGGCCAGCCGCCTGGAGGGGAGCAAGGTTTTCGCGAAGGTGTTCATGAAAAGACACGGCATTCCTTCGGCGGACTTCGAGGTGTTCGATGACTACGAGAAGGCGCGCGCTTACGTGGAGGAAAAAAGAGGCCCCCTGGTCATAAAGGCGGACGGCCTGGCGAAGGGCAAGGGTGTTGTCGTGTGTGACGACGCGGAGAGCGGGTCGGTCGCCCTCAAGGGCATGATGGTCGACCGGCGGTTCGGGGACTCGGGGAACCGCGTGGTGGTGGAGGAGCGACTGGAAGGCCCGGAGCTCTCCGTCACGGCGGTGTGCGACGGCAGGCGTCATCTGCTGTTGCCGTTTTCGCAGGACCACAAGAGAGCGTTGGAGGGCGACCGAGGCCCGAACACGGGAGGCATGGGCGCTTACTGCCCGGTGCCGTTCGTGGGACGGGGCCTGGCGGAGGAGATAGAGTCTGCGGTCGTGAGACCGGCCCTGGAAGGCATGGCCTCGGACGGCACTCCTTACACCGGCGTGCTCTACGCGGGGATCATGCTCACTCCGGCCGGGATAAGGGTGCTCGAGTTCAACTGCCGTTTCGGCGACCCCGAGACTCAAGCGGTGCTGCCCTCGGCGGACGTGCGTCTGGGAGAGACCCTGCTGGCGGCGGCCAGGGGCGAGCTGTCGGGTGTCAACAGAGCGGAAAGCGGGCGCCACTCGGCCTGCGTCGTACTGGCGTCGGCGGGGTACCCGGGGGAGTACGAGACAGGCCTGCCCATCACGGGCCTGGATTCGCTGTCGGACGAAGACGGAGTGCTGGTGTTTCACGCTGCCACTCGGGAAGACGGAGGTCGCACCGTGACGGCGGGCGGCCGCGTCCTGGGGATTACGGGCACGGGACCCAGCCTGGAAGTTGCTCTCGGCAGGGCCTACGCCGCCGTGCGGGCGGTCAGTTTCAGGGGCATGCACTTCAGAAGGGACATAGGGACCCGCGCGCTTGGGGTAGCCGGCTGAGCGCTGTTTTGTGAGAAAGGATTCAAGCGAGGTGAGACGATGGGACGTCCAGTCGTGCTGGTATTCATTGGAAGCCGTTCCGACCTTGAGGCCATGGCTGAGGCTCGGCGGACCCTGGACTGGTTCGGCGTTCCGGTCCGGGTAGTGGTCGCGTCGGCGCACAGGGAACCCGACAGGGTAAGGGCGCTCGCCAGAAAGGCCCGGGGAGAGGGGGTCAAGGTCGTCATCGCGGCTGCGGGCATGGCTGCTCACCTGGCCGGCGCAATCGCGGCCCAGACAACTCTTCCGGTCATAGGAGTTCCTCTGGAAACGGAACCTTTCGGAGCGCTCGACTCGTTGCTCTCAACTGTGAACATGCCCGCCGGAGTGCCGGTGGCGGTAGTGTCGCCCGGACGAGCCGGGGCCGTCAACGCCGCGCTGTTGGCCGTGGAGATGCTCTCGTTGACGGACAAGTCCCTGGGCTCGAGACTGGACCAGTACCGGAAGGGGCTCGCTTCCGGGAAGGCCGCCCGGGGGAGAGTGGTGTCCCGGGAGTCGGCTGACGTGACGTAGGAGGGGTTCGGGCAGGTGGTCCCATGGGACAGTTGATGACGGTGTCGGGCAGGTTCAGCTGCGTGCAGCTGGCGGCTGTCGTGAGCACGCTCAAGAGGGGGGGCGTAGTGTGCATGGCGGCCGACACAGTCTACGGCCTGCACTGCCTGGCCGACTCAGAGGCATCGGTCTCACGGGTGCGGGTCCTGAAAGGCTCGGGCGAGAGGCCGTTCATACTCCTCGTGGCTGAGCCATCGGGTCTGGACGATGTCGCTGCGGAGGTGCCGAGGTCAGGCAGGCGGCTTGTGGAGGCCTACTGGCCGGGACCTCTCACCCTCGTGCTCAGGGCGTCTCGTGAGGCTCCGAGGTGGGTGGTTGGGCCTGGGGACACGGTCGCGGTGCGCTGCCCCAGGGACCGTAACTGCGCCGAGGTGTTGAGGAAGCTCGAAGCGCCCGTCGTGTCCACGAGCGCGAACTCGACCGGCGGAGCGCCCTGCCTGACCGGCGCGGATGCGGCGGCCAACTTCCTGGACAGGGTGGACATGGTCGTAGACTCGGGGCCGGCAGCGTCCGAGGTCCCGTCCACGGTCGTGGACCTGACGGTCAGGCCCCACAGGGTATTGAGACAGGGGACGCTGAGAGTGGACCCCGGCATGCTCCTGGTTGAAGGGTGAGGAGGACCGTTGGCAGAGTCGCGCAAGGCAAAGCGTGGGGCGTTCAAGATACTGTTCGTGTGCAGCGGCAACACGTGCCGGAGTCCGATGGCCAAGGGTATCCTGAAGAAGCAGCTGCCGGCGGGACTGCTGCGGAGGGTGGAGATCGACTCGGCCGGAGTGTCGGCCTGCGAGGGCGAACCGGCGTCGGCCGGTGCCGTTGAGGCCGCGGCGGCCCGTGGTGTGGACATCTCGGGCCACGTCACAAAGAGGCTCACCCGGGAACTCCTGCGGAAGGCCGACCTCATCCTGGTCATGCAGAAGAGTCACATCCTGAGAGTCCGGGAGTTGTGCCCGTCCAAGCTGGAGCACGTGCTGCTGATTACGGAGCTGGGAGAGCCGCAGGGAAAGGACGGGGATGAGGTCGAGGACCCGGCTGGCGGCACGGCGGAAGGCTACGGCCGTTGTTTCTCGCGGATAGAGATAAGTCTGGCGAGGGGCGCAGAGTTCTTGGCGGACCTGATTACAGCAAGGGAGGATCGCGGTGAAAGGACAGACTAGCGGTGGCGCTGGTGAGCGCATCAAGATTGCCGTGGGCTCCGACCACGCCGGTTTCGCTCTGAAGCAACACGTGGCGCAGTACGTGACCTCGCTTGGCCACGAGGTAGACGACATGGGGACTTTCTCGTCGGAGTCCGTGGATTACACTGACTTCGGCCTTGCCGCGGCCAGAGCCGTGGCGGAGGGTCGGGCGGACAGGGCCATTCTCATCTGCCACACGGGAATCGGCATGTCGATTGCCGCCAACAAGGTGAGAGGTGTACGGGCCGCCCTGTGCCGCGACAGGGAATCTGCCAGGCTGTCGAGGGTCCACAACAACGCCAACGTGCTGGTCCTGGCCGCGGCCTTCACGAAGCCCGTCGAAGCGGAGGAATTCGTGAGAGTGTGGCTGCAGACTGAGTTCGAAGGGGGGCGCCACGAGAGGAGAATAGGCAAGATCTCCGCTTACGAGACTCCCGGGTTTTGGTTGCATCACGGCCAGAGGACCCGGGAGGTTGACCCGCGCCTTAAGGAGCTGATGGACCGGGAGAGAGCGCGGCAGAACGAGACTCTGACCCTGGTTGCGTCTGAGGGCATCGCGGACACGGCCATATTCGAGACGACGGGTTCGTTGTTCACGCTCAAGTACGCCGAGGGCTATCCAGGCGCCAGGCTGTACCCCGGCTGCCGGGTCGTGGACGAGGTGGAAACGCTGGCCAGGGACAGGGCGAAGACCCTTTTCGGAGCCGACCACGCCAACGTCCAGCCCTACTCCGGGACACAGGCCAACATGGCCGCGTACTTCGCTCTACTCAAGCCGGGCCAGAAAATTCTGGGCATGCGCTTTGACCACGGCGGGCATCCCACACACGGCGACCCGGAGACGTTCGCGGGGAGACTGTACGGGTCTCTGATGTACGGTGTGAAGAGAGAGACGGAACTGATTGATTATGAGGAAGTTGAGAGATTGGCAACGAAGGAACGGCCGAACCTCATCATTGCCGGGGGCAGCGCCTATTCCAGGTTTGTGGACTTCGCCCGATTCCGGTCGATAGCCGACGCGTGCGGAGCACGCTTGATGGTGGACATGGCACACCTGTCCGGAATCGTCGCGGCGGGAATCCACCCCAGCCCGGTTCCGTTCGCGGACGTGATGACGAGCACCACGCACAAGACACTGCTGGGCCCGCGAGGCGGGCTCATACTGGCCAGGAAGGAACACGCCCCGGCCGTGGACGACGCCGTGTTCCCCGTCGTGCAGGGAGGGCCCCTGATGCACGCGATCGCCGCCAAAGCGGCCTGCTTCGGCCTGGCCCTCAGGCCTGAGTTCAGACAGTTCCAGTTGGCGGTGATTGAGAACGCCCGGGCGCTGGCAGCCGCGTTGGAGAAGTTGGGACACCGCATACTGGCGGGCGGCACGGACACGCACCTTTTCGTGGCCGACATAGGCAGGCTGGGGGTGGACGCGTCGGCTGCCTGGAACTGGCTGGAGGACGCGGGACTCCTGGTGAACGCCTGCGCAGTGCCGTTCGACACGAAGTTCCAGGCCGGCGGCATCCGCGTTGGAACCCTGTCGGCAACCGGAAGAGGAATGAAGGTGGAGGAAATGGGCGAGGTGGCTCGGTTGATAGACGCGTGCGTGCGCAAGGGCTCGGACCCGTCAGAGAACGCGAAGGTGCGGGCGGGCGTCAGGGAGCTTTGCGCCAGGTTCCCGGCCTACTGAGACGCCGCAATCGTAATCTGGGCGTTGCAATTTCACCCGCAGGACCCGCAAGTTTGCAACGGGCCGGCCTCGGTCCGGCCGACTGGCCGCAGGCGCAGGCCGTAACCCCTTGTCTTCCAAGAGAAAATCCAGCTCCTGCCCCGAAGGCCGTGGTACGGAAGTTGCTGCCACGTTGGTTTGAGTCACTTCTGGCACGGCGACATTGCGGCCCTGTTTGTTTCTGAGGCCGCTCGGGGAACGGACGAATGCTCGAATTCTTGCGGAGGTTGCTGGACAACGCAGTGAATGGGGATACTCTTTTCCAGAGAGCCCTCAAGGACGCCCACGAGGGCGAGCTCACGCGGGCGATGGAGCTTTTCGAGGAGGCGGCCCTGAGGTTCAGGAAGGAAGAGGCAGTTGAAAAGCTCGCAAGGCTGAGGGCACACCAGCTCATGGTGAAGTACAAGGCAGAAGCGAGTGCTACTGAAAAGCGAAGGATCGTGGAGGAAGTAGTGCTCAGGTTGAGCAAGCTTGCGGAGATAGAATCTCCGTTGCCGCCTTTTGCCCCAGTCGATTCCAGGGAAGTGTTGCGCAACTGGATGGAAGACAAGACCCTTTTCATCGGCGAGGCCGCGGCGGAACACCAGGCCAGGATCGAAGAAGAAGCAATCCTGGCGGAGCTGGATTCTGCCCTGCCTTGCGAGCTGATAGGCGCAATCGTGGCGCAGGAACGCGTCGAACCGGCTAACGAGCCCAGATAATCCCTGCCGGGACGGAAGAAGGCCCCGTTACCTGACGGCGACGTCGGGAGCGGGGCTTCTGTTATCCACGTGGGCTGTCGAGCCCGGCACCCACCCTCGCGCGAGTTGCCGAAGAGGCGGGCGCCGTGGCTCGGCCCGTTCGGAGCGAGGCGCCAGACTTGACTTGGGCTCGGTCGGAGCTTAATGTTCGAAGCCGGCGCCTGGAAGGCAGTCGGCGCCGGGCGGGGCGACCGAGGACAGGCGCCCGAGTCGTGGAATCGATTCAAGCGAGGGGAGAGATGAACGCAGCGGAATCCCGAGCCGACGGAACGTCGGGCAGTGCGGCGTCTCGCATGAGCAGAGTCCTGAGGCGAGCTCTCATCGCGGCCGGAGCCGTGGCGGTCGTCGTGCTGGTGTTGTTTTCGGTCGCCAGAGCGATGTTTCCGGCCGCGAGACTCAGAGAGTTGGCCGTGACAAAGCTGGAACAGGCGACGGGACTGGACATCAGTGTCAGGGACGCGCGAATTTCGTTCGTTCACTGGCGCCTGGGAGTCAGGGTGTCGGACATCGAGGTGTCGAGACCAGAGGACGGCGCGAAGCTGGCCGTTGTCCCGCGGGCCGGCGCCACCCTGGCGCTGTTGGCCTTGTTCAGGCGCGAGATAGTCGTGACCGAGGTCTACGTGGACAAGCCGCGTGTCGAGATCGTTGCGAAGAAGCCGCGGGAAGCGGGTCCGGCCGCCGACGCTGGAGAGGGCCGGGGGGCCGCGCCGGCCGTGTCTTTTCAGGTTCCCAAGGCGGTCATCAGCGACGGAGAGGTGGTGTTCCGGGACCCGGTGGCGGGTCGAGAGGTGAGGCTGGAAGGATTGGAAGTCACTTCGAGTGCGAAGGCGGGTCCAAAGTTTGAGACTGTGACGTCGGACGGCAAGTTCTCGATTCGACGCGTCTCTGTGGCCTCTCTGGCGAAGGGCGAGGCCATCCTGCCGGACCAGAGTGTGAGGGGTGACTGGAAGACGCTCGTCAGGCTCAAACAGGAAGTGCTCGAGCTGAAAAGGGTCTTCCTGACCGTGGCGGAGGTGCCCATCGAGGTTACGGGCCTGGTCGGCCTGGCCGAGCGTGAGTCGCCGGCAGGGACGGAGACCGCCGGTGGGTCGCGGAAGGAGACGGGCCCGGACGTGGACTTGAAGATAGTGATGAAGAATGTGGAGCTGGAAAAGCTCGCCTCGCTGGTGCCCGGGAAGGTCGCTTTCAAGGTGGGGGACTGGGGGCGAGGGGGTACGCTCAACGTGGAGTCCCGGGTCGCCGGCAGGGTGCCGTCCCCGCGCGTCGATACCAGGTTCAACCTGACCGCCGGCTCGGCGACGAGACTGGACGGCCGGCTGGAATTGTCAAGTGCGGAGCCGCGCGAGCTGGTGCTCGAGACTGACGGCACACTCAGGCTGGAGGAGCTCCAGTCGTTGCTCTCCGCGGGCAAGGGTCCCAGGGCCAGGACAGGCGACGTAACGTTGCGCCTGCGGGCAACGGCGCCGCTTGAAGGCCTCAAAAAAAACCCTTACTCCGTGGAAGCGCTCGGCCAGGTGCTGGCTCGGAACGTGAGAATCGAGACGGGACAGGCCGCGTCCGACGTGGTGGTGGAGAAGCTCAACGTAAGCCTCGCCGGGAGGCGTGCCGAAGTGAGCCAGACGGTGGTTGGGTTGGGAAGCTCCACTTTCAACGTCAGCGGAATCGTGCCCGACTGGAGCAAGCGAAGCTTCCAGCTCGTGGTGCACTCACCGTTTCTCAACCTGAAGGAACTTCTGGAACCGCCGCCCGGAGGTGAGGGGGTGGAGAAGAAGGCGGCCGCCGGGCCCTTGCTGCCGCTTGGAGCGCTGGGCATGCAGGGGGCGGTCGAGATCAAAGTGGACAGGTTGACGTACGGCAAGTTTGAGGCCCGGGACCTGGACGCGAAAGTGCACATGGCCGGGGACAGCCTGTCGGTCACGAAGGTCACCATGCGGGCACTGGGTGGGGAGGCCGGGGGAAAGGCACGGCTCAAGGTTCCCAGGGACGGCGCACCTACGTACACGGCGGCATTCTCCGGTGGCAACCTCCAGCTCGCGGCGTTACTGGATACGCTTACGCCGTTGAAAGGTGTCATGACGGGCGTCGCGTCGCTCGAGGTGGAGCTCGGCGGCGCGCTTGGGAAAGAACCGCTGCCGCTCAAGAGCATCACCGCTCAGGGAGGCGTGAGGTCGTCGCAGGCGACGGCCATCGCCGGGCCCGTCGTGTCGGCGCTTGCGTCCTGGGTCGGCCTGGACAGCAGGAAGGAATACGCCGTGAAGGACTTCGCGACGTCATTCTCTGTGAGAGACGGCCGCCTGATAGTGCCGGCCTGCAGTCTTGTGGAGAAGCACTCGACCTGGAACTTCTCCGGTTCCACTGGCCTGGACGGGAGTCTGGACCAGAAAGTGAACGTCGTCCTCTCGCCGGAGTACTCGAAACGCGTCGACTCCCTCAAGGGCCTCGCGCACGTCCTGAAGGACGAACGGGGCAGAGTGGTGGTGGACCTTTTCTTGGGCGGGACCGTAAAGAAGCCCGCCCTTCGCTGGGACAGCGCCAGGATGGAAAGGCGCGCAAAGGACTATCTGGCCGGCAGGATGAAACGTGAGATGGAGAAACAGATTGAGGAGAAGCTGGGGATTACGCCGGAGGCCAGAAGACAGCTCGAGCAGAAAGCGGACAGCCTGAAGAAGGAAGCCAGCGAAGCAGGAAAGAAGCTCCTGGAGGAGCTGATGAAGAAGAAGTAGCGGGGCCCGTGGAAGCCGGAAAATAGCTGTTGACTGACGGCGGCCCGGTTGTCTATACTACCGGACGGAAGTGGTCGTTGAGGCGGGCCACGGTTGAGCCCCACGGCCACCGTGCTCCCTATGTCGACACTTACTATCATGAAAGAAGCCAAACTCGCCGCTTGTTTCGGCGCCGCCCTCTTCGTCCCCGAACTCAAAGCCACAGCCAAGCACCAGGTCCTGGAAGAGATGGTGGACCATCTTTTTCAGAACGGCCGAGTCAAGGACAAGGCGCTGGTGCTGGAGATGATTTCCAGACGGGAGAACCTCGGAAGCACCGGAATCGGAAAGGGCATCGCGATCCCTCACGGCCGCTCCCTGGCCGCGCCGGAATTGAGCTTGGTGTTCGCGCGCTCGGTGGGCGGGGTCGATTACGACTCACTGGACAGGCAGCCCGTGCATCTCTTCTTCATGATAGTCG
Organism: Candidatus Eiseniibacteriota bacterium; assembly: GCA_016928935.1. Taxonomy (GTDB): domain Bacteria; phylum Eisenbacteria; class RBG-16-71-46; order JAFGJU01; family JAFGJU01; genus JAFGJU01. The sequence goes on along the minus strand of JAFGJU010000007.1, from coordinate 46,553 downwards.
CGCCTCCGCAGGAGCGGACCAACATCTATCTGCCGGTGCTCGGGAAGATCGTCGAGAAGGTGAAGGAGTCTCGGGTACGCTCCAAGTTGATGAAGTTGGATAACCTGGATGAACTGAAGAAGGTGTTTTTCCCCGATGCCCAATAGCAAGCGAACGTTGCGGCTGCTGGTGGCACTCCAGGACCTCGACCTGATGATTCGTGAAGCGCACGACCCCGAGGCCTCGGGTGAAGAGAAGAATCTGGGATTCAGCCTCAAGAATCTGGAGACGCTGCAGACGGCGAGGGCGAAGCTGGCTGAGCAGATAGGGCCCAGATGGTTGAGTCTGTACGAAAGGATATCGAAGCGGTACGGCAGGGCCGTCGTGCCGGTCGAAGGCAGGGTCTGCCTGGGCTGTTTCGTCACTCTGCCCACGTCAATGGCCCCCAAGAAGCTGGAAGACTCGGAAATCCAGCTGTGCGAGAACTGCGGCAGGATTCTCTACTGGCTTTAGGAGTCTCTATGACGCGCCAGGAAGCGCTGGACCTCGTCAACTCGCACGTCTCATCGTCGAACCTCGTAAAGCACATGCTGGCCGTGGAAGCCGTCATGAAGAAGTTGGCGCGCCGGCTGGGTGGAGACGAGGAGCAATGGGGCCTGGCCGGCCTGGTGCACGACCTCGATTACGACTACACTTCCAAGGACCCCGCCAGGCACGGACTCATGGCCGTGGAGATGCTGTCCGACAAGGGCCTGCCGGCCGAGGTCCTGCGGGCGATAAGGAGCCACGTCAATCACGCCGAAGCCGTGTCCGCGATGGACAAGGCGATAATCGCTGCCGATCCCGTGACGGGGCTCATAGTGGCCAGCGCTCTGATGCACCCGACCAAGAAGCTGCGGAACGTCGATCTTTCGTTCGTATTGAACAGGTTCAAGGAGAAGAGCTTCGCGAGGGGCGCCAATCGGGAGCAGATCAAGACCTGCTCTACCCTGGGACTGGAGCTGGAGGAGTTCCTCGCGCTGTCCCTGGAGGCCATGTCCGAGATCGACGCCGAGCTGGGCCTTTAGCCGTCTCCTGCCGTGCGCCTGCCCACCGACCCGCGCTGCGCTCCGCGGCGCGTCCCCGCGCCTTGACAGCGGGCCGGTCAGACGTCTACAATTCGCCAACAGGCCGGAACTTCCGGACTTCCCAGTTGTGTAAAACATGAGAACCCCCGTGCTGAAAGGAGTCGAGAGTGAAGAAGACTTGTGTGTTTGTGCTGCTGGCGGCACTGGTGGCGGCCTCGGCGGTCCCGGCCGCATTCGGCCGCACTTTCAAAGTCCCGTCGCGTTACAAGACGGTTCAGAGGGCGATTGACGCGGCGTCGCCCGGGGACACGGTGCTGGTGGGGCCGGGGGTGTACAAGGAAAACCTGATAGTCAGGAAGACCGTGTCGCTCATCGGAACGGCGGGGGCGGCGAAGACCGTCATAGACGCCGGGCGTAAAGACATCGCCTTGCGGTGCGAGCAGGTGGACAGCACGGCCGTCATAAAGGGCTTCACGTTCAGGAACGGCGTGGGCGTGAACGGCGGGGGTGTCCTTCTGAGCAGTTCGTTTCCCACGGTGGTCGGCAACGTGTTCACGCAGGACTCGGCCAAGTACGGCGGAGGGCTCTGTGCGCTGTGGTCGAATTCCAAGATAAGAGATAACAAGTTCATCCGGAACAGGGCCTCTTTCGGCGGCGCGGTGTACAGCATGTTCATAAGCCCCGATATAGACTCGAACCTCGTCGAGGGAAACAGCGCCGAGTTGGGCGGAGGGATATTCCTGGCGAAGTCGTCGGCCGCCCGGGTCAGGGGCAACGTGATTTTGGAGAACCTGGCGCAGAGCGGCGGAGGAATGTTCCTGAACGGGGCCGAGCCGTTGATCGAGGGAAACCTGTTCAAGCGCAACAGGGCCGTCAAGGGTGAGCGGGACGAATCGGAGGAGGGGGGTGCGATTGGCGCCATAGAGTCCGGAGGCGTCATAAGGGGAAACATTCTGGTCGAGAACAGCGGCGCCAGAGGTGGGGCGGTAGCCATGACGAGGGGTGCGGCGCCGAACCTGGAGGGAAACACAATCGCGCTGAACTCCGGAGTGGATTCTCTCTGCGCCGGCGCGTACTTCGAAGGCGTGTTTCCCAGCATCGTGAACAACCTGTTCTACGGCAATTCGCCGGGCTACGCGGTCTACTGCAAGGACAACGCCACTCCGGTGCTTTCGTGCAACCTGTTCTGGAAGAACTCCACGGGCGACTATTTCGGAGTTCTCACGGACACTCATGAACTGCGCGAGGACCCGCTGCTTCACTCTCCTGAGAAGGGAGACTTCAGGCTCAAGGAAGGTTCTCCAGCCCTGAGCGACTCGTGTGGTGTGATCGGCGCGCAGGGCAAGGGGGCCGAGCGCCGCTGACCGCGAGTCGGGCGCGGTCGCGAGGTTCGCGGCACCGGCGAGCACGAGACTGCATTGTCGGCGGGCCCGTCTCGACTGACGCCGCGGCCGGCTGGTGCTGTCTCCCGCGGCTTGTGGCCCGGGCTTCAATGCGCGACCCTCGCCGGTCCGCAGCGCACGGAACTTCGCGTGGGCACGGGGTGTTCAAGAACCTGGTTGCGAGGCTCGGGGCGCCTCAGGTGCAGGCGGTTCCGAAATTCCACGGCGGGAAACTCTTTGCGTAAGGAGGTCAGGACATGAGTCGTCGCTATGAAGCTCTTCTGGGTCTTCCGGTGTGGCTGGTCCTCTGGTCGCTCATTCTCTCACCGTCGGCGTCGGCGGGCGAGTGCGACGCGCAGGCGGGAGTGCTCCCGTGCGCGAGCACTTCCTCCGAGAAGTCGACGGCGGGGAATGCGTGGTTGGGAGTGGTCGTGCAGGACCTGGATGAAGAGCTTAGAGAGGTACTGGACATCGAGGACGAGTTCACGGGCGTGGTGGTGGCGGGCGTGACGGACGGAAGCCCGGCCGACAAGGCCGGCATACGCCTCGGGGACCTCATACAGTCCGTGAGCGGAAAGGACGTAGAGGCGCCTGACGACCTGGTGGAGTTGATACGGGCGAAGAAGCCGGGCAGCGAGGTGGTCGTCTCCGTGGTGAGGGACGGGAAGAAACGCAGAATCGGCGTGACTCTGGGGGCGGTGCCCGCGAAGAAACCCGGGGACAAGGCGATCCTGTTTCCCAAATCGAGGTCCATGTGGTCCGAGACCATGCCGCCGCTCAGACGGCTCAGGATCGAGTTGGACCGCGGGCATCTGGGAGTCAACGTCCAGGAGGTGAGTGGAGGCCTGGGAGAGTACTTCGGCGTCGAGGAGGGCGTGCTCGTGACTGAGGTCCTGGACGGGAGCGCGGCCGAAGAGGCCGGCATGAAGGCCGGCGACGTCATCACGGCGATCGACGGCGAGAAGGTGGCTGACACGAGAGAGCTCACCGATACCCTGGGGGACAAGGAGGACGGCGAGACGGTGGAAGTCTCGCTGGTGAGGAAGGGCAAGCCGCTCAGCCTCAAGGTCACGCTGGAGAAGGGTCCGTTCCGCGCGTGGATGGAGGGCATCGGCGAGAAGGGCCTGGAGTTCAAGCACGATTTCATCGTGCCCGGGCTGGAGGACATGAAGCGTAACGCCGATCTGGAGCGCCGCATGGAGGCCCTGTCCGAGGAACTGGAGAAGCTGAAGGAGCGTTTGGAGGAGCTCGACGAGGAACTGGGCTCACGATAGCCGCCGACACTCCGTCAGGCGAGATTGGGAATTAGGCTCCGTCCGACAGGCGGTCACCCCTCACCCGGGTGACCGCCAGAGAGTCGTCGGACGGAGCCTCTTGCTTCCAGGCCGGGGCCGTTTGGCTCGGGGCCGGGCCCATATGCTCGGCCCCGGAGCCCCGAGCGGCGCGCCGGTTGCGTATGCGTGAACTCAGTTCCCGGCCGCATGTCGCGTGTTGACTTGGGGAAATCCGGGACGGCCCCGGCGGGCGTGCACGGGGTTCACGCTGTGAATTGAGCGCAGTCCTGTGAAGTCTGTGTTATCCCACGGCCAACTCGTTGAGCCTGAACAGCCACGCCGGCTTGCAGCGTGCCCCGAGCGGATGGCACGGAAGTTGTATTCACCGCGTGGTGCGAACAACACAGTCGAGTAGGAGGCCGGGGAGACAAACGCGGCAAGGGTCCTGTTCTTCTCATCAACAATCCTTCCGACTTCTGCCTCAGCGAGAAACTCGCCTTGCGATTTCCTCCGTCGTCGCAGGGGAGGGATCTTGTGCCCGGGAGGCTCCCCGCGCTTCCATTCTTCTTGAACGAGGAACCACCGGGGACCTCGCACCCCTCGCGGAACGCGGCTCCGCGGCCTCTGGCCGTGGCCGATTCCACGTCTCAACCGGCAGGAGATAGCCCGCTTCACCTCGCGACCCGCGCCACCCGGCGCCTCTCCGGGCTCGCAGCCAGGAGTCTCTTTAAGAGTTGACAGTAATTGCGGCCCTCTGCTAATTTACCCACACCTAATCAGTTGCGCCAGCGGTCGACGGTCATTGGGGGTCCGAGTGGAAAGAAGAAGCACGGCCTGCCAGGAATGCGGTTACTGCGAGGGTGTGGGATGGACCGGCGACGCGGAAGCGGGGCTCGCGAGCCTGGGTGAAACAGACCTGAGCCAGCTCACGGCAGCGGTGCTGGCCAGAGTGAGAGAGCGCCTGAAGGGTGTCGCGTCGCGGCTGGTGCCGGTGGCGGTATCCGCGAGGCACGTGCACCTGACGAGGGGAGTGCTGGACGCCACGTACGGGGCGGGATGCGAGCTCACGAGGTTTCGAGACCTGAGCCAGCCCGGTGAGTTCTCCGCGAAGGAGACCCTCACGGTAGTGGGGCCGCGGATGCACTCAATTCAGGACGTGCGTATCATCGGGCCCATCCGGGAGTACACGCAGGCGGAGCTGTCCAGGACGGACGGCGTGGCGCTGGGCATGGAGCTTCCGGTCAGAGACTCGGGAAAACTCGAGGGCAGCGCGCCGATCGTGTTGGTCGGGCCCAGGGGCGCGATCAGCCTGAAGGAGGGCGGCATAAGAGCGTTGAGGCACGTGCACGCCGCGCCCGAAGACGCGGAGAGGCTGGGTGTGGAGGACGGACAGACGGTGTCGGTGCGCGTGTACGGTCAGAAGGGAGTCGTCTTTGAGAACGTGCTTATGCGGGTGAGTTCTTCCTACGTGTTGGAGATGCATCTGGACACGGACGACGCCAACGCGGCGGACGTTCATTGCGGCACGTTGGTCGAGATACTGTGACGTGGGTCAATGCTAATTTTGGGGGTAGAGACTAACGCCGTCTTCGGCAGGAGGTGATTCTATTGCAGGGAGAAGCTCTGGGGATGATTGAGACCAAGGGGTTCGTGGGGATGGTGGAGGCGTCGGACGCGATGGTCAAGGCCGCCAAAGTGACTTTAGTGAAGTACGAGAGGACCGGCGGCGGGTACGTGACCGCGCTGGTGAGAGGGGACGTCGGCGCCGTCAAGGCCGCTGTGCAGGCCGGAGCCGCGGCGGCGCAGAAGACGGGGGAGCTGGTGTCTTCGCACGTGATACCCAGTCCTCACTCTCAGCTTGAGGAGCCGTTGTTGAAGTAGACGTCGGCCAGTCCCGAACGGAGGAATGGAGATGGAAGAAGCTCTTGGTTTGATCGAGACGCGAGGCTTCGTCGCGATGGTCGAGGCTTCGGACGCGATGGTCAAGGCGGCCAAGGTCAGACTCATAGGATACGAGAGGACCGGCGGCGGGTACGTGACCGCGATTGTGAGAGGTGACGTGGCCGCGGTGAGGGCCGCGACGGACGCGGGCGGCAGCGCCGCGAGCAAGGTCGGCGAGGTGGTGTCGGTGCACATTATCCCGAGACCTCACTCCAGCCTTGAGGACGTGCTGCCCATAGGCAGAGCCTCCGAATCTAAGAGATAGTGAGGAGGAGAAGTGATTCTCGGCAGAGTCGTGGGCACAGTCGTGTCCACGCGCAAGGAAGAAGCTCTCAGCGGAATCAAGCTTCTGGTGGTCAGAGAGCTGGATATCGACATGAAGCTCAAGCCCGGGTTCGTGGTGGCTGCGGACGCGGTCGGCGCCGGGGTGGGGGAAGTGGTGCTGTACTCGTCCGGGAGCTCCGCGAGGTTGACGGACGTGACCAGGGACAAACCCGTCGACTCCGTGATAATGGGCATTGTCGACACTCTGGAGATCGGCGGTAAGGAGACGTACCAGAAGGGCATTTCCGGCTGACGGCCCCGGCGCGAGTCTGAGTTGACCGTGAGATGGACGTCATGGTGTCGGACGAAGACAGAATCTCGGCACTGGTGGATTCGGTGCTGAGGAGACTGAAGGCCGAGGCGTCGGCCGCGGAGCCGGCGGTCCGGGATGTGGCTCGGCGGACTGCCGGGAGGGACGACGCACTCATCAAGGGGAATTTCAGACCGCCCGCCGCGGCCGGGGTGCGGTCGAGTTCGGACTCGGTGTTCAGAGACGCCGAGTCAGCGGCGCGCGCGGCCAACAGAGCCCGGGAAGCGCTGGCGGCCACCGCCCTCGAGACGAGGAAAAAGATGATCGCCGCCATGCGGGAGACCTCGGCCAGAAACGCACTCTTGCTCTCCAGTATGGCGGTCAAGGAGACCGGCCTGGGGAGGGTGGACGACAAGGTCAAGAAGAACCTGCTCGTGGCGGAGAAGACGCCCGGAGTGGAGGACCTTGTGCCGGTGTCCTGGACGGGGGACAGGGGACTCACACTTACGGAATGGGCTCCGTACGGGGTCATAGCGGCCATAACGCCTTCCACCAATCCGTCCGAGACAGTCATCAACAACGCAATAGGCATGGTGGCCGCCGGAAACGCGGTGGTGTTCTGTCCCCATCCTTCCGCCAAACAGACTACGCTGGCGGCGGTGCAGCTCCTGAACGACGCAATCGCCTCCGCGTCGGGCATCAATAACCTGCTCGTGACGTTCGAGGAGCCTTCCATACAGCTCTCTCAGGAGTTGATGAAGCACGGCGGGGTGGACCTTTTGGTGGTGACGGGGGGGCCCGCCGTGGTGCGGGCGGCGATGGACTGCGGAAAAAAGGTCATAGCCGGAGGGCCGGGAAACCCTCCCGTAGTGGTTGACGACACTGCCGACATAGACAAAGCGGGTAGGGACATCTTCGGCGGCGCGTCGTTGGACAACGGCATCGTGTGCATCTCGGAGAAGGAGATCATAGTCGTGGATTCGGTCGCGGCCGAGCTGAAGGCGGCTCTGGTGAAGGCCGGCGGGGTTGAGCTGGACAGCGGGCTGGCCTCGAAGCTGGCCGGCCTCGTCCTGGCGGAGAATCGTGGACCGGCGCGGCCGTCAGCGGCGAGGAGAGAATTCGTCGGCAGAGACCTGCCCTTGATTTTGGCGGAGGCGGGCGTGCGGGTGAGCAACGGGTCCCGGCTTGGGTTCATAGAAGTTCAATGGGACCATCCGTTCGTCTGGACCGAAATGCTCATGCCGATAATACCGCTGGTCAGGGTGAAGGACGCGGCAGAGGCAATCACCCTGGCGAAGAGGGTCGAGCGGGACCTGGGACACACGGCGGTCATGCACTCCAAGAACATCGAGCACTTGAGCCGGATGGCCAGGGAGATGGACGTCTCGATATTCGTGAAGAACGGGCCGTCCTACGCCGGACTGGGCCTGGGCGGCGAGGGCTACACCAGCTTCACGATAGCCAGCCCGACCGGAGAGGGTTTGACCTCGGCCAGGCATTTCGCCAGGATGCGGCGCTGCGTTCTTGTGGACTATTTCAGGATAGTATGACCCGCGTATGGGGAGTCGTCGCATGGGCGCGGCCGGGCGGGCGACGCAGCGCGGGCAGGGCGTGACGGGGACGGTTTGGCCAACGACATCGTACGGAAGATAGAACAGGCGGGGGTGGCGGGGGCCGGCGGAGCCGGTTTTCCGACTCACGTGAAGGCCGCGGCCTGCGTGGACACGGTGGTGGCGAATTACGCCGAGTGCGAACCGCTTGTGGCATCGGACAGCGCGGTCATCTCCGCGGACCCGGAACGGATGCTGGAGGGACTGGCTCTGATGCGCGGCGCCGTGGGCGCCACCAGGGCGATCGTGGCGTTAAAACGGAAGAGGAAGGAGCAGGTGGCGGTGCTTGAAGAGCTCTCCAGGAAGAGGGGGGATTTCACGCTGCACCTGCTCGACGACGTCTATCCGGCTGGTGACGAGCACCTGCTGGTGGAGGAAGTCACGGGACGAGTCGTGCCGCAGGGAGGCATTCCGCCGGAGGTCTCGGTTCTGGTGAGCAACGTCACGACACTGTGGCGGGTGGCACTCTCGAACGAGGGCAGAGCCTTCACCGAGAGATACGTGACGGTCGTAGGAGAGGTGCGGAAGCCGCGCACGCTGCTGGTGCCGATAGGAACCAGCGCAAACGCGTTGATAGAGGCATGCGGTGGGGCATCGGTGCGGCCGTTCGTGATAGTCATGGGCGGCCCCATGATGGGAGAGATTACCGAGGACGCGGATACGCCGGTCAGGAAGACCACGACCGCCGTCATAGTCCTTCCGCCGGACAATCCGCTTGTCAGAAGGCGGAGAGTGAGACTGTCCGTGAGCGTCAGGCGAGCCATGGCGGCGTGCATGCAGTGCATGGACTGCACCCTCATGTGTCCGAGGTACCTCATGGGACATCAGCTGTTTCCGCACAAGATCATGCGGTCTGTGGCGCTCTGGATTGAGGGGTCGGAAGAAGAGTTGGCGAGCGCAATGCTCTGTTCGGAGTGCGGGTTGTGCGGGCACTTCGTGTGCCCGATGGAGCTCTCTCCGGTGCTGATCTTTCAGGCCGTCAAGCAGGAGCTGGTGGCGAAAGGCGTGCGGCTGACGGTCAAGCGTGCGGCCACGGCGCCGCTGCCCGAGCGGAGCGGCAGGCGCGTCCCGGTGGAGCGGCTGACGGCCAGGTTCGGCCTGGCCGGGTACGCGGGACCTCACCCTGTGCCGAGAAGCGCCCTGGAAGCGACGGTGGTCAAGATCCCGCTGCGGGAAAAGTGGGGCAGGCTCAGGCCGTGTGTGTCCAAGGGCGCGAGCGTGACCCGCGGCACCGTGGTGGCTGAGCCCGAGGGGCCGGGCCCCGGGGCGGTCGCGCACGCCAGCATAGACGGACAGGTGACGTCGATAACCGAGGAGTACCTGCACGTCACGAGCTGATTCGCGCGGCACTGTCTGGCCCGACCGGACTGGCGCCCGAAGCGTGAGAACTGAGTCTGCCTTGTAGGCGGAAGAGCGAACGAGAGTGAGAAGTGACATGACCGGAGACGGAGACAGACGTGGCAAGGCGGGTCCGGAAAGCGGACCGGAGCTGGCGGGTCGGGTGTCGGCGTCCGCGGCCCTCGGCTTGGTGGAGCTCAACAGCGTCGCCATAGGCGTTCAGGCGGCAGACGAGATGTTGAAGGTGGCTCCGGTCGAGCTGGTCGAGGCCACGCCCGTGTGCGCAGGCAAGTACGTGGTCATAGTCAAGGGTGACGTGGCCAGCGTGGACGCGAGCGTTGCGAGGGGCGAGGCGATAGGAGCTGAGAGCGTGGTCGATACGCTCTTCCTGCCGAACCCGCACCCGGGCATCTTTCCGGCGCTGACAGGGACGTCGGAGGTGCAGCGGCTGGACTCGCTGGGAGTGATCGAAACGTTCTCGGTCGCTTCCACGATCATGTCTGCCGACCTGGCCGGGAAGGCCGCACGGGTGAAGATAATCGAGATACGGCTGGCGAAGGGTCTGGGTGGAAAGGCGTTCGTAACCATGACGGGTGCAGTGAGCGAGGTGGAGGCCTCGGTCAGTGCGGGAAGCGCCTACGCCAGCAAGAAGGGCCTGTTGGTCAGAAGCGTGGTCATACCTCGGCCCGACGAATCTTTGTTTCAGAAGGTCCTGTAGCCAGGAGAGTGGGGTTTGCACCTGGGCAGAGTCATAGGGACAGTGGTGGCGACCGCCAAAGTGGCGTCCTTGAAAGGGCAGCGGTTGCTGGTGGTGGAGCCGCTGGACGAGAGCGGCCAGGTCACGGGCCCGGCCATCGTCGCCGTGGACACGGTGAGCGCGGCGCCGGGCCAGGTTGTGTTCTTCGTCAAGGGCAGGGAGGCGGCGAACGCGCTTCCCGAAAGGTTCAACCCGAGCGACGCCACCATAGTGGGCATACCGGACGAAGTGACACCCGACGGTTGACAGGGTCGTGTGGGCGTGATACGTTTAACAGGGGTGATGAATATGCCGATATACGAATTCAAATGCAGCGTGTGCGGCAAGGAGTTTGAGAAACTCTGCCCGGTGGGCAAGGACCGCGGTGTCCGGTGTCCCGAGTGCGGGGCCAGCAAAACGGAGCGGCTGTTTTCGGTGTTTGGCGTGCGTTCGTCCGGAAGAACGACGGGTACTTCCGGGTCGAAGTCGTCATGCAGCACGTGCGGCGACGGAAGCTGCTCCATATGCGATTAGCTGACGAGACCGGCCGGAGGAGCTGCGATGACCAAGCATGACATAATAGCGGATGTGTCGAGAAGGACCAAGATGCCGCGGGCTCAGACGGCCGAGGTGGTGGAGCAGATTTTCGGTTCCATTTCCAGAGCTCTGAGTGAAGGCACTGAAGTCAAGCTACGGGGGTTCGGCACCTTCTCTGTTGCCGAGAAGGCGCTGGCCATGGGCAAGAATCCCAGGACAGGTTCGGACTTGATCGTTCCGGCAAGACTGGTCCCGGTCTTCAAGCCGGCATCCGCGTTGAAATCCATCGTGTCGGAGCAATAGAGCGTACTGCTGCGGGAGACGGAGGTAGCGTTAATGGGCTGTGGGAGAAAGCGCAAGAGAAAGAAGATCGCAACGCACAAGAGGAAGAAGAGACTCCGCAGGGACCGCCACAAGAAGAGACAGAGGTAGCCCGGTGGCCGTCTTGGCTCGAGTCCGAATCTGTTGATGAAAGTCCGATGAGTGATCGCGCCGGAGAGTGGGGCCCTTCGTAATGGGCCCGCTCCGGCGTTTCTGTTGAGGTCGCGGGGCCACCGACGGGAGGCGGGGAGTTGCCCAGGAAGAACAGAGCGCGCACCAGGACTTGGAAGACCGTGGGCCGATTGCAGAGACCCGACAGCCGATTCGCGTTTGTGGTCGTGGACGGAGGCCACGACGACGTCTACGTGCCGTCCAGACACCTGGCCGGTGCGCTGGATGGGGACGAGGTGGAGGTGGAGGTCAGGCGCAGTGCCAGGTCGGGGCTCCTGGAGGGCAGGGTGTCGCGCGTATTGCACCGTCCGTACAGGGAAATCACCGGCAGGGTGGCCAGGGTCAAGACCGGATACGCGTTGGTGCCGGACAACCCGAGATTCCCGGCGGTCATGCCCATCTCGCCGGGCAAGGGAGGGGGGTTTGACGACGGAGACAGGGTCCTGGCGTCGCCGGAGGCAAGGCAGCCAGGCGAGCTGAACAGGTGCAGGGTAGTGCGGGTGCTGGGAGACTCCGAGGACGCCACGCTGGACAGCGAGATCGTGGCGTGCGAACTGGCGATCCCGACGGACTTCGGCGAGCTGGCTCTGGAGGAGGCCGAGCAGGTTTCTCAGGAGGAGGGCGCCCGGCCCGAGCTCCGTGACCATACGATCTTCACCGTTGACCCGGCGCGCGCCCACGACTTCGACGATGCGGTGTCAGTCAAGCAGTTGTCACGCGCGTCGCTCGAGGTGGGCGTGCACATAGCCGATGTGTCGTCTTTGGTTAGAGAGGGCGGCGCTCTGGACACGGAGGCCATGGAACGCGGCAACAGCGTCTACCTGCCCGACGCCGTGTTCCCGATGCTTCCGGAGAGACTCTCAAGCAGTGTTTGCAGCCTTGTCCCGGGCACGCCGAAGCTGTGCATGAGCGTCCTAATTGAGCTGACCGTCGACGGGCGGGTCACGCGCACCAGGTTCATGGAGACGCGGATTACGAGCTCCAGGCGGTTCACGTACGAGGAGGTCCAGGACGTGCTGGACGGAAGGGGGGGAGCCGGCGGGGCAGTCGAACGGGACCTCAAGACGCTGAGTGCTCTGGCCACCGCACTGAACGAGCAGAGGCTCATGCGAAACGCAGTCGAGGTGGAGGTGCCGGAGCTCAGGGTCGAGCTTACCGACAGGGGAGTGCCCCAGAGAGTCTTCTTCGAGGGCAAGCTGGCGTCCCATTCGCTGATAGAGGAGCTGATGATTCTGGCCAACGCTGAGGTGGGCCGACACGCCGCCGCCGCGGGCGTGCCGCTCATTTTCAGGGTCCATCCCAGGGCCAAGAAGGAGAAGATAGAGGAGTTCCTGCGTGCGGCCAAGACAGTCGGCGCTGCGGACCTGAAGATGCCCCGAGGGGAGTTCAGGAGACTCAGGCCTTCGGTCGACGGCGGGTCGCACGGAGCGGCCAGGAGGCGCCTGCTCAACTACCTGTATGTGCGCGCCATGGAGAAGGCCCGCTACGACGTGACCGACATCGGCCACTACGGGCTTGGCTTGGAGGGATACTGTCACTTCACTTCTCCCATAAGGAGATATGCTGACCTCCTGAACCACAGGGTGGTCAAGCGCTGCCTAGTCAGGAAGGCCAAGAGCCTTCCGGCAGCTCTGGAGGCAAAGCTGCCAGTGGCTGCGGAGGTCTGCACTGAAAGGGAAATCAGGGCGGACCAGGCTGAGCGCGAGGCGGTCAACATGAAGGCACTTCGCTACATGCAGCGTTTCCTCGGAGAAGTGTTTGAAGGTTTGGTGGTGGGTGTGGTAAATTCGGGGTTCTTCGTGGAAGTCTCGGGGCACTGGGTGGAGGGAATGGTGACCAGGGAGTCCCTGCGGGACGACTTCTACCATCTTGACGAAGACGGGTTTTCTCTAGTAGGAAGGAGAAAAGGCAGACGTTACACGCTGGGGCAGGTCGTGCGCGTGAAAGTCGCGAGGGTGGACCCGCTGGCGCGCACAATGGACCTGGTCCTTGTGCGGTAGTCACGCCGTGCATGCTGGCCGGCGCTCGAACCGAAAGGCGGTGCAGATGACCAAACCCATGGAAGAGAGAAGAAAGAGCCATCGAGTTGAGGTCAGAGTGCCTGTGCGGCTTGAAGAGCGCGAGGAGGAGCCTCGCGGCGCTTCGATACCCGGCCAGAGCGCGAACTTAAGCGAGGGTGGGGTGTATTGTGACGTAGAGAAGTACCTGGCACCGCTCACCAAGGTCGGCATAAGCCTTCTGCTGCCGGCGTTCGGGGAGAGGCTCACGAGGCCCCGCGAGATAATGGCCGAGGGAGTGGTTGTCCGAACACTGCCGGAAAGACAGGGCAGGAAGGTGGCCAGGTATCGCATAGCGTGCTGCTTTACCGGTATGGACGAAAACGAGAAAGAGCTGATAAGGGAGTACGTAATATGGCGGCTGCTGGCGCGATTGGGCGGCAATGGGTGACTCAAGCTCGGAAAGCGCGACCTGCCAACAGGAGGACAGACTAGTGAGCAGAAGCTTCCTCATCAGGGGAGTCTCGGTGTGTGCGGTCCTGGCTTTGTCTTGCGGCCTGGCGCCGAGCGCAGGCGCTGACAAGTACGCCGCGGAGTTCTTGAAAGTCGGCGCCGGAGCGAGAGCGTTGGGCATGGGCGGAGCCTTTGTCGCGCTGGCCGACGACGCGAGCTCCGTATACTGGAATCCCGCCGGGCTGGTGTCGCTCGTGGACACTCAAGTCGAGGCCATGCATGCGGAGCAGTTCGGGGACATAGTGAACTACGACTTCCTGGCGGCCGGTTTCCCGTCGTCGTCACTCGACGAAAGGAAGTCCGCGATCGGAGTGGCGCTCGTGAGGTTGGCGGTGGACGACATCCCTTACACGAAGGACCTGGAGTGGGAGGACTTCGGCCTGGACGGCGTGCAGAGCACGTACGACACGGGCGAGGGAAACGGGGAATGGGACCCCGGCGAGAGGATACTGCTGGACGAGGGTAAGATAGTCTGGAAGAACAACGCCGACATGGCGCTGTTCCTTTCCTACGCCACCCAATTGAACGAACGGTTCCGCATAGGCGGGACCTTCAAGTTGGTGAGGCAGGAGCTGATGGACAACAGCAGCCTGGGCGCGGGAGTGGACCTGGGAGTCATCTACTCCGTCAACAAGTCCGCCTCACTGGGAGCTGTGCTTTGCGACGCCACGACCACTCAGCTCGTGTGGGACACTGGGCACCACGAGTTCGTGGCCCCCACTCTTCGCCTGGGCGGCCAGTACACTCGCAGCCTGGGGCCTCTGGACGGCGTCGTTACAGGATGCCTGGACCTGGACGTGGGTTTTGAGAAGAGGCGTCTGGCGAGCCAGTTCTGGGCGGGCCCGTTCACTGCCGACCTGAGAGCTGGGCTGGAATACTGGGTGAAGCGGACGGTGGCCCTTCGCACGGGATTGGACGCGGGCCGGTTCACGGCAGGGGCCGGAGCCAGGTTCTCCCGGTTTGGGTTTGACTACGCATTCTTGAGCCACAACGACCTGGATAACTCCCACAGGGTGTCGGCCAGCGCAAGGTTCTAGGGGCTGTAGGCGGTTAGCCCGGGTCGAGTCGACAGGCTATTCCGGGCTCTAGTCGGGAAAAAGCACGAGTCTTTGACCCGGCCGTATGACGCGAGCCGACCTGAGGCCGTTCCACTTCACGATCTCGTCCACTCTCACACCGTAGGCCCTGGCAATGCCGTACAGTGTGTCGCCGCGGCGCACGACGTGTTCGAGTTTGCTGGAGCGGCTGACCTCTCTCGGCGAAGGGGCCGCCGCCAGCTTGACGGCGTCTCTGGGTATGAGCAGTTTCTGTCCCGGCCTGATTACCCTGCCTATGTCGTTATGCTCCTTGATGTCTTCGATGCTCACGTCGAAATTCCTGGCGATCCTGTACACAGAGTCGCCCTTTCGAACCTTGTAGGTTAGGTAGAGCTCCTCCTCTGCGGTGGACGATACGGCGGGAGTGACAGTCTTCGCGGCTGTCTGGGTAGCAGAGGCGTTGTCCGGTCGTCCCGACGTGCCGACCGAGCGCAGGTAGTCTGGTGTGCGCGCGGGCGCTTGGGACGTCGGCCTGAGTGTCGCCTCTATGCCCTGCTGGGCCAGCACAGCGACGTATTCCTGGGTCTTCGATTGCGGTACTCTCACTCTGATGCCCCCGCTCCGCGCCGGACTCCTGTTCTTCCTGAATGACGGGTTCAGGAGCTTCACCGTGTCCAGGGGGATCTCGCAAGCCTTGCATATGGTCTTGAGGTCCACGGGCCCGTCCACAATGACCTCGTCGTAGGGCAGAGCGGCCGGCACCTCCTGGGTGAGCCCGTACCTAGTCGGGTCGTTCGCCATGTGGAGGGCCGCCATGAACTGCGGCACGTATTCCTCGGTCTGCCTGGGCAGCCTCAGAGACCAGAAGTTGTCTGTCTTCTGGCGCGCCAACGCCCTGGTTATGGTGCCCTCGCCGCTGTTGTAGGCGGCTATTGCCAGGGGCCAGGAATCGAACAACGAGTAAAGGTGTTTGAGGTACCTGGCCGCCGCCACGGTGGACCTCTCGGGGTCGCACCGTTCGTCCAGCCACGGGTCCACCTTGAGACCGAACAGCCGAGCCGTGCCAAGGATAAACTGCCACGGACCGACTGCGTGAGCCCAGCTCCTGGCCTGCAAGTTGAAGCCGCTTTCGACGAGAATCAGGTAGGCCAGTTCCTCCGGAACACCCTCCTGCCTGAGTATGCCCTTCACGAGCCCCATGTACTGGGCCGACCTCTTCAACCAATTCACGAAGAGCTTGCCGCCGTCACGGCCGTAGAACTCTATCCATTTCTTGACCTTGGCGTTCATCTCGGGTCGGACGGAAGGGAGCATGTCAGGAACCGTCAGGGAATCGTAGCCGGCGTACGACGACTCGTCAGTCGTTACCTGGGCGGCCGACGACGGCCCTGTGTAGTCCAGGAACAGCTTCCGGTGCAAGGCGCGTGATGACAAGTGCTCGGCCTTTTCTGACAGCGTCTTCATGGCCCGGGCCTCGTCGGCGTCAAGGTGACCTTCAGCCAGGAGCTCCCGCGCCTCCAGCAGGGCAGAGTGAAAGCTGTCAGATGCCTTCTCATATTCGCCCTGCGCGAGCAACCTCAGGCCGGAATCGTAGAGGGCGTTGGTCTTCTGAAGTGCACGACTTCTATGGGAATGCCCCATCTGTTGTGGGGCGGCCGCGGCGACCCCAGCCAGTAGTATGCAAGAGGCCAAGGCCGTCCATGCAGTACACCGAAGCAGCGAACAGTAGGAAACCAAGAGGGTCAGACCTCCCAAGTTGAAGCCGCCGAATGAACGGCATGATACTAGACCCCTCTCCGGCGTGCAAGCTTTTTTTCGTCCTGCCCCGGGCGCTCAAGCGGAGCCTGTCAGGACCCTAATGAGGGGAGCAATAGGTTGCCACATCATCAGTTACCAGTAATACACCGGTACGGCGTGCAGGGTCCGCCCCTTTGCTTCGCAGCCAGAATTGCGTCCACGGCCGGTGTGAAATCCGTCTCGCGCGAGCGCCTGCAGCAGACCTTGCGTCATTTGGGATATCGGACGCCAATCGGCCCCATGTTAGGAGAAAGCGCTCAAGAGTTAACCTACTATATGACAATATGATATACCAGCACTTCTGTTGAACCCTCCCCCATGCGACACTCTCGGCGCCATCCGGACACTCCCAGGCCCGTGTCGCGCAAGGCGCCGGGGGCAGTTGACAACCAACTGGTGCTGTAGTATGTTGCGGCCGAAAATATGTATTGGATGGTCTCGCTCTTGCTCGGACACCCGCGAGGTGGCGGCGCTACGGCGGCAGCGACTCCGGAGGACCTGGTGTCGGTTGAAGATTACAGAATCAACGCGTTCGTGAGGAGCGTCCTTGTGAGGCGGTGGATAGACACCTCAAGGATGGACTTCGGGACGTCCAACGGTGTCGTGTATCTCAAGGGGATGTTCCGGCAGACATACCGGAGGAGGATCTGTGACGAGTTGGAGGAAGAGGAGGATCTGGTGAGGGTGGTACACAGGCTGGAGAAGGACATCCGTTCGATCAGCGGGGTGAAGGACGTCATATTCAGGCTGAGCAATTTTGAGAAGAAGAGCGGCAAATGGACAAGAAGAGTCACGACGTTGACGTGATGCCAGGCGGGCTCCGCGTAGTGCTTGACATCATGAACGAGGTCGAGCGGGTCATTACCGAGGAACTGGAGATGCACCCGCGTTTTCCCGACCTCCACAACCGCCTTGGCCTGATCCGATTCAAGCAGGGCAAGTTCGACGCTGCGAGGGTTTGTTTCGAAACGGCCGTGCGCATAAACCGGACATACTCCGTCGCCAGGTTCAACCTCGGATATGCCCTCGCCGAGCTGGGAAGGGGTGTTGAGGCCGAGTCCCTGTTTGTGGAGGCGCTCGGAGAGGACACGAGGCCGCAGGCCTTGGGAGCTCTGGCCTGCCTCAGGATGAAGGAAAAGAAATACGATGAAGCGGCGGCCCACCTGAGGGACGGTGCAGCCGCGAGCCCGCGGAGCGCGCTTTTCCCTCACAACCTCGGTATTGCGTACTTCCTTCTGGGCGACAGGGACGCGGCAATGGCGAGACTGGCTGAAGCGGTGAGATTGTGTCCGCCTTACGGCGAGGTGTTCGCTGAGTTCGGGCTCATTCAGGACGGCAGGCTGTGCACTGAGGCTTTCCGGGAGTACATCGGCGGCCACGAGTTCAACCCGTTCCTGCATGAGCTTCACGACCAGATGGGGCACGCCTACGCGGCCAACGGACTCTTCGCTCAGGCCGAGGGTGAGTACAGGTTGAGCCTGCGGGCCATGCCGAGTCTGGCAAACTACTACGGGAACCTGGCCCTGATAGAGTCGGCCCAGGACAAGGAGGACGAGTCTCTGGCGCACCTACGGAAGGCCGTGGAGGCCGAGCCGGACTCGGTGAAGGCGTGCGTGTCGCTGGGTTTCGAGTATTCGGCGAGAGGCATGGCCCAGGAGGCTGCGGAGCAGTTCGAGGCGGCCAGGGCTCTCAAGCCGGGGTACCCCGACGTGCGGTACAACCTGAGTCTGCTCTATCTCGAGATGGGTAGACAGGACGAGGCGCTCGAGGAGCTGCGGGTGGCCCTGAAGGTGAACCCGGGCTATCTCGTCGCCAGGAACAGCCTGGCATTCGCGCTGTTCAAGAAAGGGGACCTGGACGCGGCCCTGGACGAGTACCGCAAGGTCGTGGCAGGAGGGCTGTGTTCGTCGGACATTCTGGTCAATATGGGCATCATACTGAGGGAGAAGGGAGCCCTGGACAAGGCGGTCGAGTGCTTTGACAAGGCCGTCTCGCTCAACCCGGGCTATGCACCCGCCTACTATCAGCTCGGGCTTGCGTATCAGGCGAAGGGTCAGAAGGAAAAGGCGCGTCGCGCCTGGAAGGCGTACATGGACAGGGCCCAGGAGGACGCGGAGATGCAGGACGTCAGGAAGAACATGACGGAGTGAGGCAGAGATCATTGGAAACCAGGGTCATCTCGTGTTTCTCGAACACGACCGGCACGTTCGCTCTGGCTGACGAGAGCGGCGCGTGCGGTTTTGTGGCTTGCGCGCACAGGGAGCTTGACGAAGAAAGCTTGGCCTGGCTGAGAAGGTTCCTAGCTGAGAGCTTTGCCGCGGCACGGTTGAAGGGAGACGCGGGGCAGGGCCCGGACTTGCTCGTCCGGTTCTTCCAGGCAGTGCATGCGGGCCTCTTCGGTGAGAAACAGGGACCCGCCCAGGGAATCGGGGAGGTGTCGCTGGCGGCCGTCCGCGTCGTGGGGGACGTGATCGAGGTGGCCGGGGCCGGCAAGTGCGCCGCCTACACGGTCACTGCGGCGGGCGTCCGGCGTCTTCTGCCCACCGAAGAGGGAGGGGAAGACCAATCGGGGTTGGGTACGTCGCTCAAGGTGAGCATGGAGATGGTGAAGAGGGGTGTGTCCGACGACGCGGTCTTGGTCCTGGCCACGCCGGGGGTCGAAGGTGGGGAGGCTTGGGTTGAGAGCTTGAGGCAGGCAGTGAGGTGTGCGCAGGGCAGTGCCTCGGAGTGCTGCGAGGCCGTCTTCGGGGGCGGGGGTGGAGGACTCGTCGTTGTGGGGTCGCAGGCGGCGCTCTCGGCGGTCGGCGGGCGCAGCGCGGCCGGCGAGACAGATGTGACCTGGTATACGACGCTCAGGGAGGACATCAAGAGGGGGGCCGGCGGCCTGTTGTCCGAAGAGCTGTTGCGTGAAGACGGACGTGAGGAGGGCGAGCGCCAGGAGACGAGCCCGACGACCGGGGCCGCCGGGTCGCTCGCGGGACCCGAGGGGGCGGTGGAGCCTGGAATGCCATCCCAGGGGACGAAGGAGCCCCAGCCGGAAGAAGATGCCAACGTATGGGAGGGGGCGAGCCGGCAGAGCGCGGTAGCCGCTGCCGAGCAGCAGCCTTACGAACGGGGAACCACGGAAGGGGCGGCGACGATGGAGGCGGCGCCGGACGCGGCAGGGAGGCACACGCTGAACGTGCCGGTGCGCAGCCTTGGCGTGGTCATCGCCGCAGTTGCGGTCTGCGTGGCTGGGTACGCTCTTTGGTCGGGTCAGGGCAGGACGCTGCGCTTATTCTCGTTGGGCGGTGGCCGGAACGGGGAGCCGGAGGGCGTGGCCGCGAATGCCGGCATGGGCACGCTCGTCCTGGGGTCTGTTCCGTCGGGAGCGGAGGTCGTCATCGACGACAGAGTCATCTCGTCCCGCACCCCGGTCTCGACAGTGCCGATCTCACCCGGAATGCACGAAGTGAAGCTGCGGTTGGGCGAACTGGGTGAATGGGCGGGGAGCGTGTCGCTCCAGCCCGGCGACACGGCCAGCGTGAACGTTGCCTTCATAGGCGGCATATCCGTGAGCTCGGGCGCGAAGGGCGGTCTGTCCGTCTATCTGGACGATGAGCTAAAGGGGTACACCCCCTGTCTCCTGGAGAGCATCCCCGCGGGTCTGCACGTAGTCAAGGTTGAGGGAGAGGGCTTCAGTCCGTGGCAGGAGGAAGTGGTGGTCACCTACGGCGGAATCTCGGAAGTTGATGTGAAAGCCGGTAAGCTGCCGACTACCGGCCAGGTGCGGGTGACTTCCCGGGTGATGACGGAGGAGGGTTTTGAGGACGCCGGCGGCGCCCCAGTGTACCTTGACGCAAAGAGGGTCGGGACCACCCCGGCCAAGATAGACGCGAAGCCGGGCCTCCACAGTGTCAAGGTCGGCGGCCTGGAGGGGCACTCCGCTTCCGTGTTCGTCATAGACGTCAGACCGGGAGGCAAGCACTTCATCCGGGCGGAGTTCGGCGGTGGAGAGCCGGTCGTCATCGACTGCCTGGAGACGCGCGCCCCCGGCGGCGAGCTTATGGTGTACGCGTCCCTTGTGAACAAGCGAGAGGCCATTCTGTCGGACGTGTCGTTGTACCTGGAGAAGTCCGGGGGGACGCAGGTGCGGTGGCAACCGATGGTCCTCGTGCCGGGCTCGCGTGGCGTCTACGCCTCAGTGATACCCGAGAGCATCCTGTCCGGAGGAGGGGTGCTCAAGTACTTCGCCAGGGCGAGAACCTCCGAAGGAATGGAATACTACTCGGAAGTGCGGAGTGTTCCCTAGGTAGACGCAGTTCGCATGCCGGTTGACTGAGCACTGCATTGTCTTTCCTCGCGCCGCGGCGCGGGCGCCGCGGCTTCCGCCAACCCTGAGTTCGCTTCCGTAGACTTTGTTCACACGCTCTCGGCGCGCACCCCGCATACGGCGCTGAATGCTCGACGGTGCCGTCTGGCACAAACGTTGCCCCGCCGGTCAGTCGGGTGATGAGACGTGTGGGACTGCGGAAGCGCCAGATTCTGCGTGTGCGTGGCGGCCGGCACGGGGCTCTCCATGTGCCTGTGTCCGGAGGGCTGGCTCCTCGTCGCCGTGGCGTGCGGGTCGGGTGTTGTCCTGGGGCTCGCCGGAGGGTCTTCCTCCGTTCTCCGGACCCTGCGCGGCTTGTTGACGGCCTCACTCCTCGTGTCCGCGGTGGGCCTGGTTGCGTCGGAACGGGTCACGGCCCAGTGCGCAAATGTCCGGGTCTTGGGAGAGAGGACTGTGACGCTGCGCGGCACAGTGTGTGGGTTTGCGCAGCAGTCTCAGACCGGCGGTTCCGTGGTGATGAAGACCTCGGGCAGAAGGGTGCTCGTCAGGCTGAGGAGCCTGCCGGCGGACTTACGCCCCGGCGACACACTGACTGTGACCGGCAGCCTCAGAAACTCGGCGGGTCGTCGCAACGACGGGGGATACAGCGAGGCCGCCTATCTCTTCCAGCAGAATGTCTGGTACGTCCTGGATGTGCCCGGGTTTCTGCGTCCGCTGGTCAAGAGGGGGCGCTCTTCGGGCGGAGTGGTCGGGGCCTACGTGGCGCCGCTCAGGCGGTGGGCACGAGAGACGATTCAGAAGCGGATGGTGGGGGAGGAGAGAGCGTTCCTGCTGGCCCTGGTACTTGGGGAGAGGGGGGAGTTCTCGCAGGAGACGAAGGTCGCGTTCAGAGACTCGGGACTGGTGCACATCCTGTCCGTGTCGGGAATGCACACGGCTCTGGTGGGGCTGGCGGCGCTCATTCTCTTGAAAGGTGTGGGAATTCGTGACCGCGCGGCCTTGGCAGGGGCGGCGGCCCTGGTGTGGTTCTACTGCAGCCTCTCCGGGTTCCAGCCTCCGACCGTGCGAGCGGCCCTGATGCTGACGTGGGTGGCGGCGTCTCGTCTGCTGAGACGGAGCGCGGACCTGATGAACCCTCTGTTCGGGAGCTGCGCCGTACTGCTGCTCGTCAACCCTCGTTACTTTTGGGACGCGGGGTTTCAGCTTTCGTACCTGGCGACCGGGTCCATAATCATGTCCGCCAGATTGGCCGGGCGACTGAAACAGGCGGTCAGGATGCCCGGGTGGGCGTGGAAGTACGCCGGCTCCACCGCATTGACCACCTCGGTGGCCCAACTGGGAGTGCTGCCGCTGCTCGCGCTTCAGTTCGGGAGCGTGTCGCTCGTGGCGGTGCCGGCCAACCTACTGGGCATTCCGCTGGCCTCGGCAGGACTGGTCTGCGGGTTCTGCTCGCTCGCGCTGGCCGGCGTCTTCCCATGGGTGGCCGGGTACTCGTTCGACCTCACCTGGCTCCTTCTTCGGCTCTGCAACCTGGTGGCCGGGCTGGCAGCTTCAGCGCCGCACGCAGTCCTCGAGTTGTCGCGGCCGCATGTGGTGGAGGTCGTCGTCTTCCTGGGTGCCTTCTTCGCCGCTCTGAGCCTGGCCGCCACAATTGAGAGGCGCGGCCCGCCCGGGAAGACGGCGGCTCTCGTCGTGACGGCGTCCTGCGTGGCGATGCTCCTGGGTCGTTTCGCCGGGGTGGGACCGGCCGGGGCACTGTCCGGCCTGCCGTGGGGAGGCGAGGGACGGATGACCGTGGACTTTCTGGACGTCGGCCAGGGGGACGCCGCGCTGCTCCGCCTGCCCGACGGGAGCAGCCTGCTTGTCGACGTCGGCGACGCGAAAGGAGGGTGGAACTGCGGCGAGAGAGTTGTCGCGCCGTACCTGCGGGCCAAGAACCTCCGCGCAGTTGACGCCGCCATAGTGACGCACTTTCATTCGGACCACGCAGGCGGCCTGCCGTGGCTCATTCAGAGGGGGAAGGTCGGCCGCGTGATGACCTCGGGGGCCGACACGACAAGCGCAGTGTGGGGCCTGGTGGCCCGGGCTGCGCGAGCGCGTGGAACCGCGCTGGAAGCGACTGCGCGCTCGGGTTCGGTCATCCGCGCTGCGGCCGGCGGAGCGCGGCGCCGCGAGGCGGTCATGCGGTTCCTGCACCCCACTGGAAGGACCAGTCCGGACACGTCCTCCTCTTCCCTCAACGATTCGTCCGTGGTGTGTGTGCTGGAGTACGAAGGGGTGAGGGTGGTCTTCACCGGAGACGTGAGCGCGACGGTGCTCGACGCCGTTGCGGACAGAATCGGCGCACCGGCAGGCGACCCCGGAGCGAACGGTGAGCCGCGGGCGCACGGCGTGGGGCGACCCGGCGGCGAGAGCCGTCCCGCCGTCACCATAGTCAAGGCCGCGCACCACGGGGCCGCCGAGACGCTGAGCGAGCGGTTCGTGGCGAGCGTGAGGCCCGACTACGTTGTGTTCAGCGTGGGCCGGAAGAACCGGTTCGGCCATCCGTCCAGGGACGTGGTCGAGTCGTACAAGCATGTCGGAGCGCGGGTGTTTCGCACTGACGTGGACGGATGCGTGAGTTTCGAGGTGAGCCGGCTGCTCTCGGTGCGGACGGCCGACCCGGGAGCGTCACATCCGTTCTTGGGGAGGGCAAAGAAGTGGAGAGCAGAACGGACGCTGCGCGCGTTCGCTCTGCTCTCCTTCGCCAGGGGCTTGCGCCGACGCTGACCGGGGCCGGCGGCTACTTGGTGTTCTTGAACCTGTCCTTCAGCTTCGCGAGGAGGCTCGGAAGGGTGGTGTACTCCATCGCCTCAGCCGGGAGCCTGTGCGGCTCAAACGGGCCGTGCCGCCTCATGTAGTCAGCGATTTCGTTGGCCTTGCTCCTCGCCAGGTCAAAGCCGGGGTCGTCGAACATGTCCACGGGCCCGATGAGCTGGCCGTTCGTCACCTGGAAGCCGGCAGCTATGACCCTTGGCGGTCCGTCGAACCTGGTCGGCGTTGCGTCCTGGAAGGCGACCGGCATCAGAGGGCCGTTGTGTGAGCCTCTCATCCACCCCTCCACGATGTGTGGGAACGCGAAGGGCTCGAGTATCTCGCCCACGGCCGGCAGGCCGCTCTGAGCGCGGACCACGAGGACGGGATCGTCCTTGCCGACGTACTTGCCGGCTATGAGACTGAGTCTCTGGGTTGACGCGCTGGCTCCTATCTCCCCGTCAGCGCGCCTGTAAATGGACTTTATCATGTACCTGGCGGGCGAGCCTATCAAGGCGAGTATGTCGTACAGCTCGTCCGGCGCAGAGAGGATGATCTCCTTGGAGTCGATTACGTCGAGCACGAGGAAATTGAAGCCCTCGTGCATGCTGGGGTCAATGACCAGACCCGCCGTGTTGAACGGGTCAGCGAACATCTTGTAGAGAGGAAGGTTCCAGGCCCCAGGAGAGGTCTTATCGGCCATGAACACTATGATGGGGTCGCTCCTTCTCTCGGTAAACTCCATCTCGGCCACACCCGGGCCGAGTCCCTTGACCGTGCCACTGAAGGCGTCCTTGAGGATGTCCTGGCCCGCGCCGTACAGCCCGAGCTTCTTGGCGACTTCTGTGCCGGCCAGAAAGATGTCCCATGCGAGCTTGTGTATGTCGGCCGCTTCGAGGCCCCTGACGTGAGTCATTATGAGTTCAAGGTCGTCGCCGCACCAGGTCACGTGGAAGTCGGTCACGAGTCCCTTTTCAACGGCCACCTCCAGCATCTCGTTCGCTTTTGCCACCACGTCGGGGTGCATGCCGGAGTGTCCTACGTACCCGCCGACGTCGGCCTTAATGACACTGACGGTCGTCTTCTTCCCAGCCATCTTTCCTCCTTCGTCGCAGAGGTCGCTGCACTCAGAACTCTCGCCCAGAGACATCTCGGCTCATGTTTTGTAGGTCCCCGCCTTCCCCATGAGTGAGGTTGCAGGAGTCGGAGCGGACATGAGTAACTTAGCAAGGTATTGTAAGGAATGCGCACGCGTCATGTCAATCACAAAGCGGACGTGGGGGGATGCGCCGGCGCGCTTGCCAAAGCTGTCGGCGCGCGGCATATTTCCTGGAACAGTCTGGGCAGAAGGGCGTATAACCGAGTGACGGCACGCGGAATGGACCCGCAAACAAGGAGAAGCTGATGAAGACTGAACCCCTCATGGCAACGTTGCTCGTCTGCGGCCTGCTGGCGCTGACCCCGTCAGGAAGCTGGGCTAGGCACGCGGGCGCGGCCCCGAACAGCCGGACACAGAGCGGGTCCGAGGCCGCGGGCCGCGACTCAGTGGGCACGGCGCGACTGCCGGACACACAGGCGGGAAAGCGCGTGGCCGGCTTCTTGGAGGCTTTCAACGCCGGACAGGAGGCCGAGATGCGTGTCTACCTGGAGGCCAACCTGTCGCCGGAGGGAGCACGCCAGAGGCCCGTGGAGGGCCGGCTCCAGGCACTGCGGCAGATCAGGGAGGACACGGGGGTGCTCGAGTTGGAGCGGATCACTCGGGTGCGGGAGGACGCGCTCACGGTGGTGGCGCGCGGCGGGACCGGGAAGTGGCTGGAGATATCTTTCGCCTTCGAGGCTGAGCCTCCTCATCGTTTCCTGGGAGCGCGTTTCGAGTTGCTGGAGGGTCCGCCTTCACCGGAAGGGGAAGGGCCTCCGCTCAACGAGACACAGCTGGTTGCGGAGCTGTCCGCATACCTTGACTCACTCGCGAGGCGTGACGAGTTCTCCGGAGTAGTCCTTTTGGCCAGGCCCGACGTCACGGTGTTCAGAAGAGCGTTCGGAACGGCCAGCAAGGAATACGGAGTCCCGAACCGTGCAGAGACTCGTTTCAACCTGGGCTCCATAAACAAGCTGTTCACGCGCATCGCGGTGGAACAGCTCGCGGCGAGGGGCGCCCTGACTCTGGATGACACGATAGGGAAGTTCCTGCCTGACTATTCGAACGCGGAAGCAGCAGCGAAAGTGACCGTGCGACACCTGTTGGAGATGACGTCTGGCATAGGGGATTTCTTCGGTCAGAGATACGCCGACACTCCCAAGGACAGGATAAGGGACCTCGTTGACTACCTCCCGCTGTTTGCGTCCGACTCCCTGGCGTTCGAGCCGGGCACGAGCAGCGCATATTCCAACGGCGGTTACGTGGTGCTCGGCCTGATAGTGGAGAAAGCGAGCGGGCAGACCTACTTCGACTACGTGCGCGAACACATATGCGCGCCGGCCGGCATGGAAAGCACGGGGCATCTGGAAGCCGACGTGCCCGTTCCCGACGTGGCCAGCGGCTACACTCATGCGTGGGGCCAGGAGGAGCGCCGTGGTGAGCCACGGCGCAACAACATCTACACTCGGCCCGCGCGGGGGAGCTCGGCCGGCGGAGGCTATTCGAACGCGGACGACCTCTTGAGGCTCGTGCTTGCGCTGAAGGCCGGGAAGCTCTCGGCACCGGAGGCGTCGCGTGAGGTGTCCGAGGGCGGAATCGCAGTCGCGGGCGGCGCTCCCGGAATCAGCGCGTACCTCGAAGCGCAGCCCGGGGTGGGCTACACGACCGTGGTCCTCTCGAACTACGACCCGCCGGCGGCGGTGAGGGTGGGTCGGAAAGTCGCGAAGATGCTGGAGAGGCTTGAATGACGCGGCCGGAGTGCTCGGAACGCCGGCCTGAACGGTAGGGCAGGGCGGCGTGTCGACGGCGGCTCAGTAGCTCCGGTAGGGGGCGGGCAGGAGGTCCCTGGCTCTGACCTTGACTGCGTTTCCGTCGAGCAGCACTATGACCATCGCGTCCGGCGCGTAGTCGAGGAGGAGCTGCCTGCAATTGCCGCACGGAGAAAGGACGCCGTAGCTGCCGCTCTTGCCCTCCACCGCGACTATGGCCTCGATTCCGCTCTCTCCCGCACTGAACGCCGCGCCGATTGCGATGGGCTCCGCGCAGGGTCCGTATCCGCAGGAATCCACGTTGACCCCCACGTACGTCCTGCCGGAAGGACAACGCACCGCGGCGCCCACCGTGTGTCTGTCCTCGCGAAAATTTCTGCGGATGACCTCCGCGGCGGCGGCAATGAGCTGTCTGTCTCTTGCGTCGATCTCGACGTACTCCAATGAGCACCTCCTCAGGCGGACCCGTCCGGCGCTGTGCGAGCCTGTGGAACCCGGAATGGGCAGTCGAACGGTCACCGGACGGCAAGGCCGGCGGGAGGCTCCGTATGGATGCACGAGGCCTCCAGCCGGCCGAAAGCGCTGTCGCGCCGGCTCGCGCGAGGCTTCAGATGAACAGCGGGCACATCACCAGAGTGATCGTGCTCAAGAGTTTCACGAGCACGTGGAGAGACGGTCCCGCGGTGTCCTTGAACGGGTCGCCGACCGTGTCTCCGACGACCGCAGCTGCGTGGGTGAAACTGCCCTTGGTAATGACGTTCCCCTTCTCGTCCTTGAGCTGGCCGTCCTCTATCATTTTCTTGGCGTTGTCCCAGGCGCCGCCGCCGTTGTTCATGAACGAGGCCAGCATGATGCCCGCGATGGTCCCCACCATCAGCACGGCGGCCACGACCATGGCCGCGTCGTAGCCGGCCCACTTGAAGAGCAGGCCTATGACCACGGGAGCCAGTACCGGCAGAAGCCCGGGTGCGACCATCTCACGCAGGCCGGCTCGGGCCGTTATGTCCACGGCCCTGGAGTAATCCGGCTTGGAGGTCCCGGCCATGATGCCCGGGTCCGACTGGAATTGCCGTCGCACCTCCTGGATTATGGCGCCGGCCGTCTTGCCGACCGCCCTTATGGCCCAGGAGCTGAATAGGTACACGATCATGACTGCCAGGAGGGCGCCTACGAAGACCTCCACCTTGGCTATGTCAACCACGTTGTACTTGCCCTCCTCACCGAACCTGAGGAAGGAGACTCTGTCGAGGTAGGCCTGGAAGAGCAGGAAGGCGGCGAGGCCGGCGGACACCATGGCATAACCCTTGGTCAACGCCTTGGTGGTGTTGCCGACGGCGTCCAGCCTGTCCGTGATGTGGCGCACTTCCTTGCCTACCCCGGCCATTTGGTTTATGCCGTTTGCGTTATCCGTGATTGGGCCGAACGTGTCCATGGACAGGATGTAAGGGCAGGTCATGAGCATGCCCATCGTGGCCACGGCAGTGCCGAAGGCGCCCGCTCCCAGGACGCCGCTCATCTGTCCCATCCAGTACGAGAGCATCAGAGAGCCACCTATGACTATTGCCGTTGCGAGAGTGGTTTCGAAGCCCACTGCGATCCCTACGACTATGTTGGTCGCCGGCCCCGTCTTTGAGGCCTGGGCGATGTCCTTCACGGGCTTGTACCTGGATTCCGTGTAGTACTGGGTCACGAAGATGGTGACGACGCTCGCCAGTATGCCGACCAGGCCGGCTCCGAACAGCCACCAGTTGTGCAGCATGACGTGGATCGTGACTGCCAGGCCTATTATGGAGAGGCCGACGGCCACGAAGTACCCGCGGTTCAGGGCATCCATGGCATTCTCGTTTTCCCTGGCGCGCACACACATAAGGCCCACCATGCTGGCCACCAAGCCGAAACCACGGACGACGAGAGGAAACAGCACCCAGGCCACGTTGTGAGTGGCCAGGTAGGCTATGATGCCCAGTATCATTGCTCCTATGTTCTCGGCCGCCGTTGACTCAAACAGGTCCGCTCCACGGCCGGCGCAGTCGCCGACGTTGTCCCCCACCAGATCGGCGATGACCGCGGCGTTCCGGGGGTCGTCCTCGGGAATGCCCGCCTCCACCTTTCCAACCAGGTCCGCCCCCATGTCCGCCGCCTTGGTGTATATCCCGCCCCCCAGCTGCGCGAAAAGGGCCACGAAGCTCGCTCCGAACCCGAATCCCACTATGAGATGCGGGGCTATGTGCGGCCGCGTGGCGCCGCCAAAGGCGAAGAAGATGGCCGTAACCCCCAACAGGCTCAGTGCAGTGATCAGGAAGCCGGACACGGCGCCGCCCCTCAGGGCCACAGTAACGGCCTGGGACAGGTTCTTCTGGGCCGCGGCCGCGCACCGGACGTTCGACTTCACGGCCACATACATGCCGATGAACCCGGAGATGCTGGAGCAGAAGGCGCCGAGCAAGAAGGCCACCGCTGTCCGCCAGCCGATTCCGACCGCGGTCATTCCCTCTATGCCCTTTTCTCCGCCGAGTAGGGCCACGAGGATGCCTATTATGACGGCCACGAGAAGCGACAGAAGGCCTATGGTGCTGTACTGGCGCTTCAAGAACGCCCAGGCCCCCTCGAAGATGACGTCACCGATCTCTCTCATCTTGGGCGTGCCGGGGTCACGGCGCAGCACGTGCCTGATGAGGAGGACCGCGAAGAGGACTGTCGCGATGCCTGCAACTGGGACTATCCAGAAGATGGAAGGGATGCCGGCCATTGTACCTCCTTGAGACTCAACAGGGTTTCAGTCCGCCCATTGGCTGAACGAACAAACGCCTAAAAATACCAGCTTGACACGGCGCCGTCAAGCGGGGAAGAGCCGGCCTCGCGGGTCGAGGCCGGGACGGGGCAGCGGGCTGGGGGACGAGAAGGGAGAAGGCCAGCCGGGAGGAGCTGGCCTTCTGAGTTGCGTTGACGTCGGCTGAGAGCCGGCGGCCGCTCGTGACGGCTGCCGGAGCACTCCGGGGCAGCCGGGAAGCGGCCTATTTCACCGCGAGACTGCCGACCGTCTTCTCAAACGCCGACAGGTACACGTCCCTCATGGGAGCGTAGTAGTTGAAGATGACCCGGTAGAACTTGTCGTTCTTTACCAAGAAATAGACGCGGCTCTGGACGTCCTTCGTCGCCGAGTAGTTGATGTAGGTGGTGCTGGTGCCGCTCACTGTCGCCGTGCCGCGTGAGGTCTCCCTGAAGAACTTGGCGTTCTGCTCGACGACTTTCTCGGCCGCCAAGCCCTGTGCAGGGATCACGTCTATGTGAACGTAGCTGTCCTGCCTGTAACCCTTGATGTCCATGGCGAATTCGGACGGCGCCTTGGGCTTGGGCATAGACACTTCGAAATTGCTCGGGTGCTGGACGCTGAGCCGGTCGTTCTCGAACTTCACGAAGTCAGTGGCGGGGGACGCCAGCTCTTCCTGCGTCATCTCGCTTCTGGGCTTCGGCAAGTGGAGTGTGGCCACTACCGTGTCGAACACGGCCCGGCCGGGGGCGAAGAGCTCGTTGAAGGCCTCCATCTTAACGGCGAACAGGCTCGAATCGCGCATGGCGGTCAGCTGAACGGCCTCTATCACGTTCCTGGCATCCACCGCGCCCTTGTAGTGGACCAAGGCTCCGGGCAGGCCGACCAAGGTCGAAGGTTCGGTCGTCGTGATGTCGAATCCGAAGCCCTGCAGGTTGGTGGATAGCTGGGCGACGTACTCCTCGAGGGTCTCCAGCGTGTCCATTTTCTGGGTGGAGACAAGGATTCGGACACCGTCCGGGCCTTCAGCCGTGAAGTCGTAGAAGCGATTGATGACGTCCTGGGACGAATAGACGGAGAATCTGCCGCCCTCCTGCGTCACCGGCCAGCCCTGGGGGTACTTGAAGCTGATCCCGTAATAGGTGTCCTGATACAGCTCCCATCCGGCGATCTGCAACGAGTCCCGTTTCTGGCCGCAACCCGGGAGGATCAACGCCACGAGGACCAAGACCGACAGGAGAAAAGAGACTCCACGTTTCATGATTCGCCCCCTTCAGGAAAGCTCCCGGCGACTCGCCGGAACAGTGCAGAAAGATGCCCTTACGCAAGGCGGACGGTGCGGTCGCGCCAGGGCCCGTCACTCGTACAGCTCGAGAATGTCCAACCCTTTCTTGGCATCCTTGTTGCCCGGGTCGTATTTCAGCACCAGCTGGTACTGCTTCCTGGCTTCCTCGCGCTTGTTGAGCGCATGGAGTGTCTGCGCGAGCCACAGATGCATCTCAGGGTCGTTCGGCCTGAGGGTCACCGCCTTGTTCAGGGCGGCCTCGGCCTGCTGGTACTTTTTCTCTCCCAGATAGGCCACGGAAATGAACTTGTAGGCGTAGTAGAGCTCGTTCGAGTACTTCGACTGAAGGGTGTCGGCCAGGGCGATGAAAGTCTCGTAGGACTTCTTGGCGTTCTGCATGGAGTCCATTTGGGAGTAGACATACCCCAGGTGATAATGGCCTGGAGCGTAGTCGGGGTTGTCGCGCATCACGATGGCCAGTGCTCCCCTGGCCTCCTCCCAATTCTTGAGTACTTCCATGCACAGGGCGTAGTTGACGTAGGCGCTGGCCGCGGTGCGGTCCATGGTGAACTTCTTCTTATACTGCTCGGCCGCCTTGGCAAAATTTTTGGCTCTCATGTGGGCCGCGCCCAGCTCAGGGTATATGTCCGCCTGGGCGGAGTCCAGAACGGCGGACCGTGACATATAGAGTATGGCAAGCGAATCGTTCTTGGGGCCGGATTCGAAGTAGGCCTTGCCCAGATACCTCTGGTCGTCGGCCGACAGAGTGTCCACCTGCTCCAGTTCCAGGTACTGAGAAATGGACTTGGCGTAGTCCTTGAGCATGTACTGGCTCTTGGCGGAGGCCCGGAGCGCCACGGGCGACACGGGGTCGGTCTTCAGCACGTGGTCAGCTGCCGCAACCGCCTCGGCGTATTTCTTGCTCTCGGCCAGAGACTCAGTGTACATCTTCCAGGCCTCGAGGTCCTCGGGATGGCGCTCGGTGTAGCGAGCCAGGACACTGGCGGCGTTGTCAAACTGGTCGGCCAAATAGTAGATCAGGCCGAGCTCCCGTGCCGCGTCGTCGTCCTCGGGGTTCTGGATGATGATGTACTTGTAGGCGTCGGCGGCCTCGTTGAACCGCCTCTCGTTGAAGTAGAGCTTTGCCAGCGCGTACCTGAGCGGGACAAGAGTGGAATCGGCCCTGAGGGCTTCCTCGAACTGCATTATGGCCACGCTCACTGCATTGAGTTTTATGTAGGCGTCGCCCAGGCCCTTGTACGCGGGAGCGTAGCCGGGTGAAATCTGACTTGCCTGCGTGAAACTGACTATGGCCTGGTCTACCGAATCACAGGCCATGTGCGTGTAACCCAGCTCCACGAGTAGCACGACGTTGTTCTTGTTGGCCTTAAGGCCCTTCTTGAGGATGCTGTATGCGTTGTCGCACCTTTTCCGTTCGAGGGCGGCCCTGGCGGCCAGAATGTAACCCTCCGGGTCCTTCTTCTCCATGCCGGTGTAAAACTTGGCCATGATCTCGGCCGAGTCAGGCTTTCCGGCGGCAAAGTAGGCCCTTCCCAGAGTCAAAACAACCTTCGCGTTGAACGGGTCTGCCATGAACGCGGGCAGCAGGACTGAAATGGCCTCGTTGGGCTTACCGGCCTCCAGGTATTGCCTGCCGTCAGTCAGAGGGTCCGCTGCCGATGAAGCGGCGGCGAACACGATGAAAGCCAGAATCGCGAACAAACAGAGCGTCTTCTTCATGGCGGCAGCTTCTCCTGATCCTTGCGCAAACGTCCGGTCTTCCGCGGGGCCACGCGCCGCCGCATCGAGCGGACCCAGCTAGGTTAACGTGACAATCCTGACCGGCATAGTGGCAGGGACGAGGCCCCAGTTCAAGATTATCTTCTGTCCGGCGGCACCGGTAAGAAAACCCACGAACCCCGGCGCCAGGTCCGAGTCCTTCCTAAAATATACATACACCGGATAGGTCAAAGGGTACTTCCCCAGATGTATGTGCGCCTGGTGGAGCTTGAAGAAAGTGGCCTTCCCAGTCGAGTCCCGGCCGGCAAAATGGAGCGCCCTGACGACCGCATTCGTGGAATCCGCCGTCAGGGGCTGGAGGGCCGGGCTCTTCAAGGCGGCCAGCGAGACGATGCCCACGGCCTGGGGGCGCTTGGCCACGTGCTCCACGACCTCTTTCTGGGAAGGGAGCACCACGGCCGCCTGTATGTCTTCCGAAAGGTTGAAAAAACGGTCCTTTACCAGCTCATAAGTGCCCGAGTTCCTCCCGGTCATCACCAATTCCACCGGTCCCGTAAGCCCGGAGCCAGGGACATGGCCCCAGTCGGCCAGGTTTCCGACAAGGATGTCCTTGAGCATCTCCCGGGTGATGCCCTTCGTTTCGTTGAGGCGGTTTACCACGATGGCGACTGCGTCCAGAGCCACCTCGACTCTGTCCAGCTTGAAATCGGCCTCCTCCAGAACCCGCTCCTCTTCCGGGTTGAGCACCCGGTCCACCACGGCGACCGACACACTGTCTTTGAGCAGGTGTACTATGGCCTCCCTCGTGGAGGCCCCGAGGACCGTGACACTGGCTTTCTTGTACAGACTGACGAACTGGTCGGCCTCCTCTTGGATGAGCTCGAAATGCGACTCTGAGGCGCAAACGTAGATGGTGCCGCTCGTGGCAGTCTCCTTGTCCGCAAACTGGTCGCAGGATGCGACGGCGGCAAGGAGGCAGCACAACACGGCTGCGGTCAGACGTCTCCGCAGCGAGAATGGGGGCCGGCGAGCCGGTCTACTCCTCGTCATCGAAGATCCTCTTTCGCTCCCTGGCGGCGTTGGCCTTCAAGAAGGTGACCAGAAAACGGTACACACCCATCAAAATCAAGACCGCACCGAAGACGTAGCGTGCGGTCGGCTGAAGGTTCAACTGCAAGAGATCAGCGGCTATGGCTACGCCCAGGCCACCCGTCACGAGAGCGACCAAATAGGCCATGACATTAGAGATGCTCAGATGGCCGCTCATGCGTACCTATCTCACGTCCTCGAGAGAGAACCGGAACGGCACGGCGACCCAGACCGCCACCGGGCCGTTCTTCATCATGGCAGGGGAGAACTGCCACTGTTTGACGGCGTCGATAACGGGCTGCACGAAAATCTCCGAAGTCGCCTTGAGCACCTTCACGTCTCGCACTTTGCCCTGCTTGTCCACCCATATGTTGACGTGTACGGTCCCCTCGAGTTCGGCCTCCCTTGCCAGTTTCGGATAGGCCGGGTCCACCTTCTTTATCAACACCGGCTCCTTCTCAAAAGGCACGAAGGCCGGCGGAGGTGCGTCGTCGTCAGTGATCTGAATCTCCTCCTCGCGCACCGAGATCCCGGTCCCTTCTCCGATGGGGCTCGCTATGTTGCTCAGCTCCTGCTGGGTGGCGAACGTCTGCTCCGGGCTCACCTCTGCGTCGGGCACCGGGACCGGTATGCCGACGGTCGGCTTCGCGGCCTGCTGAGCCACGGAGACTGAAGGGGCCACGGCGCTGGTCGCGTCGATCGAAGGCGGAGGGCCCAGCTCGCTGTACGTCATGATCTTAACGACCCGTGTGGGCGGCTCCTCCTTGGAAAATGCGACGCCGGCCCAGTAGGCTCCCATGACGCCCAGGTGGATTGCCGCCGCTATGATCAGAGCTACGGTCAGGAATCTCGCGGCCTTCCTCTTGAGCACGTGCTCTTCGAGGTGGACTACGTAACGTGGTATGACTACTTCAACCATGTTCTGCTCACCTCTATTGTTAGGAACCCAGGCCCTTCTGTATGAACCTGAGGTCGACGTCCTTGAAAGCCGCCATGCTGAACCTGGTGATCTTTGCCAGGCCCAGCTCGTCCATGACGTCGACCATTTGATTGTACGTGCCGTCTCTCTGCACCTTCACGAGTGTAATCAGCTTCGGGTTGGAAGCGACGCGTTCCATCAACAGGGGACGCAGCTCAGCGAACCGTATCGCTTGCGGCCTTTCAATGCCCATGTTCCAGTATATCGTCCCGTCAGCCATCACCCGCAATGTGAGCAGAGAGGACTCGCCGACCTCCACGGGCGTCTCATCCGGCGGAAGGTTTATCTCCATCGTCTGAGGCGTGGTGAACACCGTGGTGAGCATGAAGAAGGTGATGAGCAGCATTATCACGTCCACCATCGGGGTCAAGTCAACTCGCACACCGACACGACGCAGCTTCTTGGCTTTCTTGGTGCCGCTCTTGCGTTCTTTCTTCGGTTGTGCAACATCAGCGCCAGCCATGTTTCCCTCTCCAGTCTATTGTGTCTCCAGCTCGGTCACCAGACTGAACCTGGTGATCTTGACCTGCTGGAGCACGTTCATGACGTCCTCAACCACACCGTAGGGCGTGTCCTTGTCGCCGCGGACTACCGTCCTCAACTTGGGATTGGCAATCCTGGCGCGGACCATCAGGTCCGCCAGGGTCTGCTTGTCCTGTACCAGAACGCTCGTGCGCAGCCTGTTCTCCTCGCCGAAGATCTTCACCCTGAGCTGCTGGGAATCTACGCCCAGGAAGATGTTCTCGTCCCTGGTGACCCACACTGTCATCACGTTGGACTCTGGCAACTTGAAGGCCGCGTGAGATGCCGGCAAGATTACTTCCGCCTCTGCCGGCGGCCTGAACTGCGTGGTGAGCATGAAGAACGTCAAGAGCAACATACAGACGTCCACCATCGGCGTCATGTCGATAAAGATGTTGGCTCTATTTCCTTTCGCCATTGCTCATGCCTCTTTCTTCTGCTTCGACCGACTACTCTTCCTTCTGAAGCGACAGGGTCTTGATCATCGAAAAACTGGCCTCGTCAATCATGTACGTGAAGCTGTCGATCTTCGTGAAGAAGTAGTTGTACGAGACGATGGCCAGGATGGCAGCCAAGAGGCCGCCGGCGGTGTTGACGAGAGCCTCGGAAATACCCTGCGAGAGCTGAATGGCGTCGGGGGCGCCCGCATGCGCGAGGGCGTTGAACGCCCTGATCATCCCGATAACCGTGCCCAGAAGGCCGGTGAGAACCGAAACGGTCGCGATCGTCGAAAGCACTACCAGATTCTTCTCGAGGAGCGGAGTCTCGAGCATCATGGCGTCGTTGATGGAGGTCTGGACCTCCTCCATGGTCTCCTTGTGCCCGAGCTTGGCCTTCTGGTCCTTCAGTTCCTTGTACCTCTCCAGTCCCGCCTGAAGCACCGACGCGGCGGTGCCGCCCTGCTTGTCGCAAGCGGCTATGGCGCCGTCAATGTTGTTCTTTATCACGTCCTGCTTGACCGATTTGAGGAAGGCCAGAACCGAACCCTTCCCCTGTGAGGCCCGCAGGGCAAAACTGCGTTCGAAGATGAACGTGATGACCATGATGGAGAGCATGATGAGGATGACGACGAGCGGACCGCCGGCCCGGAGGTAGTCCGGGAGCAAGTACAGGAAGATGCCCAGCGCCACTACGAAAGCCACTACCAGCACGACGAACATGAAGATGGATTGTTTCATTGCACCTAATCCTCTGTTCAAGTGGTCTGACGACCCATTGCGAACACCTTACACTATGCGCTTTCCGACGCAGAAGCCGCCGGAGCCTTCAGAGCTTCTTGTTATCCCTCCCAGGTCTGTGGTCGAGCCGGGCCCTGCACGGGACCAGCTTGGCGCTCCTTCTTGGATGCGCCCGTCCGGATGACCTGGGTCCGATCCCTCCTTTCGTCCTCATTAACCCGTCCGCTCCGGTGCAGTTCCAACCCCGGAAATGCGGCCGGACCGGCCGCGGGCTTACCGCATCGGTCGGCCGCCACGGGCCGCGAGTCCTAATCGATTATGATCACTATGAATCGGCGACAGTCGCCGGAGTGTCAAGTCCGCCTTGGCTCAAAAGGTCGTCGCGACACTGACTATTTCAGCCGTCCAGGCAGTATAGCCGCACCAGAAGGCGAGTGTCAACCTCCATTTGTGCTGCTCGCTCTGGTCCACGGACGGCCGCCCGGGGCAGCCAACGGGCTGCAACGTCGGGCGTTGTGCAATCGATCTGAACCTGAACCTCGGCAGGAGTCGGTCGAAGGCGTCGTAGTGGCGTCGGGGGCAGGGCACCCTCGGGACCTCAAATCACCACACCATCACCGTACCCATGATAGCACGGTCCCGCCCGGGCGTCAACCGCAGCGCCACACATTGGGCGTGCATGCGGTGCCCCCAGTACGCCTCTCCCTGCAGCTTGTTACGTCGGTCCCGCCGCCGGCTACTCCTTGTCCAGTCGTATTTCGTTCACAGGCCCGAACTCGCTCAGAGGACGGTCGAACAACTCCTTGTTGCCCACGACCAAGAGAGTCAGGTTGTCAGGACGAAGATACTTCCGGGCCGCGCTCTTTATGTCCGCCACCGTGAGCTTGCGGTAGGTCTCGATGTCGCGCTCCGGTGAGTCGAGCGGACGGCCCTGGTAGCGCAGTTCCACCAGGCGGCGAACCACCTGAGCCTTGGACTCGTAGTCGAACACCTGGCTGTTCACGTACGTGTCGACGGCCCTCTCGACTTCCTTCTCGGTCGGACCGGGACCGCACATGCGCTTGAGCTGCTCCTGAAGGATGGTGATGGCGCGGCCGCAGGCGTCCGCCTTGGTTTGGGCGGAGGCGGTGAACAGACCCTTGGCCCACGGGTCCGCCGTGTACCTCGAGTTGGCGCTGTAGGCGAGGCCCTCGTCGCTCCTCACTTCCTCAGTTATCCAAGACGTGAAGCTGCCGCCCCCGAGGATGAAGTTCATGATGTTGACAGCGCAACGATCGGGGTCATTCAGGTTGATGCCCTCGTGCCCCATCGAGATGTAGGCCTGGCTGATGTCCATGTAGGCGTAGTTGCACGTCGGAGCGGCCGGGGCCGCAAGCTCCGGGACCGTGGGGACGGTCACGTCTGCCGGCCGCCAGGCCGCGAGCGCCTTTTCGAGTGCGGCGACGATCTCGTCCCTGGTCACGTCCCCGCTTATTCCTATGACGGCGTTGTTGGGGTGGAAGTAGGCGTTGTAGAAACCGACCAGGTCGTCCCGAGTGAGGCCCTTGACGCTCTCGGGCGTAGTCTCCCACCCGTAGGGATGGTCCCCGTATATGAGCTGGGAGAACTCGCGCCTCGAGACCGTGCCTGGGTCGTCGTTCCTGCGCCGTATCTCCTCCAGCATTGTGTTTCGCCTCATCTCTACCTTGTCCTCGGGGAACGCAGGGTTCATTATGAGGTCCGCGAAGATGTCCAGAACCCGCGGAAGGTCTTTCTTCATGCAGTTGAACGCGAAAATAGTGCTCAGGTCGCCGCCGTAGACCTCGACGTTTGCGGCCAGGAACTCCAGTTCGTCGTTCAGCTTGTCCCCGGGCCACGTGGCCGTGCCGCCGTTCCGAATGACCCACTGCGCCATGGCGTTGAGACCGTACCTCTCCCTCTCGGGGAAATACGTTTTCACCAGCACCACGACGTCGACCACCGGAATCTCGTGGTCCTCGATCAGGAAGCCCGCCAGCCCGTTGGACAGCGCGATGTCGGTGGCCTGCGGCGTGGTCAGGCCGAGGGATGGGTACGAGAGCTTGGTGGGGTGGGGGCGCTTGGCCGCCAGGGTGGGCGACGCGGACGCCAGCCAGACCAGGCCGACGCCCAGCGCAACCGCGAGTATGGCCGTCATTCTATTAGTGCGCATAGTCTCTCTCCTGTGTGTGTGCCGTCGTTCGAGCAGGTCGCAGTAATCTACTTCTTTCCCTGCGCCGCCTTCATGCGCTGGTACAGCTCCATGCCGAAGGCCTCACGCTCTTGATCCGTCTTCAGGCTCTGAAACTTCTGGAAGATGGCCATCTTTTCTTCCTGGGGCAGCGTCTGGACGAACTGCATCAGCGCCTGCATGTCAATCCGCTCTTCGCCGCCGGGGTTGTCTTCCTGTTCTATCTGCACGCGGTGGGCGACGGTGCGGTTCTTCGCGGTGAAGTACTGCTTGGCCACTCGCTGGAGGTCCTCCGCAGTGACCTTCTTTGTGCGCTCTATGTTCGTGAACATCAGGCGGTAGTCGCCGTAGAAGAGCTGACTGAATCCGACCTGGAATGCGATGCCGATGTTGGAGCCCAGCGAGCGGACCATGTTTGCGTCTATCTGGTTCTTGACGCGCTGGAGCTCGCGCTCCGTGACGGGAGCCGTCTTGAGCTTGCCCAGCTCTTCCAGGATCGCCCCCTCGACCTCCTCCAGAGTATGCGGGTGCCTGGGCTCGGCCACTATGACCATCAGGTTGTCGTACCTGTCGCCCGGCCCGCTGTACATTTGGGGAGGAGACGCGGTCAGCTGCTTCTCCTCGTAGATGGTTTTATACAAACGAGACGTGCGCCCGCCGGCCAGGATGCTCTCCAGCACTCCGATCGTGACCGCGTCGGGGTGCCGGTGGCTCGGCCTGTGGAACCCCATCATCAACCGTGGGTTGGCCGCGTGCTCCAGCACTATGCGG
Organism: Candidatus Eiseniibacteriota bacterium; assembly: GCA_016928935.1. GTDB lineage: Bacteria > Eisenbacteria > RBG-16-71-46 > JAFGJU01 > JAFGJU01 > JAFGJU01. Next base: position 7,745 of record JAFGJU010000007.1, on the reverse strand, counting down.
CGCTCGCCCTGCTGCTCCGGCTCGCTCGTCTCCACTGCCGGGGGGGCGGGCTGGGGGGGGATTGCCTCGAAGTACCTCCGGGCCAACTTCTGGACTTCCTCCAGCCTGACGTCGCCCACCACCATGCAGACCGCGTTGTTGGGAGCGTAGTAGATGCGGTGGTAGTCCTCGAGTTCCTTCCTGTCGATGGTCCGGATGTCGCTCATCCATCCCAGCACGGGCCACCTGTAAGGGCTTGCACTGAAAGCGACTGCGTTGAACGCCTCATCCAGCATGTCGTCCGGGTCGTTCTCGCTGAGACGACGCTCCTCCATGACCACGTCGCGCTCGGACCAGAATTCCCTGAAGACCGGGGACTCCATGCGGTCCGATTCCAACAGCATGAACAGCTCCAGACGGTTGGACGGTAGGTAACAGAGGTACACGGTCGCGTCGTTGGAAGTGAAGGCGTTGAGAAAGCGCGACCCGTTGTTCATGTAAAGGCCCCAGAGCTCCTCCTTGATCATGTACTCACGCTGCTCGTCCAGAAGCCTGGCCATCTCTCCCCAGGCGAGCTCGTATTCCAGGTACTTCTCAAGGTAGTTGACGCCGCGGTCCTCCACGAGGTAGGGAACGTCGGCGACAGAGTCCGGTAGGCTCGGCATGGACCGTATCTTCTCGGCCATGAGCCTGTTCTGCTCGTACTTGTCGGCACCGATGCGCTCTTTCTCCTCCTTGGAGAAAGACTCGATGACCTGGAGCGAGAAACCGTGGAATCGCTCAAACCGCCATTCGCCCATCTCTTTCCTGAGGGCTATGGTCCTCTCGCCGAGCTCGTCCGTCTTCCTGATGTAGGGCAGCTCTGCCTTGTAGTTCTTGGTGCCCATCATCTCCGTGCCCTTGAACATCATGTGTTCGAGCAGGTGGGAGATGCCAGTGATGTTGGTCCGCTCGTTGGACGAGCCCACGTTGAAGGCCACGGCGCAGAAGACGACTGGTGCCTCGTGCCTTTCCACCACGAGGAATTTCATCCCGTTCTTGAGGTCGAACTCCCGGACCTTTTCCTCGAGGGTCTCAGAAAAAGCCGGGCAGACGCTCGCCGACCACACTGCAAGCGCCAGGGCCAGCACAGCCGAAATGAGGGCGGCGGCCGCGCGCGGACGGTGGGTGGCCGGGATTGAAACGGGAACTCGAACGTTTCTTGAGAGACGCATGTTGGCTCCTTTGGAAAGTGTGTCCGGTCCGGCTCAGGACGAGTTCATGCCGAAGCAGGGCTAACGGCCCCACATTATATGCGCGCGTCGCGAATCTCCCAAGAGAAATGTCAAAGGGTAGTGGGCCGGGTGGCTCCGCCGCATTCGATTACGCTTGCGCCGTCCTGGCCTCCATGCTATAACTGCCGCGTCTTGCGAGATACCGATCCTGACGGCCTGACAGGGGGACCGCCGTGAAGAAACTCGGGCTGGGTGTGCTTGCATCAGGGAGGGGAACAAATCTCCAGGCGATAATAGACGCGTGCGCCGAGGGCCGTGTTCCGGCAGTGGTGAAGGTGGTGGTGAGCGACGTGGAGGCCGCACTCGCACTCGAGCGCGCCCGGAGCGCCGGCATTCCGGCGGTTTACCTGGACCCCGGCAAGTTCAAGACGAAGCTGGAGCCTGAGAGGGAGCTGGAATACGCGCGATTCCTGAAGGAGCACGGCACGGACCTGGTCCTGCTGGCGGGCTTCATGCGCGTGCTTCACTCCGACTTCCTGTCGGCCTTCGCCGGACGCATACTGAACGTCCACCCCGCTCTTCTTCCGTCTTTTCCCGGCCTCCACGCACAGAAACAGGCGCTGGACAGGGGGGTCAGGTTCTCCGGTTGCACGGTGCATTTCGTGGACGACAGCGTGGACGGGGGTCCGATAGTCCTGCAAGCCGTGGTGCCCGTGCATCAGGACGACACTGAAGAAACGCTTTCCACCCGCATCCTGAAGGAGGAACACCGCATCTACTGCGAGGCGGTGCGGCTTTTCGCAGAGGGAAGGCTTCTGGTGGAGGGGCGAAAAGTGAGGATTTTGGACAAGCCGGCGGGCGAGTGCTAGGGCGAGGCCCGGAGCCCGGGTCGGAGCTTCGAGCGGTGCGCGACACGGGACGGCGTGCATGGAGGAAGAGCCGCCGCTGCCGGAGGATGGGACGCATGAGGGTCAGTCTCACGGACATTTCACTGGACGACCTGAAACCGTGGAGGCGCGGCAAGGTCCGCGACGTGTACGAGGCTTCGGACGGACGGCTGATAATAGTGGCCACGGACAGGCTGTCGGCGTTCGATTGCGTGTTGCCGACCGGCATACCCGACAAGGGCGGCGTGCTCACTCGGCTCTCGGCCTTCTGGTTCGACAAGGTGAGGCACATAGTCCGCACGCACTACATCACGTGTGAGGCGAAGAGATTCCCGGAGCCCTTCAGGCAGTACGCGGGCGTGCTTCAGGGCAGGACCATGCTGGTCCTCAGGGCGGAGCGCGTCGACTTCGAGTGCGTGGTCAGAGGATACCTGGCCGGCTCTGCCTGGGCCGAGTACAGAAAGAGCGGTACCATCTGCGGCCAGCCCGTGGAACCCGGGCTGCGCGAATCACAGAGGCTGCCTCAACCGATGTTCACTCCGGCCCGGAAGGCGGCGTCTGGTCACGACGAGAACGTCAGCTTCGACGTGATGAAGGCCGATTTGGGAGGCGACCTGGCGGAGAGGCTCAGGCGCCTGAGCGCGGAACTGTACTCGTTCGGCGCTGCCTACTGCGAGACCCGCGGCCTGCTGCTGGCCGACTCGAAGTTTGAATTCGGAGTCCTGGGTGGAGAGGTCGTGTTGATAGACGAGCTCTTCTCGCCCGACTCCTCCCGCTTCTGGCCGGTCGAGCATTACGCCGCGGGCCGGCCTCAGCCGTCTTTCGACAAGCAGTTCGTGCGCGACTATCTGGACTCCATCGGCTGGGACAGGACGCCCCCGGCGCCGCCGCTGCCTCCGGACGTCGTGACAAAGACACGCGAGCGATACCTGGAGGCGGCCCACAGGATCTGCGGCCCGGCAGAGGTTTAGCGCAAGGGCGACGGAGCATTTCGGATGACTGATGATAGCGTGGTTGTGAAGCGGGCGTTTGTGAGCGTGTCCGACAGGACGGGCCTCACCCATTTTGCCGAGTTTCTGGCGGAAAGGGGGGTGGAGGTGTACGCGACCGGGGGGACGGCCGCGTACCTCGGGGAGAGTGGAGTCCGAGTCAGGCCCGCGCAGGAGCTGACGGGAGTGGTCGAGATGCTCTCGGGGAAAGTCAAGAGCCTGAGCCCCCGCCTCCACGCGGCAATCCTGTTCGACCGCTCGAAGGCGGACGAGAGGGAGCAGTTGGAGGCCGACCGCGTCCCGTCCGTGGACATGGTCGTAGTGAACTTCTATCCGTTCGCCAGGGTGAGGGAGCAGGACCCGCCGGCGGAGGCGGTCTCGCTCATAGACGTAGGCGGGCCTGCGGCGGTAAGGGCCGCCGCCAAGAACTTCGCCTGGGTCGTCCCGGTGCCCGAACCGGCTGCGTACGGGGCCGTGATGGAAGACGTGAAGGCGCGGGAGGCCGCCCGCCGCCTCGCGGCGGGCGAGGCGGCGGGCGGGGTCAGAGTGAGCCGCGCCCTGTCGGCCCGTCTGGCGGCCCGCGTGTTCGAGGTCACTTCTTCGTACGACCGGCTGGTCGCGGCCTACCTGGCCGGGAAGAGCGGCGAGTCCGGGACCGGACCAGAGGCGGTCGGGGGCGAGGGGTCGCTGCCGGAGGTCCTGGAGCTTAGGCTCAGGAGGGAGCGTAACCTACGTTACGGCGAGAACCCGCACCAGAAGGCGTCGTTTTACGTGGCGGCCGGGGAAAAAGACTCTGCGCACGGACTGGGGAGGCAGCTGCAGGGGAAGGAGCTTTCCTTCAACAACCTCCTGGACCTGGACGCGGCCGTTTCTGCGTGCAGGGAGTTCGACGAACCGGCCTGCGTCGTCATCAAGCACAGAAACCCTTCCGGGGTGGCCGTGTCGCAGGATTTGCTCACGGCGTACCGTCTGGCCAGGGACTGCGACTCGCTTTCGGCCTTCGGGGGCGTAGTGGCCGTGAATAGGAGCGTGACGCGGGACCTCGCGGCCGAGATGTCGTCTCTTTTCCTGGAGGTCGTGGCCGCGCCCGGGTTCGACGCGGGGGCGGCGGAGGTTCTTCAAAAGAAAAAGAACCTCAGGTTGTTGGAGCTGGCCCCGGCTCTCTTGTCCAGGCGCCCGGTTCCCAGGCTGCTGTTGAGGTCCGGGTTGGTGGGCCTGCTGGCGGAAGAAGAGGACTGGCAAGCGGAGAGCGTGTCCGACTGGAAGGTGGTGTCGGGCCGAGCGCCGTCTCCTGAGGAGCTGGCCGGACTCTTCTTCCTGTGGAAGGTGGCCAGACACACGATCTCCAACGCAATCGTGATAGGCGCGAGCGACCCGGCGGGGAAATGGAGCAGGACGGTCGGGGTCGGCGCCGGCCAGACGAGCCGGGTGGATTCCGTGGAGACGGCCCTGTACAAGGCAAGGCGCTCGGGCCACGACGTCAAGGGCGCGTGCCTGGCTTCGGACGCTTTCTTTCCGTTCAGGGACTCGATAGACGCGGCGGCCAGGGCGGGCATCACTGCGGTCGTGGAACCCGGCGGGTCAGTCAGGGACTCGGAGTGCATAAGGGCGGCCGACGAGCACGACCTGACGCTGTGCTTTACCGGGCGGCGGTGCTTCAAGCACTAGCGGCAGCGGCGGGTCTGGGGTATAATCCGTTTGAGGGAGGGCGTTGGACCTCCCGTCTTAGTTTTGGGGTTCCGCGGCTTCGGGCGTTCCGCCGCGGACGATCGCGAACCGGAGGCGCGCTTTAATGGCCAGGGCCAGAGAAACCATACTCATACTCGACTTTGGTTCGCAGTACATCCAACTGATAGCGCGGCGAATCCGCGAGCAGAGCGTGTTCTCCGAAGTCGTCGGCTGGGACATCAAACCCGCGGAGATTCTGGCCAGACGCCCGAAGGGCCTCGTGCTGTCGGGCGGTCCGCGGAGCGCCTTCGAACACGACGCACCCCTTCCGAGGGAGGGCTTGTTCGACCTGGGCATTCCGGTCCTGGGCGTCTGCTACGGCATGCAGGCCATGAGTCGCGTGCTGGGGGGCAGGGTGAGCCCGGGCGCGCAGGGTGAATACGGCCGCACGTCGTTCCGAAGGGTGGCCGGTCCGGGGGGCCGGGACCCGTTGCTGAGAGGCACCCCGTCGAGGTTCAACACGTGGATGAGTCACAGGGACGTGGTCGCGCAACTCCCGCCGGGCTTCGTGCTGTCGGGCGCGACCGCGGGCTCGCCCAACGCGGCGGGCTTCGATGCCGGCCGCAGACTCCACATGCTTCAGTTTCATCCCGAGGTCATTCATTCGGATTTCGGAGACAGGGTGTTTCGCAACTTCGTAAGGGACGTGTGCGGCTGCCGGGGGACGTGGTCTCTGGAGGAGTTCGTACGCGAGTCGACGAGACAGATCCGCCGGCGGATAGGCGACGGCCGCGCGATAGCGGCTCTGAGCGGCGGCGTGGACTCCTCGGTGACCTGCGTGCTGGCGCACAGGGCAATCGGGAGGCGGCTCACGTGCATTTTCGTGGACCACGGGTTGGGGAGACTGGACGAGGCCGAGGCGGCCACGCGAACGCTGGAACGGGAGTTCGGCCTGCGCGTGGAGAGAGTGGACGCTGCGAAGCGTTTTCTGAAGAAACTGGCCGGGGTCAGGGACCCCGAAAGGAAGCGCAAGATAATAGGCGAGGAGTTCATACGTGTGTTCGAGGAGGCCGCACTGCGGCACAGCGACGCCCGCTTCCTCGTCCAAGGAACGCTCTACCCCGACGTGATAGAGAGCGTGTCCAGGAGAGGCCCGTCCAGCTCGATAAAGACACACCACAACGTTGGCGGACTCCCCGATTCCATGAACCTGAAACTGGTGGAGCCCATGAGAGACCTGTTCAAGGACGAGGTGAGAAGGGTCGGGAAGCTCCTCGGCGTGCCGCGCTCTATCCTGACGCGTCATCCGTTCCCGGGGCCGGGCCTCGCAGTTCGTATTGTGGGAAGTGTGACGCAGCCGAGGCTCGAACGCCTGCGATTGGCGGACAGGATATTCATCGACGAGCTGAGGTCCGCGGGGCTATACGACGAGATATGGCAGGCGTTCGCGGTCCTGCTTCCGCTGAGGTCGGTCGGAGTCATGGGGGACGAGAGGACATACCAGAACATAGTCTCTCTCAGAGCGGTGGTGAGCAGGGACGGCATGACGGCCGACTGGGCCAAGATCCCTCCGGCCGTGCTCGCGAGGGTCTCCGGCAGGATCGTCAACGAGGTGAAGGGAATAAACCGGGTCGTTTACGACGTAAGCTCGAAGCCTCCTGCCACGATCGAGTGGGAGTAGGGCCTGATCTCGCCGGGGAGAAGAGGAGGACAAAGGTGAGCCGAACGAAGCGGGGAAGGTGGACAGTGCTGGCAGTTGTGTTCGCGGCATCCGCGTGGCTGAGCGCGGAGGCCATGCCCTTGCGTCCGGACGTGCGCGAGACCCTGCTCAACGGGGCGGGGTCGCCGAGCGCGCAGGGTGCGCGGTCCGGCCTGGAAGAGCATCTCTTACCCTCCCGCATGAGGGCGGCCGGCGTAGACGTGCTCCCGAAGCAGTGCCGGCTCAATTGGGCGGAAAGGCGAGAGACTTCGGCCACACACCTCAGGGCCGTCGTTATTCTGGTGGAGTTTCCGGACGTTCGGGCGGACGCGGTGAACCACCGTGCGGGGTACTTCGAGTCGCTGCTTTTCGGGAGGGAACACTGGCGGGCAAACACACTACAAAGTTACTTCCTGGACAACTCGTACGGCGCGCTCAGCGTGGACGGCGACGTGTACGGGTGGTACACCCTGCCCAACAGCAGCAGCTTCTATGCCGGCGGGAGCGCCGGCGTCTGCGACACGTGCTACCCCGAGAACGCCCAGAAGATGGCCGAGGACGCGGTGGAGCTTGCGCGACCGTTCGTGGACTTCTCCCAGTACGACAACGACGGACCCGACGGAGTGCCGTCCTCGGGCGACGACGACGGTTACGTGGACGCGCTCTTCGTGGTGCATTCCGGAGGCACCTACGAGGACACCGGGAACGCGGGCCTGATAATGTCGCATCAGTGGGCGACCGCTGCCCCCGTGCTCGTGGACGGAGTGTACGTGTTCGTGTACACGACAGAGGGGGAGTCCTCCAGGCTGGGAACCTTCTGCCACGAGATGGGCCACGTTCTGGGCCTTCCCGACCTCTACGACAGGGACTACAGCTCGTACGGCCTTGACCTGTGGTCGTTGATGGCCGCAGGCGGATGGTTGGGAGAAGGCGACTCGCCGGCGCACCTGGACGCCTACTGCAAGATGAAGCTCGGGTTCGTGGAGCCGGTGGCGCCCGACGTAAACGTCGAGGCCGTGACTCTGCGACCGGTGGAGGTCTACCCCGACGTGTACAAGCTCTGGAAGAACGGGGTCGCAAGGAAGGAGTACTACCTTCTCGAAAACAGGCAGCAGATGGGCTTCGACGGTCAGCTTCCGGGCAGCGGCCTTCTGATATACCACGTGGACGAGACGATGAGCGACAACGATGCCGAGCCCCGCTACATGGTGGCGCTGGAACAGGCCGACGGGTTGTTCGAGCTGGAGCGGCGCCAGCCCGGCCAGCCGTTCGCGGCGGACGCCGGAGACCCATTCCCGGGGTGGAGTTT
>JAFGJU010000211.1 GCA_016928935.1 Candidatus Eiseniibacteriota bacterium | reverse complement strand
GGCAGGGACACGGAGTTTTACATCAGGAACATCGGGCTCATGGGCGAGAAATACGTCGCCGTAAGGCTGGGCAAGCTGACCGAGTCGGTTCCCAGGAGCGAGGTGCTGACGGGCAGGTTTGAAAGCGGAGTGCCGGAGGTGGTGGGCGAGATTGGCATAGCCCTCAAGGACTTTGAAAAAACGGTGAGGAAAGTCCACGACGTTCTGGACCAGGTTGAGAAAGAAGGGAAAATAAGCGGCACATTCGACAACCTGAACCAGTTCAGCGCGCAGCTCCGCGGAACGCTCGAAGAGAACAGGGAAGACCTGCGCGTGGCCGTGGACGACCTCCGCTACACCAGCAACAAGCTGAGGGAGTTCGCCGAGGCGCGCGGCCCCGACATCGACACGACCGTGACGCAACTTACGGAGCTGACGCGCGACCTGGACGGGCTCGTGACGAAGCTCGCAAGCCTGAGCCTGGCCGTCGAGACGCTGGTCGAGAAAGTGGAGAGCGGGCAGGGCACCCTCGGCAAGATGGTGAACGACGACGCTCTGTACTCAGAGATGAAGACCACGGTCGAGGAGGCCAAGGCGTTGATAGCGGACATAAAGAAAAACCCGAAGCGCTACCTCAAGTTCAGCCTGTTTTAGGGGCGTGTTCCAGGAGAGGGGGCGCGGAGGGGAGACGGCAAGCCGCGGCCGGTCTGGCGGCTTGTGCGACCCAGGGGGGATAGAGCGCGAATGAAATCTCAGAAGAAAACAGTCTTCGTCTGCCGGAACTGCGGCCACGAGAGCAGCAAGTGGTTCGGCAGGTGTCCCGTCTGCGGGGAGTGGAACTCCGCCGTTGAAGAGGAGCGGAGGAAGACGAAGGAGAAGTGGGTGGAACGGGGCATCGGACTCCGTGAGCCCAGGCGTCTCACGGACATAGGCGACGCCGAAGTCGAGAGGGTTCCGACCGGCGTGGGGGAATTCGACAGGGTGCTGGGAGGTGGGCTGGTCACGGGCGAGCTGGTGCTGGTGGGCGGCGACCCGGGCATCGGAAAATCCACGCTGCTGCTCCAGGTGTTGAGCCGGCTGGCCGAGGCGGGGAAACCCTGTTTCTACGTGTCGGGCGAGGAGAGCGAGGCCCAGACGAGGATGCGGGCGAAACGGCTGGGGGCTCTGTCGAAGGACTTGTTCGTAAGTTGTGAGACCGACGTCACAGTGATATTGAACCAGTTGTCCGACCTCAAGGTCGCGGCGGCGGTGATAGACTCCATCCAGACCGTGTACGACCCCGAGCTCGAAGGCACGCCCGGCAGCGTTGGGCAGATTCGCGAGTGCGGTCTCAAGTTCCTCAATTTCGCAAAGAGCAACTCGACCGCGCTTTTTCTGGTGGGACACGTCACCAAGGAAGGGGCCGTGGCCGGGCCGAGAGTCCTGGAGCACATGGTGGACGCGGTTCTCTACCTGGAGGGAGAGAGGTACCAAAACTACCGCGTGCTCAGGGCCGCCAAGAATCGATTCGGTTCCACGAACGAAATCGGCGTGTTCGAGATGGTGGAGGCCGGCCTGGCCGAGGTGGCGAACCCCTCCAAGGTGTTTCTGTCTGACAGGGATTCGGCCGTTCCCGGCTCGGTCGTCGTGAGCAGCATGGAGGGCACGAGGCCGCTCCTCGTGGAGCTCCAGGCGCTGGTGTCGCGCACCGGCTACAGCTTCCCGCAGCGCGCGTCGACCGGTTACGACTCGAGAAGACTCTACGTCATGCTGGCCGTACTGGAGCGCCGGGTCGGCTTTCGCCTGGGCGACATGGACGTGTTCGTCAACGTGGCCGGCGGCATTCGGCTGGACGAGCCCGGGAGCGACCTGGGGCTGGTGGTGGCAGTGGCCTCGAGCTACAAGGACGCCGCGGTCAAACCGCACACGGCGGTGGCCGGAGAAGTGGGCCTTGGCGGCGAAGTGAGACGCGTGTCACAGATTTCCCACAGGATACAGGAGGCCAAGAAGCTCGGGTTTAAGAGGATAATCATTCCGGCCGGGAACCTCTCCGACCTGGGGGGAGCCGCCCGAGCCGGCTCCTCAATAGACATAGTGGGTGTGGATGACGTGAGAGGCGCCGTGGCCCGGGCGCTGGAGAGGACGAAAAGTGGAAAGAAAACGTAGTCCCCGCAAGCCCGTGGTGGGCAGGGTGCGGGCCACCGCAGGCAGTGCGGGCATGCCGCGCGCAGGCCGCGGGAAGACGACCCGGCGCCCGCGAGGGACCGACTCCGGGGAGGGGGCGTTGCCGCCTCCCGTTAGCCCTGGGAAAGTGACGCCGTGGGCTTCTGCCGCTCGTTTCGGCGGCGGGAAGACCGCTGTCACCGCCATCCTGGTCGCTGCCGGCGCGGGTAAGCGTCTCGGCAGGAGGGGCGACAAGGCGTTCGCGACCGTGGGTGGAATGCCGCTCATTTCTTACTCGCTCTTGGCACTCGAGAAGGCCCGGGAAGTCGAGGGGATTGTCGTGGTGGTGCGGCGTGCGGCGGTGGGGAGATGCCTCGCGCTGGTGAGGCGGCTCGGCCTGAGGAAGGTCGTGACGGTGGCGGCTGGCGGCCGCAGGAGACAGGACTCGGTCCTGCGCGGGCTCGGGTTCGCGGCCGGCAGCGAGTACGTGCTGGTGCACGACGCGGCGAGGCCGTTCTTGAGCGCCGGGCTCGTGTCGCGCACAGTGGCCGAGTGCAGGCGCACCGGCGCCGCAATCGCTGCGGAGCCGGCGTCCGACACGGTCAAGAAAGTGAAGGCCGGCCGCGTGGCCGGGACTGTGCCGCGGCAGACACTGTGGCTCGCGCAGACCCCGCAGGCGTTCAGGCGGAACCTCCTGGAGCGCGCCTTCCATGAATGGCCGAGCCGGCTCGACGCGACCGACGACGCGGCACTGCTGGAGCGGGCAGGCGTGAGAGTCGCGGTCGTGCAGGGTGACCCGTTCAACATCAAGATAACGTACCCGGCTGACGTGGCGCTGGCGGAGGCCGTGATCGAGGCGGCGAGAAAGGTGGGTGGAAAAGGAGTGGGTCGGAGGACATCGTCGGGGAAGGGGCTCAGGAAGACGAGCCGGGCCGCGCGGGGCTCCACGACGACACGGGGCTCCACTGTCACACGGAGCTCCACGGTGGTGCGGTCCTCTCCCGGACGGACCTCGAGAAAAGCAGGCACGTCACGGAGGTCAAGCAGGTCGGGTGGATCGTCGAAACCTCGGAGGCCAGGAGGGCGGCCGTGAAACCCAATCACGGAACTCAAGGCTACAGAACCGGAATCGGCTACGACGCCCATCCGTTCGTGGAAGGAAGGCCGCTTGTGTTGGGAGGAGTGAACGTACCCCACGCCAGAGGACTGGGAGGGCACTCCGACGCCGACGTCCTCTGTCACGCAATAGCGGACGCCCTGCTGGGTGCCGCGGCGGCTGGCGACATAGGCACGCACTTTCCAGACACCGAATCCCGGTACAGGGGCGTCTCGAGCATCGTCCTTCTGGGCGGGGTGCGCGACCTAGTCGCGAAGACGGGCGCGCGCATAGTCAACGTGGATTCCGTGCTGGTCATCGAGGAGCCGAGGGTGTCGCCGTATTTCGAGGAGATGAGGAGCCGGATTGCGGAGGCACTCCACGTCGAGCCGGGAGCCATTTCCGTAAAGGCCACCCGAAACGAGGGCATGGGGTTCATCGGGAGGGCCGAGGGTGCCGCCGCCTTCGCCGTTGCCACCCTGGTTATGGCCGAGTCCGATGAGCGGCGGCTCAAGAGCGAGTGAGCGCCAATTCAGCGGCCTCCGAGTGGCGGCTCAAGAGTGATTGAACGGCGCCAGAGAGGCGGCGTGAGCGCCGCCCCCCCGTCCGCCGAACCGCCCTGCGGGCAGCCGAGCGACACATGTCACAGAATCAAATCCGAGTCCGCTTCGCCCCCAGTCCGACCGGCAGTCTTCACGTCGGCGGGGCGAGGACGGCCCTCTACAATTGGCTTTTCGCGAGGGGCAGGAACGGTGCCTTTGTCCTGAGGATAGAGGACACCGATGCTGCTCGCTCGACTCCCGAATCCGAGGAAGGAGTGCTGCGGGACCTCAAGTGGCTTGGAGTAGACTGGGACGAGGGGCCGGATAGGGGCGGTGCGTACGCGCCGTACAGACAGTCGGAGAGGAAGGACCTCTACACTTCGTTCGCCCTGACACTCCTCGACCGGGGCAGCGCCTACCGCTGCTACTGCACTGGAGAGGAGCTCGAGGCCGAGAAGGCGAGGCAACTGGCCCAGGGCAGTCCCCCGCACTACGGCGGCAGATGCCGCAGACTGTCCGCTGAAGAAAGGACTGAGTTCGAAAAGGCGGGAAGGCCGTCGAGCGTCAGGTTTCTGGCTCCGCAGAGGGAGTACGCGCTCAAGGACCTGGTGCGCGGCGACGTGAGATTCCCCGCTGGCGTGGTCGGCGATTTCATCCTGCTCCGTTCCGACGGAATGCCCACATACAATTTCTCCTGCGTCGTGGACGACTACCTGATGAGAATCACCCACGTGATACGGGCCGAGGAGCACCTGTCCAATACGGTGAGGCAGCTCATGCTGTACGAGGCGTTCGGCGTGGAGCCACCGTCGTTTGCGCACTTGTCCATCATCCTGAACAGGGAGAGGGCGAAGCTGAGCAAGAGAGACGGCGTCACTTCCGTCGCGGAGTTTAGAAAAATGGGCTACCTGCCGGACGCCATGGCCAACTACCTGGCGCTCCTGGGCTGGTCTCCGGGGCACGACAGGGAAGTGATGTCCGCGGAGGAGCTGGTCGCGAGTTTCTCGCTCGAAAGGGCTGCGAAGGCCGCGGCGGTCTTCGACACGGCCAAGCTCGACTGGATGAACGGCCGGTACATAAGGAAGACGGACCTGGATGCGTTGCTGCAAATGAGCCTGCCCTACTTTCGCGAGACCGCGCTGATGGAAGCGGGGGAGGAGAAGCTCAGGAAGATACTCCTCGCCGTGAGGGACGGCCTGGCAAAATTGAGCGACCTTCGCTACCATGTGGCGGCGTTCGAACGGGAAAGGCCTGAGTTCGAGCCCGAAGCCGCGGCACTACTCAAGGCGCCGTCCTCTCGCGAGTTGGTCTCCGTGGCCGCGAACCTGCTAGAGCGTTCCGGCATGAGGTCTCAGGAGGAAGCGAAG
>JAFGJU010000210.1 GCA_016928935.1 Candidatus Eiseniibacteriota bacterium | reverse complement strand
TGTAAGCGACCGCGTGGTAGGCGTCTGCCACAAGGTTCTCCCCACCGTTCGGAGAACTCACGGTAACGTCCGGCGGAGTCGTGTCCGTGCCGCCGCTGGGAGTCAAGTAGGGTTCGATCTCAGCCGCGGGGATGTTGATGGTGTTCCCCTTGTTTGCCTGGGTGAGACCCGGAAACGTCGGCGTGTTGTTGAAGTTGATGACGTCCGTTATCTCGATTAGGTTGCTGAAACCGTCCGCGTCCGAATCGCTGCTCTGGATGGCCAGTATGGCCTGCTCGTTCGTGAGACCATTGCCGATACCCACCTCGACGCCCAGGCCGTACGGGTTCCTCGGACCGCCTCCGTTGAAATCGAAATGACAGACCCCGCAGTGGCCCGCGTTGCTGGGCAGGTTGTCAAGCTGGGTCCCGGTCGCGACCGGATACGTCGCAAAGAACGTCTTCCGGATCGGCGCTCGCGCCAGTACGGCCGTAACCAAGACCGACAGAATCACGAACGCAAGGAAAAGCGTAAAGAGCAGAGTTCGCGGCTTCATGGGCACCTCCCCAGACCTGGCGAGCGTTCACGCCGCCCGCCGTACATTCGACGCGTAAACCTTCGCCCCCGACCAACCCCGGGGTGCCGCATTCTCAGTTATGTGGGCCTAACTCTATTTCTGACAAGCGATTCCAAGGCCTAGAACCGGAGCCCCCACCCAGTGTCCCGAACAGGCGCCCCGAACCGGGCGTCGCAGTAACCTCAGTGCCGCGTGACCCGCAGTCGGGCCGCAGTCGGGCAACGGGATTCGCGGGATTCCGGCGCCCTTTGAGGCGCCTCATTTCAGCAGAAGCGCCTTCCTCGTGACCGTCTGGCCGGCGGCGCTCAACTGATACAAATACAGTCCGGGAGCGACGGGCCTGGAGTCGGCATCGGTGCCGTCCCAGTCGTACCTGTGCGTGCCCGTGGAAAGGTCGGCAGTCAGGATGCGTTTCACGAGACGCCCCTGCAAATCGAATACGGAAAGCGTGACAGGCCCGGACTCCGCCAGTGAGAACTTGATGCTCGTGGCCGCCTCGAACGGATTGGGAAAAACGGAGGTGGCAAGGAGCGACGGACTGGGCGTCTCGGCGACCCCGACCACCCCGTCCACGTAGACGGTGATGGAGCCGGCCGAAGGAACGTCCACGTCCACGTAGCACACGACCACCGAGTCGGTCTGCACCGCCTGCAGCAGCGTTCCGTTGGTCACGTTGTAAACGATCCCCGGCTGCGCCTGCATATAAAAACGCACCATCGCATGCTCGAGCGTCTGCGCGAAGCCGTTGACGATAGTGGCGGAGTTGCTTGTGTCCGTACCGTCGTTGGGCACGCCGAACGTGATCCTGAGATACTGGCCGCTCGAGCCGGCCGAGACCGTGGCAGACGGCGTTATCGTGCTGCCGTCCACCCTTACGATCCTGTAGGCCCTGCTGCCGTCGCACGTGGCCCTTGTCTCGATGTTGAGAGGCCACCCCGTGAGCGAGCCCTTGTCGACGTGCCCGTGGCCGTAAAGACAGAGGTCCACTCCCAGGGACGCCAGGTCTATCTGACTGGAGAAATCGTAGTGGTAGAAAAGGATCTGCAGCGCGCTCGCCGAGGCCGCGGCCAGGTCGTTCGACAACCAGGTCAACTGCTCGGACCGGAAGCTGTCGTCGCCGTAAATGGAGTACATGCAGTCGTCGTAGTTGATGTACGCCTCCATGCCGATAAAGTGGCACGAGCCGAAGTCGAAAGAGTAGTCCTGGGTGCGCGCAGGGTCGCCCGGAGGGGGACTGGCCAGATAAGGCCAGCCGAAAAATCTCCACCAATCCCTCCTGGCGGTGCAGTCGGGAGGCGGCGTGGCGTCCCAGCCGCCGACGTCGTGGTTCCCGGTGATCATGTAGACCGGCACCTCGAGCTCCGCTGCAAGCCGCTGGAAGCGCGTGTAGACGCGGTAGTAGTTGTAGTCTTCGAGCTCGCCCTCGTTCACCAGGTCGCCCGTAGCGAGCAAGAACGACGGGTTGATAAGGTTTACGTCCTTTATCACTTCGCGGAAGTCCACGGTCTCCGACGTGTCGGTGTCGAAGTTCGGGTCTCCGTCGGAGGAGAAGAGGTGCGTGGGCGTGTGCATATCCGTGGCCTGTATGAAGTAGAAGCTGGTCGGAAAGGCGTCCACCACGCTGACCGCATTCTCGGTCCAGTCGCTGATGCCGCCGCTCGCCGTGACCGTCAAATCGTAGAGCTCGAGCGGGACTTCGACAGGCACGATTACCCGCAGCTTCCAGCGCAGAAGCGAACTGACATACGTCGAGCTGACCACGGTGAGCGGATAGCTGAGCGCGCGATAACTGAGCGACGCGGCCCAGTCCGTGGTGGAGCTGGAGGCGGCGCAATCTATGTCGAACGTGTCGCCGCGCACGACTATCGTGGGCACGCTCTGAATCGGCCTCATTATCACCGTCAGCGTGTCGCCGATGGGCGTGTACGGGAGTGCGAAGGCTGGAGCGACAAGCGCCCCGGAGACCAGGGCACCGGCGAGCATCAAGAGAGCAGTCGACGCCGTGAACGAGGGCGGGGTGAAGGGGACACGGTTTCCTGCAATACGAAGCATGCTCTTGAACACGTCACAATCCTCCGCCTGTGTCGAGCCCGTGGCGCCGGAACTCGGCCGATGAAAGCGCATTGTGGTCTTCCGTCAGCGGGTGGGCCGTCTAAGCTCTCATTATATCACGATTGCCGCTAAAATGCACCTCTAAAGCCGGTGCGCCCTGCAACTTGTTCTGTCAAAGCACGCAAAGAAGTCACTGATTCGGAGTGCGAAAAGGGGTCACTCAGCCTGTGGTCCGGGAAGGCGACGCCCGGAGACGTCCTGTTGCGGCTGGTTGCGACCTACCGCCTCCTGCTGGGGCCTACTCGTACCTGAGCGCCGCGACGGGGTCCAGCCTGGCCGCCCGGCGGGCGGGATAGAGCCCGGCCAAGACGCTAACGCCAACGGCAAGCCCCACCGCTCCAGCGGCCAGCCACGCCGGAATGCTGTAGAGTTGATGGTAAGGCATTTCGCCCTTCACGACGAAGGCGAACATCAAGCGGTTTGCGACCTCGGCCACACCCAACCCAAGCAACACGCCCGACAGCCCTCCCACGACGCCGACCATACCCGCCTCTATCACGAACAGGTTGAGCACGTCCCTCTGGCGCGCTCCGACGCTCTTCATGACGCCTATGTCGCGCGTGCGCTCGAAGACGGATATCAACATGATGTTCATTATGCCCAGACAGCCCACAAACAGCGCCACGCCCCCGATGGCGCCCAGGAACCCGGACATGACGACAAACACGGTCCTCATTTCCTTTAATTGTTCCGATATGGAGAAGGTGCTCAGACCCATCCCTTCGACCTGCCTCACGACGCGTTCGACGTCCTCGAGCTTCGCGACGTGCACCTCCGCTCCCGGGTAACCGCCGGACTGCGCGGAGATGTTTCTCAGGATCTCCTGCGCGCCCCTCAGGGCGAACGTAGAGACGTCCCGAGCGATTCCCAGCGGGATGTAGGCGTCCGTCCTGCCCGCCGGCCCCATCATGCCCTGCTTCAGCACGCCGACCAGGTTCAGTCTGTAGGTCCTCCGCTCGAACGGCATTCCCAGACCGAAGGCCATGAGCGGAGACGGCTTCCCGGAAAGCGCCGCCACGCTCAAAGTCACCGGAACGGGAGCAGACAGGGAATCCGGGCTCACACCCAGACGCCGTGCCAGGGACGCGGTCGCTATGAGCGAGCTGTCGGTCTCGGAGACGAACGTCGCGCCCGCGTTGAGCCGCTTACGCGTGGACTCGTTGACCACCGTGGGCAGGCCGGACACGGTCGCAAACGCCTGATGACGGCCCCTCGTCAATATTGCGGGAAACGCCACTAGCGGGAACGCGTGCATTACTCCGTCCAGGGCCGAAATGCGAGCCAGGAGGCTGTCGTCTATGGCGGGATCGCGTCCGGTGGAGTCGGCCGCGCCGACGCCCGATTGCTCCTCCTCTCGGCCGGCGTCGTCCGCATCAGCCGGGTCTGTTCGCTCAGAAACGCCGCGGCCCGGAGTGACGTACACCGTGGTGAGGAGCCCGGACGACGAGACCGCTTCCGAAATTTCCCTCTGCATGCCCACCGAGAACGACACCATGGAAACTATGGCCCCGGTGCCTATCATGATGCCCAGCGCCGTGAGCACGTACCTGAGCTTCGCCCTGGAGACGTTCCCTACGGCGAGCCTCACTGCTTCTCTGAACATGT
>JAFGJU010000209.1 GCA_016928935.1 Candidatus Eiseniibacteriota bacterium | reverse complement strand
TGGCCGCCATGCACACCAAGCTGGCCCCGGGCCTCGCCGATGACGTTTACTACGAATACCTGGCCTACGCCCAGGCTTCCGAGAGTTGGGGCGGGCTGGCCGCCAGCGTCGTATACCTGACCTACGGCGACATTGAGGGCAGGGACGAGTTCGGTAATCCGACCGAGGTGTTCACAAGCTACGAAATATCACCGGCGGTGGGTTACGGGACTTCGCTGTGGGAGGACGCGGCCGTGGGCATCAACATGAAGGTCATTCACGTCAACTACGCTCCCTCTTCCGTCGTGGTGGAAGGGAAGCCCGGCAAGGGCACGACGTTCGCCGCGGACCTGGGCGTGCTCTACAGGAGGGACAGGTGGAGCGTGGGGGCGTGTTTCCAGAACATCGGGCCCAACTTGACTCTGATAGACGCCGACCAATCGAGCCCGATCAACCGTAACCTCAAGGTCGGAGTCGCCGCTAACATCTGGCAGGGTAGCATAGGCCGCTTCGTGGCCGCTTTCGACGTCAACAAGCCCTTCGTGAATGCTGACGACGGTCCGATACTCGGCGGTGGCGGAGAGTTCCTTTTCAGTGAGCTCCTGGCGGTGCGGTTGGGTTTCATCACCGAGAGGTATTACTCGGACTGGTATCCCATCGAGGGCCCGACGTTCGGCGTGGGCCTTCAGTACAAGGGCTTCAGGTTTGACTTCGCGAGCGTTCCTCAGTCGAAGGAGCTGGAGGAGCGAGTAAGTAAGTTCGCCTTGTCCGCCAGGTTCTAGTGCAAGGACATTGAGTTGAGGCATTTACTCGCACGAGCGGCATCCTGTACTTTCGCCCTGTTCGTTCTGGCGTCGGCGCCGCTTACGTCGGACGGCTCCGGAGAGCCTCCGCGAAAGCTCCGAGTGCATCGCGTGGCTCCCGGCCGCACGGCGGAGTCCGGCGTGATTTCCGAGTTTGCGCCCCCAGCCTTCCTGTCGGAGGCTCTCAAGAAGAGGGCGGCGCCGGACTGCTTCGGCAGGCCGTCGGCCGCGCTCTTGGAGAGGTTCGGCTCCCTCGCCCCCGCTTCCCGGCTCTCCGTGTCAGGGGTCACCCAGTCCCCAGTGGTGCTTCGCGCTCTGGTTCTCAGGGTCGATTTCCTTTCAGACAGGACGGGCTCCCTCACTACCAGCGAGGGAGGTCGGTTCGACTTGAGGAACGGCGCCACGGCCGTCATAGACCCTCCTCCCCACAACAGGGACTACTTCGCCGCCCACATGCAGGCGCTTTCGAGGTACTACCTGGCGATGACCGACAGTCATGTGGTCATCCAGGCGAGCGTGTTTCCGGCTGCGCAAGATTCGGCCTTCCATCTTTCCGACACTGCCGACTACGGGCCCTGGACCTACTCTGAGACGGACTACGAAATCGCCGTGCGCCTCATAACCGACGCGGTCAACGCAGCCGACCAGAGCTCCGAACCCATCGTGTTCTCCGAATACGACCTGGTGTACATCTTCCATGCCGGCGCGGACCTTCAGGGCGACATAGACGGCGACTCCTACAACGACATTCCGTCTTTCACTGCTGGCCTGGAGGAACCGGTGCCGGTGGACGGCGGCTCCTCTTACGTGTACGCGGCCACCGTCCTCCCCGAGACAGTCACTCAGGACGGACTCACGGGAGCCATAAACGGAGTGATAGCGCACGAGAGCGGACACATGCTGGGCCTGCCCGACCTTTACAACACCGAGGACTTCCTGCCGTCGGTGGGCTACTGGAGCCTGATGGACACGGGCAATTACCTTTCGGGCTACGTGTGGGACCCCACGGTGCAGGACTACGTCTACGTGTTCGGTCTCGTGCCCGGCGGGCTGGACCCTTACTGCAGGAGAGAGTTGGGCCGGCTGTTCGGAGTTCCCGCCCTTGAAGAGGTCGTAGTTGAGGAGGCGTGGGCCGACACGCTCTTCGCAGTGGAGTCGTCTTACAGGGTCCTGAAAGTGCCGGTGAACGCCGCGGAGTATTTTCTGGTTGAGAACAGGCAGTCCGAGCTGGACGGCAACGGCGAGATAGTCGTGACGACCGACCCGGCGACCGCGGTCATACTGGGGCCCGAGTCCAACGAGTACGACGCCCTCCTGCCCGGTTCCGGGATATTGATATGGCACGTGGACGAGAACGTCATCTCCTCGCGGGCTTGCGAGGGCCTTTGCCCCAACGGCGGCCCGCAGGAGAGGGGAATCGACGTGGAAGAGGCGGACGGCATAGAGGACCTGGGCGACCCGGCCTCGTGGGAGTGGCTGGGTAGCGAGTTCGACCCTTACTTCGTGGGCAACGCCACCCTTTTCACGCCTTCCACGGTCCCCAACAGCGACGCCAACTCGGGCACGTCCAGCGACGTGTACGTGGAGGTGACGAGCCCCAGGGCCGTGGGCATGCGAGTCTCAGTGGAACGGCAGTGGGCAAGGCCGGGCTGGCCGGCCGCGGCGCGCGGGCTCTCCGGAGCGGTGCCCGGCTTCGAAGACTTCGACCTTGACGGCATGGACGAGATCTTCCTGGCCGGCTGCGACTCCACTCTCAGGATCTGGACTGCCGCGGGCGAGACATATCTGGCCGGCCATTCGGACGGGTTCTTCGCGCACGCTCCCGGAAGTGTGATGCCGGTGGTATGCAACGCCCCGCTTGGGACCCTGCTGGTCGGCACAGTCTCGGTCGGCGGCCAGGGGAAGCTCTACGCCTGGGTTGCCGGCGATGTCAACCCGCCTCTGCCGCGGGGCCAGGTCATGGTCGGCTGGCCGCCCGCGATTCCGTCCGTGACCACCTCTCCGTGCTGGTTCAACGACAACGCCATAGTCGGCTGCTCGGACGGAGCCGTTTACGCAGTCAATGGTGCGGGGGCGGTCGATTGGACCAGCGCCTCAGTGTCCGGCCTTCCCGTGACCGGTTCAGTGGCAGCGGGATACCTGCACGGCGGCCGACCTGACGTAGTGCAGTACCAAGTCGCCTACTCGTCCGGACGGAGCCTCGTGCACTGCGTTTCCTCCGGCTCGGGAGAGGACGTGTTCCCGCCGTTCGCGCTGCCGGAGGAAGCGGCGGCCGACACGGCCGGTCCGTTCATACTCATGGCGGACGTGGACGGCAAGCCGGACAGCACCCTGGAGGTGCTGGCCGTGCTCCAGTCGGGCCAGGCGTTCGCTCTCGACGCCGCGGGTGAGCTGCTCGCCGGATGGCCTATCTCGCTGGGCGACACTGTCCTCACGTGGCCCTCCGCCGGCGACGTGGACGGCGACGGGCTCGTTGAGCTGGTCATTCATTCCGCCGGGGGCAGAGTTTACGTCGTGAACGGCTCGGGCGCAGTGTCTTCCGGTTGGCCGTAC
>JAFGJU010000208.1 GCA_016928935.1 Candidatus Eiseniibacteriota bacterium | reverse complement strand
GGCCGGCCTATCGAACGCCAACAATAGCAGTTACGTGACTGGAACTTACAGGTCGGCCCGGTGTATCAAGGTTCGGAGACGGGGCTGCCTGCCTTTTCCGTTGGCCGGCCTGCCATCCTCTTCCGGTTCCGTTATTCCACAGGGTCCAGGCACCCTGTGGACAGGCTCGGAACGGAATCGGTGGACAGCTCCTCTTTCCTTCTTTTTTCCTCGGTCTGCTCGGCTTCTCTCAGAATGATGTTTCTTGTCGCCACGGCCAACCCGAAGACATACCAGAGGAACAGCGGATAGTTGAACGAGCTGGAGTAGTCGTCCACTGTCTCGTGCAGCACGAAGACGAAGAAGAAGGTTTGGAAGCACACCATCAGCGCGGTAAGGCCGATGAGACTCTTGTGTCTTCTTCCTACGCGTATCGCCTGGCTGCAGAGTCTGAACAGGCTTGCCATCAGCCAGATGAACCCGCCCAGTCCCAGCAGCCCTATCGTGTAGAAATAAAGAAGGTACTGGCAGTGAGGGTTATTGCTGCTCAGGGTTACGAAACCACGCGGAAGGTGGATCACGGGGCCGTGGCCGATGATCGGGTGTTCCAGGGACCTCTCAAACACCTCCTTCATCATCGCTTCCCGGTCCACGTGGCTTCCGACTTTCTCCTGGAGCTCATAGAACCTGTCCCACAGGTTCCTCACTACCCCGGCAGACGAAAGGATCTGGTGGCCGATAAGAAACACCGCTGCACAAAGCAAGACCCCAATCACAACCTTTCTGGTGTCGAGCACGTACCTGCTCCGCCAGACGAGGAACGCCAAGCCGGCCGCGCCGGCCATGAACGCCCCTCGCATGGCCGTGCTGGCGAATATCACGACATAGACGGCGAAGAGCGAGGCCAGGACCACCTTCAGAATGCGAGTCCTCTGCCTCGGAAACATGAACGCGAAGAGCAGCAGGTAGAAAATCGCGTACTGCGACAGCCCACTGACGTTTCTGAATCCCGCTCCGGCCCTGACCACTGACTCCTGGGAAGTTATCGTCCTGGCAATGAAGAAATAGGGGAGCAGCTCTCTGCCGGGGAAGAAGATCTCAATGATGGCGATTGTCGCCATCAGCGTGGCGGCGACGACGCCCGCCCAGAGCAATCTCCTCACGGCCCTTGCGTCGGGCGTGAGGTTCACCACCAGGTAGTAGATCGCGACGGACGTGAAGAACACGCTGAATCCCCTGAGGTTCACCCCCATCAGCCCGTGCGGCACGTTTATGAACGACAGGAGGTAGGCCGCGAACATCGTCAGGATGGGGAGGTCCAGGGGCGTCCTTATTGAAATCCTCTTCCCGGCCGTAACCTGCTGCGCCATCCAGCTGGAAAGCAGGATCAGTATGAAGACCGTGTTGCTGGTGCCTATGGAAAGGTGGGCCGGAAAGAGCGACACTATGATGAAGGCCACGATGGCGCGAGAGGGCTTCGCCAGAAACGCCACGGCCGCGATGAAGAACCCGACGAGAATCTCCACCGTCCTGTGGTGGGGGTTCACTATGGCTGACCCCAGCAGAGCCCCCAGTCCGACCGGCACGACAACCCTGAGGATGTTGTAGAAGCTCGGGACTCTGCCCCTGACTCTGGTCAGTGTCTGCGCAACGTGCATTTCCTAATTCTCTGTGCCCTCGCTCCCATTGTAGCAAGCGTCTGGGCGGCTTTCAACGACGACGGGCCGCGCGGTCGCCCGGCACCAGGAACATTCGGTAGCCGCCCAGGTTCGGGCCGGCTCGGTTGACAGGGCCTCCTCGTTTGGCTATACTGCGGCGTTGGCTCTGCCGAGTCTGGCCGGAATCCCCATCCTGTGGGAAGCAACTGTCATGCCACGGGGTGTGGCCCTTCTCACTTCGTAGTCCCGTTTCCGGATGAGAGAAAGTCGCTACGGCCGCACATCACTGACGTTTGGCAGGCTCCTGACCTGTGCGTTTCTGCTCGGCCTGGTCTTGAGGGTGGGGTTCGCCCTCACTGTGGACGAGACGCTGCACTGGCCGGACAGCAGGTGGTATTTCGACACAGCCGAACAGATTTCATCCGGGAAGGGAATAGGCAACTCGATCACGCGCGCCCCCCTCTATCCGTATTTTCTGTCCCTCCTGTTTCTGGTCTCGCATCGCCTGTTGTTCGTGCGCGTCTGTGAGTCTCTTCTGGCCGCACTGGCGGTCGCTCTGGTGGGGGTGGCCGGCAGGAGGCTCTTCTCGGACAGGGTCGGGTTGGTGGCCGCGTTCGCGGCGGCGGTCTACCCTTATTTTGTTTACCTGCCTTCCGCGCAGGTCTCGGACAACCTGGTCACGCTTCTGCTGCTCGTGTCTGTGCTGGCCTTGGTTTGGGGCAGGGAACGAACGTCGTGGCGGCACGCGGCGGTGTCGGGCGTCTTCCTGGGCCTGTGCATGCTGGCCAGACCCTCTCTCGTGACGGTCGTCCCGGCGCTTGCGGCCTGGCCGGTTTTTTGCAGAGGACGCGGCGCAGGGCTTGCCCTCGCGGGGAAATCTCTTCTGGTCGTGGCCGTGAGCGTGCTGACTGTGTTGCCGTGGACGGCGCGGAACTACGCCGTGACGGGCCACTTCGTGTTCGTGGCAACCGGAGGCGGGAGGCAGTTCTGGTACGGCAACAGCGCATACGCGGACGCCAGGACGACGGAGAACCCGGAGTTTCCTCCCGAGTTGAAGGCGCGGCTGTTGGCGCAGGCGGACGAACCCTCGAGGGAGAGGTTGCTTTACCAGGAGGGCTTGAGGTTCGTGAAGGAGAATCCCGGCCGGGCGCTCCGGCTCTATGCGAGCAAGCTGGCCAATCTCTTCCAGCTTTACCCGTCCGTGCACACCGGCGGCTCAATCGGCGACAGGCCTCCGGTGCGGGCCGCGATGGCGTTCGTGTCGGCGGTGCTGTTCGGCCTCTCGCTCATCGGAGCGGCGCTCGTTTTCGCGGCCGGAGGAAGGGCGACCATTCTTCCGCTGATGATTGTGAGTTACTGCCTGGGCAGCGCTGTGTTCCTGACGGTCATGCGCTACAGGCTGCCGGTGGACCCTTACTTGATACTGCTAGCGTCTGCGGCTCTGGGGAGGATGCTGGGGTGGCCGGTGAGAGAGCAGACGGCGAGTTGAGGTGAGTTTGAAGCTTTCGGTTATCATACCCGTTTACAACGAGGTCAACACGATCCGAGAGCTGCTCTCCAGGGTGGAGGCGGTGGACATCCAGAAGGAGATAATCTTGGTGGACGATTTTTCCACTGACGGCACTCGGGAGTACCTCGCGTCGCTCGGCAACCGTCCGGGCTTGAAAGTTATACTGCACGAGCGCAACATGGGAAAGGGGCGCGCGATCCGCACGGCCATTCCGCACGTCGCCGGCGACGTGGTCGTCATCCAGGACGCAGACCTGGAATACGACCCCCAGGACTATCACAAGCTGGTCGCACCCATCGCGGAAGGCAGGGCGAGCGTGGTGTACGGCTCGCGGTATTCCAACCCGGAGAATGAGCTGCCGTTCACAAGGTTCAAGGTCGCCGTGCTCCTGTTGACGGCCATGGCCAATGTGTTGTTCCGGGCCCGAATCACCGACGAGGCCACGTGCTACAAGGCGTTCAAGTCGGAGGTGCTGAAGGGCATTCCCCTCAAGTGCGAGCGTTTCGAGTTCTGTCCTGAGGTGACGGCCAAGGTCCGGAAGAGGGGCTACAGAATCGTGGAGGTCCCCATCTCCTTCAGGTACAGGACGGCGAAGGAGGGCAAGAAGATCGGATGGAGAGACGGCGTCGAGGCCGTCTTGACACTCATCAAGTACAGGTTCACGGACTGAAATTGGAGCCGGAGTGAAGCGCCGGGCTGCCGACAGGAGAAAAGAAGTGCCGCTCAAATGCGACAAGTGGATACGCAAGATGGCCCTGGAGCGGGGCATGATCGCGCCGTTCGAGGACGGGCAGGTCTCGAAGGGAGTAGTGTCGTTCGGCCTGTCTTCCTACGGCTACGACCTCAGGATAGCCGACGAATTCAAGATATTCACTAACGTGCGGAGCTCCGTGATCGACCCCAAGGATTTCGACGCCAACTCGTTCGTGGACTTCAAGGGCCCGGTTTGCGTGGTGCCCCCCAACTCCTTCGTCCTGGGTAGGACGGTGGAGTACCTGAGGATTCCCAGGAACGTGCTCACGATATGCCTGGGCAAGTCCACGTACGCCAGGTGCGGGATAATAGTCAACGTCACGCCGTTTGAGCCCGAATGGGAGGGTCACGCTACACTTGAGATATCGAACACCACGCCGCTGCCGGCCAAAGTCTACGCGAACGAGGGCATAGCGCAGGTGGTATTCTTCGAGAGCGACGAGCAGTGCGAGAAGTCTTACGCCGACAAGAAGGGGAAGTACCAGAAGCAGGTCGGGGTGACTCCGCCCAGAGTGTCCTAGGGCATCCGGGGAGCGCACGACTGCACGGGGATGGGACGCTGATGATAGTCGGGGGAAGCACGTTACCGGACGAGTACGTGGGTCTTTCTGATGAACTCGCCGAGGAGAGAATTCGCGCGAAGAGGGCCGAGTACGGCAGTCGCCTCGTGCTTCTCGCGCATCACTACCAGAGAAAAGAGATCGTGCGGCTGTCCGACTTCAGGGGAGACTCGTACGCGCTGTCGAAGAGGGCGTCCCAGCAGGGTTCAGACCTGATAGTGTTTTGCGGCGTACACTTCATGGCGGAGAGCGCCGACGTACTGACCAGGGACGACCAGAGAGTCTACCTGCCCAACATGGCCGCCCGCTGCCCCATGGCGGACATGGCGGACCCGGCGGACGTGGAAGTGGCGTGGGCAAGCCTGTTGGATGTCCTGGGGCCGGGGCCGGCGCTTCCGGTGCTCTACATCAACTCGGTGGCGGAGCTCAAGGCCTTCTGCGGCAGGGAAGGCGGGACCGTCTGCACCTCCTCCAACGCCAAGGCCGCCATAGAGTGGGCCCTCAAGCGTGCGAAGAGGGTGTTGTTTTTGCCCGACCAGCATCTCGGTCGGAACACGGGCAAGCGCCTCGGAGTGCCCAGGGAACGGATGGTGGTCTGGGACCCCGAATTGCCGCTGGGAGGGCTCGAGCCCGCGGAGCTCGAGAAGGCCGTGCTCATTCTCTGGAAGGGGTATTGTCACGTGCACACCTGGTTCTCAGTGGAGCACGTCAGGGCCGTGCGAGCTTCCTTCCCGAAGGCCAAAGTGGTCGTCCACCCTGAGTGCACGGAAGAGGTGGTCGACCTGGCGGACGCCTCCGGCTCCACCGAGTTCATAGTCAATTACGTGCATTCGGCCCCGTCGGGCTCGGTCATAGCCATCGGCACCGAGGTCAACCTGGTGAGCAGACTGGCGCTGGAATACCCGGACAAGAGAGTGTTCGAGCTGTCGCGATCGCTCTGTCCCAACATGTTCAGGATAAACTTGAAGAACCTTCTGTGGACCCTCGAGCGTCTGGACGAGAGCACTCTGGTGAGAGTGGCACCCGAGCTCAAGCCAGGGGCCAGGCTGGCCCTGGACAGGATGCTCACGATATCGGAAGTCAGGAAGTGAGAGGCGGCCCATGCCGGCGAAGCAGCGCGCATCGTCCAGTCGGCCCGGCCCGCGCGGGCCAGAAGTGGAGCTTCTTTCCCACACCCCCGACCCGGAACGTCTGATCGAGCGGGCGGCCAGGACCTGCTACGACACGACGCACAGGATGGCGTCGTCCGACACGAGAGCGTTCCTCAAGCGACTGTTCGAGGCGGGCCATCACTCGGTGTTCGAGCACGCCAGCGCCACGTTCAGGATAAGAGGCGTCAGCCGCGCCTGCTCCCATCAGCTGGTCAGGCACAGGGTGGCGTCCTATTCGCAGAGGAGCCAGAGATACGTCAAGGAGAGGGAGGCCGTGTTCGTGACGCCTCCCAGCGTGCGAAGGGCCGGAACGGAAGCCGAGATGAGCTACGTGAGGTCCGTGCGCGCTGCGTGGGACGCTTACGCAG
>JAFGJU010000207.1 GCA_016928935.1 Candidatus Eiseniibacteriota bacterium | reverse complement strand
GAAGACTAAGGGCACAAGGAGGGACCCAAGAATGGCTCGCTGGTTCAAAATCACGCTTATGACCGTGACATGTCTCGTCGGAATGTGCTGTCAACCCGCCGAGGAGGTGTCCGCGAGGAGTATGGTCCAGGTGAAGGGCTCCGACACGCTCATCAACCTCGTCCAGAAGCTCGCCGAGGTCTACATGCAGAAGAATCCCGGTAAGGTGGTGGCAGTGACCGGAGGCGGTTCCGGCACCGGCATAGCCGCGCTCATCAACGGCAGGTGCGACATAGCCAACTCGTCCCGACTCATCAAGGACAAGGAGGTAGCCCAGGCGCGCGACAGAAAGATAGACCCCAAGAGAGTCGTCGTGGCCATAGACGGCCTGTGTGTCGTCACCAACTCGAAGAACCCGGTGGACAAGCTCACCATGGACCAGCTCGGGAAGATCTTCCGCGGAGAGACAAAGAACTGGAAGGAAGTCGGCGGAGAAAACAGGCCCATCACTCTCTACGGCAGGCAGTCCAACTCCGGCACGTATGACTTCTTCATGGAGTTCGTCCTCAAGGGAGACTACTCTCCCAAGATGAACCAGATGAACGGCAACGCGCAAATAGTGGAGGCCATAAAACAGGACCTTTCGGGCATAGGTTACGTGGGCGTCGGCTACGTCAGGAGCGCCAAGGGAATCAACATTGTGAAGGTGGCCGTCAAGGCCGGCGGCTACTTCGCGACTCCCATGAACCAGCAGGACGTGGACACCGGCAAATACCCGCTGGTTCGGCCTCTCCAGCAGTACGTGAACGGCATGCCGAAACCGATGGTCAGGGATTTCCTGGCGTTCGAGCTGAGCCCTGAGGGCCAGGAGATAGTGAAGCAGCAGGGTTTCTTCGCAATCCAGCCCGAGTACGCAAGTCTCAACAAGAAGCTGGGGCTGTGACGGCACTGGGCCGAACACACCCCGGGGAGTCGCCCAGAGCGAGGCTGACATGAAGCACGCTGTCAGTGAAGAGGCCGCCAGGACGCGGAGAGCGAGGCGCAAGGAGCGCGCCATCCACGGCCTGTTCTTCCTGAACGGCACCCTGGTGGTCGCCGTGCTCTTGGGGATATTCGTCCTTCTAGTGAGCACTTCCATCCCCGCGTTCCGCGAGATAAGTCCGCTGGAGTTTCTGGGCAGCTCGAACTGGAACCCCACGTCGTTCGTCAAGCCGTCGTACGGGATCCTGGCCATGCTCGTCAGCACGCTGATGGTCACGCTGGGCGCCCTCGCAATCGCAGTCCCGCTGGGCATAGGGACTGCGGCCTACCTGACGGAGGTGGCCGGCCGCCGCGTGCGTGAGATAGCTAAGCCAATAGTGGAGATACTCGCGGGCATTCCGTCCGTCGTCATAGGGTTCTTAGGCATCGTGCTTGTGGGGCCGGCCGTCGCGCGCCTGTTCCATCTGCCCAACGGCTTGAACGCCGTCAACGGCTCCATCCTGCTCGCGATAATGGCGCTTCCCACCATCGTGAGCCTCACCGAGGACGCGCTGAGGAGCGTGCCCAGGTCCTACGAGGAGGCGTCCCTGGCGCTCGGGGCCACGCGCTGGCAGACTCTCGTCCGCGTGAAGATCCCGGCCGCCAGCTCCGGTGCCACTGCGGCCTGCATGCTGGGCATGGGAAGGGCCATCGGCGAAACCATGACAGTCCTCATGGCCACAGGGTGCGCGCCGGCCATGCCGACCAGCTTTCTCGATTCCGTGAGGACCATGACGGCCACGATCGCCATAGAGCTGGGAGAGGTGCCGTACAACACGACCCACTACTACGCGCTGTTCACGGTGGGGCTCGTGCTCTTCGCCATCACGTTCGTCGTGAACATGGTCTCCGACATCGTGCTCCGCAAGTACCAGAAGGTGGCGAGATGAACTGGAGAAGGTTCAACGAGAAGCTCGGGTTCGGCGTTCTGGCCGCATGCATGCTGACAGTGGTGTTTTTTCTCGTCGTCATCTTCTACGACCTCGTCAGCAAGGGCGGAAGCAGCGTCAGCTGGAGCTTCCTCTCACAGATGCCCAGAAACGGGATGACCGAGGGCGGGATACTGCCGGCCATAGTGGGAACCTTCCTGGTCACCGTCATCACCGCCGTCCTGGCCATCCCTCTCGGCATGGGCTGCGCCATCTACCTGAACGAATACGCTTCCGACAACCAGGCGACGAGGATAATCCGTATGGCCATACGGAATCTCTCAGGCGTGCCCTCCATAGTGTACGGCCTCTTCGGGGTCGTGCTGTTCGTGCAATTCCTGCACCTCGGCACGAGCGTGTTGGCTTCCGGGCTCACGCTGGGGCTGATGACGCTGCCGTGGACCATAACCGCGAGTGAGGAGGCCTTGAAGACAGTGCCCAACGCCTACAGGGAGGGGGCCCTGGCCCTGGGCGCCACCAAGTGGCAGGCCATAAAGACAAACGTACTCCCGTACGCCGTGCCCGGCATGCTGACCGGAACCATACTCGGATTGGCGCGCGCGGCCGGCGAAACCGCGCCCATTCTGTTCACCGGGGCGGCCTTCTTCCTGCCGTTCCTGCCCGGTTCCCCGCTCGACCAGTTCATGGCGTTGCCTTATCATCTCTACATAATGTCGACTCAACACCAGGCGATAACCGAGGTGCGACCAATCGCGTACGGGACCGCGCTCGTGCTCGTGGTGCTGGTGTTCGCGATGAACCTGACCGCGATAATACTGCGGTACAGGCTCCGCGGAGTGAGGAGCGAGTGAGTGCGGCGTCGGCACCGCCGCGCACGCTTCGGACATCGGGAATGGAAAAGACAAAGATAAGAGCCGAGGAATTCAGCTTCTACTACTCCGGATGCCGCTGCCTGAACAGCGTGACGATGGACATAAGGGAGAACACCGTCACGGGCATCATCGGGCCCTCAGGATGCGGCAAGACCACGTTCCTCCGGAGCCTCAACAGAATGAACGACGTCGTCCTGGGCTCCCACGCGGAGGGAAAGATCCTGCTCGACGGGAAGAACATCTACAACCCGGACGTCAACGTGGTGGAGATCAGGAGAAGGGTCGGCATGGTCTTCCAGAAGTCGAACCCGTTCCCGAAGTCCATCTTCGACAACGTGGCCTACGGCCTCCGCATAAACGGAGTCACGGACAAGCACTTCATTCGCGAGAGAGTGGAAAAGAGCCTGGCCGACGCCGCCCTGCTCAAGGAGGTGGAGGACAGACTCCACAAGAGTGCCTTCGAGCTCTCCGGCGGGCAGCAGCAGCGGCTCTGCATTGCCAGGGCCCTGGCCGTCGAGCCGGAGGTCCTGCTGATGGACGAACCCGCCTCCGCCCTCGACCCCACCGCCACAGCGAAGATCGAAGAGCTGATCCGCGAGCTCAAGAAGAAGTACACGATAGTTATAGTCACACACAACATGCAGCAGGCCGCCAGGATTTCGGACTACACGGCGTTCTTCATGCTGGGAGAGCTCATAGAATACGATAGGGCCGACACAATTTTCACGACCCCGTCGAAGAAGATAACGGAGGATTACATCACGGGGCGTTTCGGATAGGCGGCACG
>JAFGJU010000037.1 GCA_016928935.1 Candidatus Eiseniibacteriota bacterium | reverse complement strand
CGCTTGCTCTTCTCGTTGATCGAGGAGCGGAAGAAGAAGCCCAGGAGCGGTATGTCCTTGAGAATCGGCACGCCCGTCTTGACCCTGCTTATGTTCTCTCTGATCAGGCCGCCGATGACGGCGGTCTCGCCGTTCCTCACTATCACCCTGGTGTCCGCCTGCGTGGTGTTTATGATGACACCGCCCTGGACCGTGGCCTGCGACGCCAGGTCGCTGACCTCGGGATGCAGGTCCAGAGTCACCTCGTTCTCGGAGTTGATGTGCGGCGTCACCTTCAGCGTCACGCCTATCTTCTTGAGCTCCGTCACTGGGTTACCCGCCTCGTCCTGCACGATGAGCGGGATCTCCTTGCCGACCAGTATCGAGGCCTCCCTGTTGTTCACGGTCGTGATCTTGGGGTTGGAGATTATGTCGGCCTTGTTCTCAGTCTCCAGCGCCTGGAGCGTGGCGTCCAGCGTGACGTAATCTCTCACTGCTCCAATCCTGAGAGTCCCCACCGCGTCCAGGATCGGAGCGTTGACTGCCACGTCCTCGTCCACGTTCTGCTTGCCGATGTCCAGGTCGTTCATACTCCAGACGATGCCCAGCTCTCTGGACACGTTCGCGTCCACGTCCACCATCTTGGCCGTTATCTCCACCTGCGGCGTCATCGAATCCAGCTCGTGCGCCAGCCTCTCCGCGGCCTCGGTCTTTTCCGCAATGTCGGTTATGAGGAGCGAGTTCGTCCTCTGGTCTACCTCTATGTGTCCGCGCCTCGTCAGCATCTTCTCGAGCGACTGTTTGAGCTCGGCGGCGTTCGCAAAATCCACCTTCACTCGTCTGACGACGAGAGGCAGAAGGTCTTCCTTCTTTCTCTCGGCGGTCTGCTTGTCGATTTCCTCATTCTGGAGCTCCGTGGCGGTCGCCACTCTGATGATGCCCTGCTCTTCCACGTAAGCGAGCCCCTGCGTCCTCAGGATTATCTCCAGGGCGTTCCTCCACGGCACGTTCTTAAGCCTCACGGAGACGGCGCCCTTGACTTCCTTGTTGGTGACTATGTTGCGGCCGCTGAACTCCGACAGAGTCCTGAGCACCGTGTTTATGTCCGCGCCCTGGACGTCCAGAGACATGACTTCGCCGCCACCCGGGTTCTGAGTCGCAACGCCGCGAGCGGGCTCGGCGGCCACGGTGGCCGACACCGTCTTGGCCTGGGCCGGAACGCCCTTACCCACCACCGCTATGAGCCCCTTCTCGGTCGTGCTCACGGAATACGACAGGTCCGCGGTCAGGTCCAGCACGACCCTGGTTATGGTCTTCCCGGGCTCGCCCGTCCACTGCCCGGTCCTTATCCGCAGTATGCCCGTTTCGGGGGCGGGCTGCCCCGGAGTCCCGATGGCGTGGACGGCGTCGAGGCAGTCTATGACTATCCTCGGAGGGTCGGGGAGGGTGAAGTCCCTGTACTGGAGCGGCGCGCTGGCGTTGATTGTGACCTCGGTCACCGCTCCGCCCTTGTCGACCACCGTCACGTCCTCGACGCGGCAGAGCTCGGCGCCCGTCGCGGCAAACGCCGGCAGAAGAATCAGAGCCATCAGAGGAGCCAGGAATCGGCATTTCGACTTACTTCTCATTTCGCTCACCCTCTTTGCGTGTCATCTTGATCATTACGGTCTGCGTTTCTCCGTAGAACGTCTGAGCAATCACGATGCTGTCCTGGGTTATGTCCCTGACGACTCCGTCCATGACCGCGTCCCCCACCCTCAGGACGTAGCCCCTGCCACGGCTGTCCTCGACCATGGCCAGTCTCTCCTTGCTGCCCCAGAGTATTCCGACCAGTTCCATGTCTCCCACGCTTATGAGGCCTATGTCGCCCTCGCCGTGGAACTCGCCGCTGACGAGCGACATGAAAGGATCCCTGTAACCCAGGCTCGAGTACAGAAACTTCGGCCTGGACAGAAGCAGCTCGACTTCGCTCATTTTCCTCGCGCCGGCCCCCGCGGCCTGAGCGGGGCTCAACTCGACCCACCCCACGGCAAGGAGCAGGCACACGACACATATGACGGCGGCTCTATTCCTAAGGACTGACATTCGCAGCACCTCTCTTCAGGGTGTAGGCCGAGGCGATGAAAGCGGCCTGGACCGTCTCTTCGACCTGCCCCTTGTCGAACGTCACGAGCTTGAGCTTAGACACGTTCACGATACGCGAGAGATTGGCTATCTCGCTCAGGAAGGCGGCGGCCTCGTGGAATCCACCCACCACGCTGACCTCCACCGGGTACTCCGTGTAGTACTGGCCGTCCTTCGGCGGCTGCGGCTTGAACAAGGTGAACTTGACGCCGGCCTGCTGCCCGGCGATGGTCACCTTGCTCAGGAGACTCGCCACTTCCTTCTCCTCGGGCAGGAGCTCCTTGGCCATCAGCCAGGCCGCGTGGAGTTCTTCGTATTCCTTCCGCAGTTTCGGGAGGTCGTTCACCATCTGCCTCGCCTTGGCCAGGTCCGAGGTCAGCTTGTCGTACTCCTGCCTCAGCTCGCCGTACCTGGCCGCCTGCGCCCGGAAGCCGAACGGGACGAACGGGGCGATGAAATAGAAGTAGACGACCGCCGCAAGCAGGACAATGACTATGATCGTCTTCTGGGTCTTTGGGTCCTTGATATCCATGCCTGCCTCTTATTCCGGTTTGACCTTGGAGGTCAGCGAGAAGCGGACAACGTCCCGTTCCTCGATCACGCCCCTCTCCGCTATGGTAAGGTCGACGTTTTCGTACAGGACCGAGCGTTCGAGACGGGTCATGAGGTCGGCCACGATTAGGTTCGAAAAGGTCACGCCGTCGAGGGCCACCGACGCGCTGTCCGTGCGGCTGTACGAAGTCAGCCACAGATGGTCCGGAACGCGCTTGTTGAGCTCGTCCAGCAGCATGACCTCGAAAGTTCTGCCCTTCTCGAGTTCTCTTATCACCTTGAGGTGGGTGTCCAGCTCACGCCTTTCGGCGGTCAGCTTCTCTATTTGCTCGATCTGCGGCCCTAGCTGAGCCGCCTGCGTCTTGGCCTCCGCGATCTTGGACTTGAGACCCCTGGCGCGCACCTGCTGTACCAGGAAGGTCACGAGCAGGACGGCTATCACGCCGCCCACTGCTCCGAGAAGCGCCACGTTGCCCACTCTGGGCAACTTCACCTGCCTGGTCTTCGTCCTCTGTTCCGTCGGAAGCAGATTGATTCTTATCATTCGGACCCCACCCTCCTCAGCGCCAGCCCAATGGCTACCGTGAGCGCGGGCGCCTCTCGCGCGGGGTCTCTGCCCTCGAACAGCGAGGGCTCAAACCCTATTCTGAGGAGCGGGTTGGCCAGCTCCACGGGAACGTTGAACTTCTCCGACATGAATTCTTTCAGCCCCTGCATGTGGGCCGACCCGCCGCTCAGTAGAACCCGGGTGAGTCCCTCGGCCTCGTTCGACGTCTTCAAGTATGCAAGAGCCCTGTCCAGGGTGACTACCAGCTCGTCGCAGGCGCTCTGAACAAACTGGGGCACGTCGTACGGGCCCTCTGCCTCGCCCCTGAGCACCCTGAAAGCCTGGTCCTGCGAAAGCCCGTGTTCCTTCTGGATCGCCTCCGCCACTGTGTGCGAGCCGAGGGCCAGGTCCTTGGTGAAATGCGGCACGCCGTCCCTGACTATGCTCACGTTCGTCATCTCCGCTCCGAAGTTGACGAACGCCAAGACGTCGTCGGGCGTGAAGTCGTAGTTGGCCTCGAGGGCGTTCTGAACCGCAAAGGCGTCCACGTCGATGAGGTCCGGAATGAGGCCCGCCTCCTTGATGAGCTCGGAGTGGACGTTTACCATCTCTTTCTTCGCAGCCACCAGCAGCACCTGCATCTGCTTGGGGCCGACGTCAGTCTTCAAGATCTGGAAGTCCAGCGTCACGTCGCTGACGTCGTACGGGACGTGCTGCTCGGCTTCCCAGAAGACGGCCTCGCGCGCATCTTCCTCCCCCAGCCGGTCCATCACGATCTTCTTGACTATCACTGCGCGGCCCGAAACGGCGCTGGCGACCCGCTTGTTCTTGATAGCCCTCTCCTCCAACAGGTTTCGGATGGCGTCGATCACGACCTGCCGGTCCATAATCTCGCCGTCAACTATCGCCTCCGGCAGCAGGTCCGCCACGCCGCAATTGACGAGGCTGACCCCTTCGGGTCTCTCCTCGAGCTCCGCCACCTTGACCGAGCTGCTGCCGATGTCCAGCCCCAGAGAAGTTTTCTTCTTCTTGAACATCATTGCCTCATCAACGTGGTCTAACCTGTTGCCTGTTTGTCAGTTTCCAAACGCGCCAAGCTAACAAACGCACTGGTGGGTGTCAAGGGGAAAATCCCCTTCCTTCACCTTGTCTTTCGGCAGGTCCGGGCCCGCAGTATAGTGGAAAATTCGGGCTTGGTTCCGAACCGCCGCACCGCCCTTGAATTAGCGTTTTGTGATTCCCACCCCGCCCCGCTCCGTCCGGTCCAAGAACCCGGTCCTGCCCGGGAGCTTGAGGACCGAGCGAAGGCCGACAGTCAGGGGAGCAACTTCTGTGCCTCATCGGACGCCAATGCACGCGCCGAATAGGCCGTAACTCGCTGTCTTGAATTACGATACGCCTCGGGTTCTGCGGGGGACGCGAATGGCGAGTGCCGGGCGTTGCGCTAACCGAATTCCGCGTTGCCTTTTGCGTCACGGCGCAGAGGCGGCGTGCCGTCCGCAGCCGCGGGTGCCGCGGCAGCCGCGCAAGTTGACACTGGCCGCGGCCGGTGATAGATTCCGGCCATGCGAAAGGCACGCGTTTGGCTGGCAGTCCTGCTGTGCGCGCTGTTCGTCACGGTCTACAGCCACACGTCGTCGGTGTCGGTCTCCTGGAGAAACTTCAGCGAGGACAGCGGCGACCTTCTGAGCTGTGCGTACACGCTGGGCATTCCGCATCCCACCGGGTACCCGCTTTACGTCCTGCTGGGTCGTCTCTTCTCGACGGTGATGCCCGGCGGCGTGGCGTTCCGCATCACACTTCTGTCAGTCCTGGCGGCTGCGCTGGCTCCGGTTTTTCTCTTCCTCACGCTGGCCCGGATGCTGCCCGGCAGGACAGGGCTCGCGGCCGCCCTGGCAGGCGCGCTTTCACTCGGCTTCTCGCTTCACTGCTGGTCACAGGCCGTCGTGGCCGAGGTGTACAGCCTGCATCTGCTTTTCCTGTCGATTGTGGTGTACCTGGTGCTGGGGTGGAGGGACGAGGACGCGGGCCGGGTGCGCGCGGGGCTCGCGCCGGAAGATGGCGCCCGCACCGCGGACAGGCGTCTGCTCCTGGCCCTTTACGTCCTGGGCCTTTCATTCGCGAACCACATGTTGTCCGTCCTGACTCTCGTGTTCGTGCTGATCATGGTGGTCCGGGCGAGGCCGGTGCCCGCCCTATCGCTGAGGACTGTGGCGTCCTGCGCCGGCCTATTCTGTGCGGCGCTGACGCTCTACGCGTACCTCCCCGTCCGTTCCGCCCAGAACCCCGAACTTGACTGGGGCAACCCAGAGACTTGGAGTCAGTTCAAGTGGGTCGTCACGGGGGCGCAGTACCACTTCAGGCTGCTGGCGTCGCCGCTCGCCGAGGCGCTGTCTCGCCTGTGGCCGGGTCCGTTCCTCGCCGCGGGCTGGCCCGCGCTGTGCCTCTCAGTCCTGGGCATGGCGCCGGGCCGCGGGCACAACCGGGTTCGCGCTGCGCTCCTGGCTGCGACTATTCTGGACCTGGTCGTTGTGGCAGCCTACGACATCCCGGACCCGCCTGCGTATTTCCTGCCCGCCTGCTTCGCCCTGGCCGTGTTTGCCGCTTTGGGAGTCGCGCGCGTCGCATCGGCCGTAGACAAAGCGCCGAGTCCGGGCCGAACGTCGGCAACACGGGCGGCGTCCCCAAGCGAAGACGCGCCGCCCGGTGGAACGTGGAGGGGAACGCTGGCAGCCGTGGCGCTTCTCGTGGCATGCGCGCTGCCGCCTGCTCTGGGAAACGCCAAGAACGTGGATGCTTCGAGTGACCTCACTCCCTACGTGTTCGGGCGGGCGGCCTTCCGCGCCGTCGAGCCCAACGCACTGATAGTCAGCGAGTACGACGGCCGCACGTTCGCCCTCTGGTTTTTCCGAGAGACCGAGTTCAGGGAGACTCATGCCCGGTCGGTCGTGGCGTTCAAGTACCTGCTTGCGTGGCCGTGGTACGTACACAACCTGAGGACCCTACATCCCGACCTGCGGGTGCCCGACGCGGGGCCGATCGACCCGGCCGCGGTGGCCCTGGTGACAGACAACCTGGACACGAGGCCGGTCTACACAGTGCGCGACGACCCAGCGCTCAGGCCTTTCTTCGTGCTCAAGCCGGTTCT
>JAFGJU010000206.1 GCA_016928935.1 Candidatus Eiseniibacteriota bacterium | reverse complement strand
CGCCCCGAATCCCCTTGAATTCCGCCTAATTCTGTGAGATAATTACAGTTCGGTAAGGTTATTCTCTGCATCTGGCTGCACTTCTACCGCACGTTGAGGGGCAAAGGAGGCATCCCATGTCGACGCGGCCCTGGCGTCTCTCGTTCCCGCTGTTTTCGATGTTCCTGTTGTCGTGTCTGGTCCTTATGCTCTCGCCCTCCGCGACGTCGCCAGACGCCGCCGCGGTTAGTCGGGCGTCAGCCAGCAGTTCCCCGAACCAAGGCACCACTCCGTCCAGCGCCGAGCGCGGGCGCGACTTCGCTCCGTCCTTCATGCCCCTGAACCCCGAGGTGGTTTCCCAGTACAAGGACGCGGGCCTCAAGGTCCCCATCGAGAAGACGGAGGCACGGTTCATCGGCAGGGAAGGGGCCACCATAAACCGACCCTCAGCGAACAGGCCGACCCTGAACCGGCCCTCCCTGAGCGGGCCCTCCACGGCACCTCTATCTCCCAACACCACGACTCTCAAGGCAATAGTCATACTGGTCGGCTTCACGGACAATCCGCCGGGCGGACCGACCACGCGCTTCCGCGCAACGGTGTGGGACAGCATGCTGTTCAAGGATGCGTACATACGGAGCGGCTCTCATCCGGCCGACACGACCACGATCCGCACGCTCAAGAATTACTACCGTGAGGTCTCGTACGCGCAAGTTGACGTAGTAACTCTCAATCTGCCCAGCGCAATCGGCTGGGTTTACGCTCCAAACAACTACGCCTACTACTGCACTGACGACGGCGTACACGACAACGGCTTCGGCCCCTATCCCAACAACGTCCAGCGCCTGGTCATGGACGCCGTCATCGCGGCCGACCCGGTGGTCGACTTCTCGCAGTATGCCTCCGGCGGGTGGGTACAGAACCTGTTCGTGGTGCACGCCGGCTCGGGCGCCGAGTGGAGCGGCGGACCCAAGCTCATCTGGTCGCACGCGTGGAGCATCGCGACCGGCGACGGATGGGGCAACACTCCACCCGCTCTTTACGTAGACGGTGTGCGCGTGGGCGACTACTCGATGGAGCCGGAGGCCGGCGGAGACACGATGGGAGAAGCCGGATCTCCCATGACGCCGATGCTTCCCACTGTCGGCGTATATTGCCACGAATTCGGGCACATCCTGGGGCTCCCGGACGAGTACGACTACGGATATGAATCGCAGGGGGTCGGGAGATTCAGTCTCATGGCGGGCGGCAGTTGGAGCAGGGTGCCGAACGTCTACCCGGACTGCGCCGGGAACTCGCCCTCGCACCCGAGCGCGTGGTGCATCGAGTATCTCGGGTTCGTGACTCCGGTCACTGTGACCACCGCGACGACCGGCATCACGATTCCCCCCATTGAAACCACTCCGACCAACGCGATGTACAAGGTCGTGTACCCGGGCACCAGTGGAAAGGAATACTGGCTCCTCGAAAACCGCCAACAGATCGGCTTCGACCAGGGCTTCATCACGATGACCAACGCCGCACATGGGCTGTGTATCTACCACGTCGACCAGAACGTTCTGGACAGGACTTTCTGGTTGCCCAACGAGGCCGAGTGCGTCAGCGGCGGCGTCTACCAGGGCACCACAAACTGCAACTGCGCGTCCCTTCCGGCCAACCCGAACAACGGCGAGAAGTGGTATGGCGTGTCGGTCGAGCAGGCAGACGGCCTCTACCAGATGGAGCTCGGGACCAGCAGCGGCTACTGGCAGGACTTCTATTCGAGCGCAACCGGCAAGACCGCGTTCAACGCCGCCAGCAGCCCGAACTCGAGCTCATACTACAATCATTACTCTTGCGCGGGTCTCATGGCCGCGACCAACATCTCGGAGGTGAGCCAGAATATTACGCTGGACCTGACGCCCGACGCGATCGCGCCGACGGTCTCCGTCGTCAAGCCGAACGGGGGCGAAACGTTCTACTTCAGCACCCAGGACACGATAAGGTGGACGGCTGGCGACAACCTGGGCGTGGACCACATCGACATCTACTACTCGACTGACGGCGGCAGCACGTTCCCGTACACAGTGTCCACGGGCGAGGCCAACGACGGCTGGTATCTCTGGACGATTCCTGCGACTGCTTCCACGACCTGCAAGGTCAAGGTCGTGGCATACGATGCGGCCCAGAATCCGGCGGAGGACGTGAGCGACGCCACGTTCACGATACGGGCTACGCCGGCAGTGCCCGCGCTGTCGCCGCTGTGTGTCGTGGCGCTTGCGGTTGGGCTCGCAGCCGTGGCCGGACTCTTGATCGGAAGGAAGAGACTGGCGAGAAGGAGCTAGCGTTTACCGATTTTCAGCGCTCTTGACTTAAGTCAATTACGTTTCCGCCCGGCCGCGCTACTATCCTGTCAACTAGGGTGAGTGAGCCGGCCAATTGGGAAGAGGCAAAAGGTGAGCACGAATTCCATCCGTGGCGGGTGCCGGTTCAACTCACCCGACCTCATTTAGCATGAGCCCTCCTGTCCGTTGCAGACAGGAGGGCTTTCTCGTTCCGTGGCGAGACCGGCCTCGGGTCACCCGAGGCGTCTTTTCAACTCCGCGGGGAGCTCTCGCCCGCTGCAGAGGGCCGGCGCGGCGCGAGCCGGCCACCCTCGCCCCCTCGCCCCCT
>JAFGJU010000205.1 GCA_016928935.1 Candidatus Eiseniibacteriota bacterium | reverse complement strand
TCGGCCATCGCGTAAGAGGTCAGGTATCGCTGCGTGCCCCCGGGAAACCCAATCACTATCGCCAGGTCACCGTCCTGCAGGCCGGCCGGTGAAACCTTGAGGTATCTCTTGGGCCTGTACGGGACGTTATCCGGGGAGAAGTCGGCGGGGCCGCCGTCCGGGGCCACGTAGGCGCGCAGGAAGGAGAAATCTCCCGTGTGGCGCGGCCACATCCAGTTGTCTGTCTCGCCGCCGTATTCGCCTATCGCCCTGGAGGGCACGTACACTGCCCGCACGTCACGCAACTTGAGAAACGTGTACAGAAGATACCTCACCCCTCCCGAAAACCCTCTCACCTCCGCGTAGATGTCCCGCTTGGATTCGGCCTTCTTGACGAGCTCCTTCGTGCGCTTCTCTACCGCCTTGTAGCGCTCGAGCGGAGTCATGGACGGTCTGGTCACGGAGAGTACCTTCTGCGTCACGTCCGTCACCGACTGCGTGACGTAGACGTTGTAGCCGATGGCCGGGACTTCCTCGGCCTGCGTCCTGGCCAGGAAGCCCTGTCTGATGTAGTTCTTCTCGGGCGTGCTCATCCTCTGCACGGCGCCGAAGGCCACGTGGTGATTGGTCAGGATGAGTCCTTCGGAAGACACGAAGGTACCTGTCGCGCCCAGTCTCACAACGGCGTTGGCCATTCCGGTGCCGTCCGAGTTGAATATGTCTTCCTGGTCGAGCGCGAACCCCCTGGACTTGAGGTCTTCGAGCACGAACTGCGGCACCTCGTGAGGGAGCCACATGCCTTCGTCGGCAAGGGCGCGGCCGCCCGGGGCGACCGGCAGAACGGCGATGCAGGAGACAAGCACCGCGAAGGTTGAACGGAAGAGCCTGCGCTGGAAACTCATTGATACTCCTTGTTTGGGGACGGGAATCGGCAACGGAAACGCGTCCCTAGAATATGCCACACAACGCGGGTTTTCTCAAGATGAAGTGAGAGACAATGTGGAGCCAAAGGGATAATGTCAGGGTATAGCGCCAAAGGCAAAATGTCACCCCCGAGTGCTACGCTGTTGTTTTCTTTAGACAAGGAGACACAGCATGAGCACTCAAGAGGTGACACTTACGTTGAAGCAAGCCCAGCGTTACGAGACGTGCATGGCAGTCACGGCTGGCCGTGGTGCGAGGCCGCGCGCCTGCCGGTTGTGCTCCCCCGGACCTAGTGGGTGAGGAACTCCCCCACTCTCCTGAAACACCAGACTACCGGCAGCACACAGAGCAGGAGAAGCAGGGTCACCGTGAGGGGCTGAGCGAGCGCACTCAGCGTTGAGAGGTTTAAGTCCGGCATTCCAACCGTGCGCGGGGTCATCCGCGAGAACACTTCCCCCACCCCGGCCGCCGCCGACGCCATGGCGTTTCCGACCGGCCCCAGAGCCCCGACAAACGCCTCCCTGAATCCGTTTTCCACAGCGAACATCAGAACTGTGACCGCCAGCAGCCCGAAGGCCGGAACGAGACCGACACGCAGAAGACGGCGGCGCACTGGAGCCGGTGCCTCAGCCTCGAAAACCCTCTGTCTCACCAGACTCGTGAAGTCCACGGACAACCGCGGGTGCACCTCTTCGGTAAGCGCGTCGCGGATCCGCTTCTGGAGGAGGAACTCGGCCCGGCACACGGCGCACCCAGCCAGGTGGGCCTCGAGCTCGGCCGACTCCTCCGCTGAAAGGAGCCCGTCAAGATGCCGGATGATGAGCTCCACGTTTTCTCCGCATCCACGTTCAGGGTTCCGCATCGAAAGCACCTCCCTCATCGGTCGCTCGCCCCCTGCCGCGCGCCCCGAGACCATCCGCCGCCGTTCCGCCGGACCCGGACGCGTATTCCGCCCCAGCCAGGCCCGCGTCGGCAAGCACAAGCTCCCTCAGCTGCAGGCGGGCGCGGTGTATGTTCGTCTTCACCGTGCCCAGCGGGGCGTCCATGATCTCGGCTATCTCCTCGTACGTCGCCTGGTTCAAGTAGAACAACGTCAGCACAGTGCGGTACTGGACCGGCAGCCTTTCCATGAGTTGGCGTACACTCCTCGAAAGGTCCAGTCGCTCGACGCCCTCGGCGGGGTCGCGCTCGGACGCAGCCAGCAGGCGGTGTATCTTCTCGTCGCTCTCCGCCTGGAGTGACAGAGGCTCGCCGCGCACGCCGCGCTTCTTGAGCTCGGCCAGACAGAGATTGCGGGTGATCTTGTATATCCACGTACTGAACTTGCAGTCGCCGCGGAACGCGGGAAGCGCCTCGTAGGCCCTCAGGAAGACCTCCTGCGCAACGTCCTCGTCCTCTTCGCTCCCCAGCATCCTTCGTACCAGCCAGTAGACCCTGTGCTTGTAGCGATTAACCAGCTCGGCGAAGGCCTCGTGGTCGTGCTTCCGGCCGGCCCGCACAAGCTCATCGTCGCTCAGCTCGGCTAAAACGTTTCTTTGCCCCACAGGATACGCTGCCAGGTAACGGTCGTTGAGTAGGTTGCGGCCAAATGCAAGGGTGCCCGCCGCTATTCTAGGGACCGGCGCTTTGGATTGCAAGCTTAAGCCGGGGTACAAGTTGAGGCCGAACACCTTGCGAAACCTCCTG
>JAFGJU010000204.1 GCA_016928935.1 Candidatus Eiseniibacteriota bacterium | reverse complement strand
GCGCTGCGGAGACCGACGTTGTGCCGTCTTTGACCTGCATCTGGAAGGGAGCGGACTGGAACGAGAGGGAGGTATTCGACCTCTTGGGCGTCAATTTCAGCGGCCACCCGGACCTGCGGAGGATCCTGATGCCCGAGGAGTGGGAGGGTTATCCGTTGAGAAAGGACTACGTCCTGGCCGACGAGGACAAGTTCCCCGGAGACGAGGGATACGACCCGGAAAAGGGCGGCTGGACAGTGCCGGGGATCGGGAGCAAGTAAATGCCCGAGCTCAAGACAGACAGTCTGTTCATAAACATGGGGCCCCAGCACCCCAGCACGCACGGCGTGTTGCGTCTCGGCCTCACCATCGAGGGCGAGCGCGTGGTCAACGTGTTCCCGGACGTTGGCTTCCTGCACAGAGGCATCGAGAAGCTCGCCGAGTCGAGGACTTACATACAGACCATCCCTCTCACCGACCGGCTGGATTACGTTGCCGGCATGTCGAACAACTTGGCGTACGTCCTGGCCGTGGAGCAACTGCTGGACGTGGAGGTTCCCAGGCGAGCGGAGTTCATCAGGGTCATCGCAGTCGAGATGAGCCGTCTCGCGAGCCACCTGGTCTGGCTGGGGTCCTTCGCCAACGACCTGGGCGCGATGACCCCCCTTCTGTACTGCTTCCGTGAAAGAGAAGACATACTGGACGCCCTGGAGATACTGTGCGGCGCCCGCATGACATTCAACTACATTCGGTTCGGAGGAGTGGCCAGAGACGCGACCCCGGCGTTCGTGGAAAAGACCAGGAAGTTTCTGTCCACGTTCGACAAGCGCGTGGACGAATACGAGGAGCTCCTGACGGAGAACGCCATCTTCGTGAACAGGACAAAGGGCGTGGGCCTGCTCACGCGCGAGGAGGCCATATCGTACGCGGTGAGCGGCCCGGTGCTCAGGGGCTCGGGCGTGAAGTGGGACTTGAGGAGGGACGCGCCCTACTCGGTTTATCCGGAGATGGACTTCGTGATTCCGACGGGGGAGACGGGCGACGTCTTCGACAGGTACGCGGTCAGAGTGATGGAGATGCGCCAGGCGGCGAGGATAATCAGGCAGGCTCTGGATGGCCTTCCGGAAGGGGACTTCACCGCCAAGATGCCCCGGGTGCTCAAGCCCAGAAAGGGCGAGGCCTACTCCAGAATAGAAGCACCCAAGGGAGAGCTCGGTTTCTACGTGATGAGCGACGGCACCGCGAGCCCCTACAGGGTCAAGATAAGGGCGCCGTCCTTCATCAACCTGGCAGCGCTGCCGGCCATGAGCAAGGGCGCTCTCGTGGCGGACATGGTCGCCGTCCTCGGTAGCATGGACATAGTCCTCGGAGAGGTGGACCGTTAGCGAGCCCTCCCGGCCGTCGGCGGCCGGGTGTGCGGTGGGCGGCGCGACGCGGTAGCAGGGCGGGACGCCGGCGGGGTCCGGCTCGGCCGGAGAGGCGAGCGGACGACCGAAAGCAACATGGGATTGATAGAGTCTCTCAAATTCATCTGGCTCTTTCTGCCGAACCTGATGCCCAGGGAGTTCTACGAGCTGGGCGTGATGGCCGTGGCGTTCCTGGC
The DNA here is from genome assembly GCA_016928935.1 of Candidatus Eiseniibacteriota bacterium. Classification (GTDB taxonomy): domain Bacteria; phylum Eisenbacteria; class RBG-16-71-46; order JAFGJU01; family JAFGJU01; genus JAFGJU01. Next base: position 7,791 of record JAFGJU010000204.1, on the reverse strand, counting down.
CGTGGTGATCTTCATCACGCTCATGGTGCTCTTCATGGTGTGGTTCGAGCGGAAGGTCGTCGGGCACATGCAGGTGCGAAGGGGGCCCCTGCACACGGGGGGGTTCCACGGTTGGGCGCAGTCCATCGCCGACACGCTCAAGCTCTTCCTGAAAGAGGACATCGTGCCGCGCGGCGTGGACAGGCCGGTTTACATACTGGCCCCGCTCATCGTGTTCATGAGCACGGTCGTGGCGTACATCGTGATTCCGTTCTCCAAGAGCCTGGTGGCGCGCGACATCAACATGGGTGTGCTGTTCGTGTTCGCGGTCTCATCCGTGACCACGATAGGCATCTTCATGGCCGGCTGGGGCTCCAACAACAAGTACTCGCTACTGGGCGCGATGAGAGTGGCCGCGCAAATAGTGAGCTATGAGGTGCCGCTGCTCCTGTCAGTGCTGGGAGTGTTCATGCTCGCTCAGACGCTGAGCCTCTCCGGGATCGTGGAGGCGCAGAAGCACGTCTGGTACGTGTTTCTGCAGCCGGTCGGGTTTGTGATCTACGTCATCGCCGGCATAGGCGAGGTGAACCGTCTTCCGTTCGACATACCGGAGGCGGAGTCGGAGCTGGTGGCGGGATTCCACACAGAGTACAGCGGCCTGCGCTTTGCATTCTTCTTTCTTTCCGAGTACGCAAACATGTTCGTGATGTCGTCAATGGCCACTGTCCTGTTTCTGGGAGGGTGGCACGGTCCGGTGCTGCCGGGTTTCGTGTGGTTCCTGTTGAAGGCGTTCTCGTTCATGTTCCTGATGGTCTGGGTCAGGGCCACCTATCCGCGGCTCAGGGTGGACCAGATGATGGCCTTCTGTTGGAAGATACTGTTGCCGCTGGCGTTCCTAAACCTTCTGGTCACGGGGCTCGTGATGGCGGCGGTCTAGGACCGGTTGAGTCGGCGTTACCGGGGAGCCGGGGGCGACGGGAATCGGTCCAGAAGAACACGCGAGGACACGCGAGAACACGGGAGAACACGCGGGAACACGCGGGAACACGCGGGAACACGCGGAAGAGAACGGAGTCCCGGCACGAAGTGGAAGCGTGGAAGGCAGAGAGGGCGGCAGTGAGCGGCAGAGAGCGGCAGAGAGAACGGAGCGCGAAGCGCAGCGCGCAGAATGCAGAGTGCATAGTGCATAGCGCATAGCAGAGAGCAGATGAGCAGAAAGAACAACATACCGGGCCTCGTCGTGGCCGCCGTAAGGCCTTTGATGGAAGGCCTCAAGGTGACGCTGCGGTTCCTGTTCTCGCGCCCGATAACCTTGCTGTACCCCTACGAGAAGAGAGAGCTGCCGCCCGGATACAGAGGCCTGCACGTGCTCAAGGTGGACCCGGAGACCCAGGAGATGAAGTGCATAGGGTGTACCCTCTGCGCCAGGGCGTGTCCGGACCATCTCATAACGATCGAGACTTCGCCCGGAGAGGGCAAGAAGAGGAAGGTGGACGTCTTCGACGTGGACATCTCCAGGTGCATGTTCTGCAACCTCTGCGCCGAGGCGTGCCCGCATTCGGCGCTGGAGCTTTCGTCCAGGTACGAGCTGGCCACGACGACGCGGGAGGGCCTCATCTATCATAAGGAAGATCTTTTGGAGAAGCCGAGCGTCAGACGGGAGGCGAGCGCAGGATGAACTGGTCTGAGCTGCTGAGCGCGCCCCTGGCGTTCAAGATGTTGGCCGCGGCCGCGGTCGTGTTCGCGATCGGAGCCGTGGCGCTCAAGAACGTGTTCCACTGCGCGCTTTCTCTGGCCGCGATGTTCTTCGCGCTCTCGGGCGTGTTCGTGCTGCTGGACGCCGACTTCCTGGCCGTCGTGCAGATACTCGTCTACGTCGGAGCGATTGTAGTGCTGATGATATTCGCGATAGTCCTGACCGAGAGGATCACCTCCGCGTCGGTCCGACAGACCAACTATCTCGTGATACCCGGAGTCCTGCTGTGCATCGCTCTCCTGGCGGGGCTGGTATCGGTCATACGGGCCTCGTCGTGGCCGTCACTCGAGTCGGGGCCTCAGCAGGACACAATCAAGATAATCGGGAGGCAGCTCCTTTCGACCCACGTGGAGGCGTTCGAAGTGGCGTCCGTGCTGCTTTTGGCGGCCCTCGTGGGCGCGGTCTTCCTGGGAAAGGAAATCACAAGGAAATGACGCCGTTGTCCCAATACCTGGCGCTCGGAGCGGTCGTATTCGTGATCGGCCTCTTCGGGGTGCTGACGAGACGGAACGCCATCGGCATTCTCATTTCCATCGAGATAATGCTGGGCGCCGTGAACCTGAACCTGGTTGCTTTCTCGCGTTTCGTCGAGACGAGCACATTGAACGGACAAGTGTTCTCCGTCTTCGTGATGACGGTCGCAGCGGGCGAGGCCGCGGTCGGACTGGCGTTGATACTGGCGCTGTACAAGAGCATCAAGGCGGTCTTTGCGGACAAGTTCAACATTCTCAGGTGGTAGGGGCACGGGGTTGTGCGGTCATGATTTGTCCGAAATGTCAGACTAACAACCCAGACCAGCACCGGTACTGCTTCCAGTGCGGGACGAGACTGGGGGAAAAGCACAGGAGGACACGCGCGAAGGGAAGCGTCAGCGACATGATGGCAACCGGAATGGCACTGTTCAACGAAGGGAATTTCCACGGCGCGCTCGCGGAGTTCAGGGCGACCGCGCAGGTGGACCCTCTGCACGAGGTGTCTCATCTGTACGGCGCCGCGTGCAGTCTGGCGCTGGGCGAGCTCGGCGCCGCCAGGGAGCTCACGAAGAAGGCCTCGTCCCTCAACCCGAAGCTCCAAGGGGCGCGTTTCCTCCTCGGCCTGCTGGAGGCCCTGGAGGAGGAGAAGTCAGCGGCGGCCCAGCATCTCATGCAGTGCTACGAGCTGAACCCCGAGTTCGCGCTTTCGCTCCACTGGGCGGGTCTCCTGCTCATCCAGGAGAGGAAGTTTTCAAGGGCGAGGCCGGTGGTGGAGAAGCTGCTGGCCAAGAAGCCCGATTCTGCGGCGGCCCACTACATGACCGGCGTCCTGGACTTCGACGAAGGGAGCCTGGAGTCGGCCGTGACAAGGCTGGAAAGGGCGGTGGAGCTTCTGGACGACTTCACGGCGGCCCACCGGAGACTGGCACAGGTGTACGCGGACCTTCACCAGAAGGAGAACGCCGCCAGGCACTACCGCCGGGTGGTGGAGTTGGACGGCAGCGACGCCGACTCGGCCTTCCGACTGGGAGTGCTGCTGAGCGACCTGCGCGACGTGGACGGAGCAATCGGGATGTTCAGGCGGGCGATAGACATCAACCCGCGCTTCTCCGAGGCGCATTACCAGATAGGCCTTCTGCTGTACGTTGAGAAGGGCTCGATAGACGAGGCGCTCGAAGAGGTCGAGAGGGCTCTCGAGCTCGACCCGGCCGACCCGTCGGCGCGCCTGATACTGGGCGAGATCTTGTTCGACAAGAAAATCGTGGACGAGAGCAAGGCGGCGCGGCCTGAGCGCGCAAAGAGCGCCGGCGCCAGGAAGGCAGTCAGGAGAACTTAGTTGACCACAGCGGTTTTTCTCATACCTCTTCTTCCGTTTCTGGGGTTCGCCCTCACGATCTTCTTCGGAAGAAGGATGCCCGGGAACGTCGGGGCGGCCCCCGCCATCGCGACCGCCTCGATATCTTCGGTGCTGTCCTTCGCGACGCTGTTCTACGTCATTTCCGGCCGCGCAGTGGACGTGAGCTACCCCTGGTTCGCCACGGGCGACTACCTGGTGTCGATAGGGGTGACCGCGGACCCGCTTGGTGCCCTGATGCTGGTCGTGGTGTCGGTGGTGGGCCTTCTGGTGGAGATATATTCCGTCGGCTACATGCACGGCGATACCAGGTTTTCGCGCTATTTCGCGTACATATCCCTGTTCGTGTTCTCGATGTACGGCCTCGTGCTGGCCAACAGCTTCTTCCTGCTGTTCATATTCTGGGAGCTTGTGGGCATCTGTTCCTACCTGTTGATAGGGTTCTGGTTTGAGAAGAAGAGCGCGGCAGACGCCGGCAAGAAGGCGTTCATCACTAACAGAGTCGGAGACTTCGGGTTCCTCATCGGCGTCCTGATGCTGGCGTCCGCTGCCGGCACGTTCCAGTTCAAAGAGGTCTTCCATGCAGCCGGGAGCGGACAGTTCACTCCGGCGTTCCTGACCGTCGCCACGATCTTCCTGTTCGGCGGGGCCATCGGGAAGAGCGCGCAGTTCCCGCTACACGTGTGGCTCCCCGACGCGATGGAGGGCCCGACTCCCATCAGCGCTCTCATCCACGCGGCCACGATGGTCGCCGCGGGAGTCTACATGGTGGCTCGCTGCTTCCCGCTCTTCTCTGCGAGCCCGGAGGCGTCCCTGGTCGTGGCCACGATCGGCGGCATCACGGCCATAATGGCCGCCACCATCGCGTGCACGCAGTTCGACATCAAGAGAGTCCTGGCGTACTCGACCCTGAGCCAACTCGGCTACATGATGCTGGGCCTGGGTTGCGGGGGTTACGTGGCCGGCATGTTCCACCTGATGACGCACGCCTTCTTCAAGGCGCTCCTCTTCCTGGCGGCCGGCAGCGTCATCCACGCGATACACGAGCAGGACATAAGGCAGATGGGAGGCCTGAGCAAGTACATGAAGGTGACCTCGCTCACGTTCCTGGCGGCGTGTCTGGCCATCGCCGGAGTGCCGCCGTTCAGCGGATTCTGGAGCAAGGACGAGATACTGGTGGCCGTCAGGCAGTCCGGCAACACGACGCTCTACGTTCTGGCGGTGGCGGGGGCCGCACTCACTGCGTTCTACATGTTCAGGCTGTATTTCATAGTATTCGCAGGCGGCGAGAAGAAGAAGGCCCACGAGTCCCCGGCAGTGATGTCAGTGCCGCTGGCCGTTCTGGGCGTGCTCGCGGTCTGCGCGGGATGGGTCGGGCTGCCGTGGATGAAGACCAACATAGTGAGTTTCCTCACGGGGTCCCAGGCGCACGGAGCGGTGGGCGCGGCCGTGCAGGCCGTGCACGGCGCGACCGCCCAGCTCCAGGCGCACGCCGGAGCGGCGGCGCAGGGTGTGGCGGGTGCCGTGGGAGAGGGCGCTCACGCCGCCCACCACGGTCCGGACTACGCGGTCATGGCCACGTCGCTTCTGGTCGTGGGCGCGGGGATTCTCCTGGCCTACGCGACCTACATGAAGGGCTGGGTGAGCAGGGAAGCGTTCTCGAAGAGACTGCCGCTCCTGTACAAGCTTTTGTACAACAAGTACTACGTCGACGAGATATACCAGGCGCTCATCATAGGGCCCCTCGTGAAGCTGACCAGGGGACTGTCCGGGTTCGACCTCGCCGTCATAGACGGCGCGGTGAACGGCACCGCTTCGGTCACGGTCATCCTGAGCAGGGCCAAGAGATGGTTTGACCTTTACGTCATAGACGGCCTGGTGAACGGTGTCGCCTGGCTGACCCAGCTTTTCGGAAGGGTAGGTCGTAGGGTTCAGTCCGGGTACGTTCAGCAGTACGCTCTGATGATACTGATAGGTTTCGGCGCGATCCTGATAGTCAAGTTCCTGCGCTAGGAGCGCGGGCACCGCATCAACGAAGAAAACCGAAGACGGAGGAGAACTGAATGGAGCTTCCGGTTCTGTCACTGGTCACCTTCATACCCCTCGTGGGCGCCATAGTGGTGCTCTTGATGAGCAGCGAGAACGAGAAGGCCGTCAAGGCAACCTCGACCGTGTTCAGCGGGATTTCATTCGTCTTCTCGGTGGTCCTAATGGTCGCCTACAACAGGGCGATTCCGGACTTCCAGTTCGTGGAGAGGGCCTCGTGGATACCGCAGATAAACGTCTGGTACTACGTCGGGGTGGACGGCATCAGCATCACGATGGTGTTCCTGACGGCGCTCCTGTCGTTCATGTCGGTGATAGGAAGCTTCGGCATAAAGGACCGCGTGAAGCAGTACTTCGCGCTCTTCCTTCTTCTCCAGACGGCGATGACGGGCGTGTTCGTGGCGCTCGACTTCTTTCTCTTCTACGTGTTCTGGGAAGCGATGCTGGTGCCGATGTACTTCCTCATAGGCATCTGGGGCGGCCCGAGGCGCGAGTACGCGGCCATCAAGTTCTTCCTCTACACTCTGCTGGGAAGCGTGGCCATTCTGCTGGCCATACTTGCGATGTACTTCTCGACCACCCCGCACACGTTCGACATCGTGGAGCTGGGAAAAACGCACCCGTTCGCGCCCGGGCTCCAGATGATACTCTTCCTGGCGCTGTTCCTCGGGTTCGCCATCAAGGTGCCCGTTTTTCCGTTCCACACCTGGCTTCCGGACGCCCACGTGGAGGCACCGACCGCGATCAGCGTGATACTTGCGGGAGTCCTCCTCAAGATGGGGACGTACGGGATATTCAGGATAAGCTATCCCATCCTGCCGGACGCGGCCCGGGACTTCGCGCCGTTCCTGGCCGTCCTGGCCGTCATCAACATCGTGTACGGCGCGCTGGTGGCCATGGGCCAGAAGGACTTGAAAAAACTTGTGGCCTACTCGAGCGTGAGCCACATGGGATACGTGCTGCTGGGGCTCGCGGCCATGACTCCGACGGCCATGAACGGCGCGATGCTGCAGATGTTCGCGCACGGCATAATCACGGGATCCCTGTTCCTTCTGGTGGGCGTCATCTACGACAGGGCGCACCACAGGGACATCGACGGCTTCGGCGGCCTGGCGGTCCAGCTGCCCATCTACACCGGTATAATGAGCCTGGCGTGCTTCGCCTCGCTTGGGCTGCCGGGGCTGGCGGGCTTCATCGCCGAGTTCATGACGTTCGTGGGCGCGTTCCCTGTGTTCAAGACCATCGTGATGATTTCCGCCGTGGGCATCGTGATAACCGCGGGATACTTCCTCTGGACTCTGCAGCGCATGTTCCTGGGCAAACCCCAGGAGAAGTACGCCGGCTTCCCCGACTTGAGCGCGAGGGAGCTGGTGACGCTGGTCCCGCTGCAGGTGTTGACCGTGTTCATCGGCGTCTATCCGTGGCTCATCATCGACTTCATGAACAGCTCGATGGAGTCACTTTCGCATTTCTTGAGGGGAGTGTAGCGACGGGATGCCGCCTCGGGACGGGCGGCGCCGGTCGGTACCGAACTAGGAGGCCCGTTTGAGTTTAGTGAGTTTCGACCCCAGGCTCATGGCGCCGGAGCTTGTCGTCGCTTTTCTGGCCTTCGCCGTGCTGGTGGCCGACCTCTTGCTGCCGGCCGAGCGGAAGACACTGCTCTGGTGGCTGTCGCTGGTCGGGCTGGGACTGGCGCTGGCGGTCGCTGGAGCGGGCTGGCTGGCAAAGGGTACTACCCTGAACGGCGCCTTCGTGTCGGACCCGTTCACTTCTACGATCAAGGTCGTGTTCCTGCTGGCCGCGTTCCTGGCGGTCATGACGAGCCCGGACGAGCGTCTCATTTCCGGCATCAGCCTGGGTGAATATTACTGTCTCATGCTGTTCGCCACGTTCGGGTTCATGGTGCTGGCGTCCGCGGGCGACCTCATCATGATTTTCGTGGGCCTCGAGATGGCGAGCATTCCGTGTTACGTGCTGGCCGGCTACTCATACCGGGACGTCAAGTCCAATGAGGCCGGCATCAAGTACTTCCTCCTCGGAGCTTTCTCGTCGGCAATAATGCTGTACGGCATGTCGTTCCTGTACGGCCTCTGCGGCTCGACCTTCCTCACGGACATCGGGGCGGCTCTCGCTCGGACGTCGGACACGCTGGTGCCCACGGTCGGCTTCGGCGCCTTTCTGGC
>JAFGJU010000036.1 GCA_016928935.1 Candidatus Eiseniibacteriota bacterium | reverse complement strand
GTCGCGGGCGGGATCCCGAACCCGCCGCGGGTCGTCTCTGGCGAGCGACCCGGACCGCGTCGGGAAGCCGGCCCACAGTAAGGAGGACGTTTTGAACGCGACGCTGCTCGCGAACGGCACCGTGGTGACGATGAATCCTTCGAGGGAAGTGCTGCGGGCCGACGTGCTGATAGAGAACGACGTCATCGCGGGTGTGGGCAGGAATGTGTCCGGGCCGTTGCGTTCGCCGTCCGTCTCGTCCGGGGTCCGGACTCTGGACGTGAGCGGCTGCTACGTTCTTCCGGGCTTTGTACAGACCCACGTGCACCTCTGCCAGACCCTGTTCAAGGGCCAGGCCGAGGGAGTCGTGCTTGCGGACTGGCTGAACAGAATCTGGGCTCTGGAGGCGGCGCACGACTCCGATTCGATGCGCGCGTCGGCCGCGCTGGGCTGTCACGAGCTCTTGAGGGGCGGCACCACGTGCGTGCTGGACATGGGAAGCGTTCACCACACGGACCAGGTGTTCGAGGCCGTCCGCGCGAGCGGCATCAGAGCCTTCTCGGGCAAGGCCATGATGGACGCCGGCGACCGCGTGCCTCCGGGCTTGAAAGAGACCGCCGAGGAGTCCATGTCCGAAGCGCTGCGGCTTCACGCCAGGTGGCACGGCGCGGAGGGTGGGAGGCTCAACTACGCCTTCGCGCCGAGGTTCCTGGAAAGCTGCAGCGAGGGCCTGCTCAGGAGCGTGGCCGAGAAGGCCGGCGAAATGGGCCTTCTCGTCCACTCGCACGCGTCCGAGACCGCGGACGAGCTCGCGGACTGCAAGTCCCGGCACGGCTTGACTCCGGTCGGGTACCTTGAATCCCTGGGGCTCGCGCGGCCGAACCTGGCCCTGGCGCATTGCGTACACCTAGAGGACGACGACTTCAAGATTCTGGCTCACTCCGGCGTCAAAGTGACGCACTGCCCGTCGTGCAACCTGAAGCTCTCCTCCGGAATAGCCGACGTGGGCCGCCTGGTGCGGGAGGGCGCGGCAGTGTCGCTGGGCGCGGACGGCGCGCCCTGCAACAACAACCTCGACATGTTCCACGAAATGAGGACTGCGGCGCTGCTCCAGAGCCTGAAGAACGGGAGCGGGTATCCGTGGGCGGCGCTGTTCCTGGAAGCGGCGACGTTGGGAGGGGCGAAGGCCCTGGGCATCAGCGACGTCGTCGGCAGCGTGGAACCCGGGAAGAAGGCGGACTTGATAGTGATAGACGTTTCGCAGGAGCACGCGTTCTGCGGGGCCGGTTGCGACCCGGCCACCAGAATCGTGTTCTCGGCCAGGAGCTCGGACGTGAGGCACGTCTTCGTGGACGGCCGGCAGGTGGTTGCCGCCGGCCAGATCCAGCAGGGTCTGCACGCGGGCTCGTCCTCGCGCGAAGTTACGTCGAACGCCGCCGGGGCGCTGGAGAGATTGCTCGCGCGCTGCGCGTGAGACTCGTGCCCCACGGGTGTCGGCCTGGAGCCGGCCGTGAGCATGAGGGGCGGCGCGAACGAAGCGGAGAAGTGTGCAGGACAGGACAAAGCGTCGGGGCACCGAAGAGCGGGCCGGCAGACGGGGGCCGTTCGCTGACCCAGTCCGGAACCAACAACGAGGCGAGGCATGGAAGGTTCGAAGTTCACACCCGATAGAATCAGGAAGGTGGTCCGCGAGGTTCTGGAAGAGACGCTCGCGGACGAAGCGGGAGCCAAAGGCGGCACTTCGGGTAAAGGAGCCGGCAGGGCTCAGGGCTCGACCGGGCCGACCGGTCGGGCAGGTGGCCAAGGCAGGGCAGCCGGTTCCGGTCAGGACGCTGATCGTGCTCCCGTCCCGGCCGCGAGCGGCGGAACTGCGGCGCCCGCCGAGGCCTCCTGGACCCGTGTAAAGGCGTCGGACTCCGGCACGCTGGCCCTAGGCGCCGACCACGGCGGGTTCGCGTTCAAGGAGCAGCTCAAGAAATACCTCGAGCAAGAGCTGGGGGTGGCGGTCAAAGACTACGGCACGCACGGGCCCGAGCCCGTGGACTACCCCGACTTCGCCCTGGCGGTGGCCAGGGCCGTGGCGTCGGGTGAATGCCAGAAGGGTATCGTGGTGGACACGATGGGAATCGGCTCTTCCATAGCAGCCAACAAGGTCAAGGGAGTACGAGCGGCCCTCTGCCACGACGTCGAGACCGCAAGGAACAGCCGGGCGCACAACGACGCCAACGTGCTGGCCCTCGGGTCCAAAGTGGTCAACTCCGGACACGCCCGGCGCATAGTGAGGGAATGGCTGGCCACGCCGTTCGAGGGCGGCAGGCACGCCGGGAGAGTGCAGAAGATAATAGACGCCGAGCGCGGGTGACGCCTCGAATGGTGTTGACTCCGCCCGCGGCGTTTTGATACGGTTGTTGCACTCTGGTTCCGGCCGCAGCCTGACTGCCTCACGTTTTTCTCCCATGCGAACGGAGGATTCAAGAAGGACCATGGCGAAAGTGAGAGACTATCCGAGGTCGCCGTCGACACATGAATCCCGGGCGCGTTTCTTCTCCCGGCTCTTTCCACGGCTCGTGATTCCGGCGCTCCTGCTCCTTGCCGGCTCGGACGCCTACCCGCAGGGTGTCGGCAGAATCCTGGGCAAGGTTCTGGACGCCGGGACCGGGAAGCCGCTCGGTTTCGCGAACATAGTGGTCCTGGACACTCAACTGGGCGCGGTGTCCTCGGAGGACGGCGAGTACATCATCGTCGGGATTCCGCCCGGCGTGTATTCGGTCCGGGCCAGTCTCATCGGCTACACCGGCGTCGTCAGGAAGGACGTCAGGGTCTTGGCGGACCAGGCAGCCAGGGCCAACTTCGAGCTCCAGCAGGTGGCGGTCGGCGGTAGGGACGAAGTCGTGATCTGGTCCACCAGGCCCATGGTCGAGGTGGACGTGGCGTCCACGACCAGGAACATCTCCGGCGAGCAACTCAGGGTCCTTCCCGTCGGGGAGACGGTGCAGGACGTGCTGGCCATGCAGGCGGGCATCGTCAGTTCCAAGGACGAGTTCCACGTGAGGGGCGGGAGGACCGACGAAATCGTCTACATAGTGGACGGAGTGAAGATGAAGGACGCCCTCTCGGGCGGCTCCAGCGGAGACCTCATAGGCGCGCGCTCCGTGGCCGAGATGAGCGTCATTACCGGCGGGTTCAGCGCCAAGTACGGCCAGGCCCTGTCGGGAGTCGTGGACGTCAAGGTGAGAGAAGGGGGGCCGGCGTACCGCGGCAGCATCACGTACGCCACGGACCACACCCCGCTGTTCAGCTACTACAACTACGATTACGTAGACTTCCAGTTCGGCGGGCCCGAGCCGCTGACCGCGTATCTTCTGCCCAAGCTCAAGGCGAAGATACCCGGAGAGATCACTTTCTTCATGAACCTGTCCGGCGACGTCTCAGACACGTATCTGCCGGACTTGAACGACATGCCCGCGAGGGCGGACGATCTGAGCACTATGACCGTGGGGCCGTTCCGCATACCCGTCTACACAGACGGTGAGAAGCCGCGGCTCGCCTCCAGCTACAAGGACAAGGTGTTGGGCACCGAATTCAGCTACGGCTCGTTCTTCACCCCCAGGAGCGACAACAACTGGAGGGCCATCGGGAAATTGGTCTGGGTGCCGAGTCCCGCCCACAAGTTCGGCGTCTCGCTGACAAAATGGATAGGGATAGGCCAGGGTTTCGCGGAGCACGACATCGGTGAGGTGGCCAAGAACATCACCAGCTACCCGTGGTCGTGGAGCCGGCGGCTCGACCACTACTACACGATCACCAGCGACCAGAACAGCTTCTCGGCTTTCTGGCGGCAGAACATAAGCAAGTCCTCCTATCACAACTTGCAGATATCCAGGTATTTCAGCGCCTCGCACCGGGACGTGGCGGCGAAGACCTGGAGCGACTACGAGCAGCCCGACGACAGCGCTCTTCCCGACAGTCTGGATTCCGTCTACTTCTACGACAGCGGAGACGCCTCGGACTGGAGGGACAGGTACATAGAGACGTGGGGCATCACGTGGGACCTCACCAAGCGGTTCGAGCCTCACCACGAGTTCATAACCGGGTTCGACAGCCAGTACGAGAACGTGCAGTACATAAGCATCTCGAGGCCTTGGGAGTACGACCCGGACGGGCTGGGTCGGGAGCACGACCTTTTCCACGTCTACCCGAACAAGGGTTCGCTGTACGCCGAGGACAAGCTGGAGTATGAGGGCTTCATAGCCAAGATCGGCCTCCGGTACGACTACTGGTTTCCGGGCGAGGCGCTGGAGAGAGCCGTCGCCGACACGAACAACACCAACATCACCTCCTTCACGAGGGCCAACTTCTATCACGACACGAAGGAGGTGTTCGGCCGGCGCTTCAAGGCTCACTTGAGCCCGCGGCTCGCCATATCGCATCCCATCACCGACAGAGACAACCTTTTCTTCAACTACGGGCACTTCACGCAGTGGCCGACCTACTACTACATCTATTCGAAGATCACTTCGGTCTCGAGCGAGAGCTATCCTAGGATAGGAAACCCAAACCTGAACCCGGAGATCGCGGTGCAGTACGAGCTGGGGGCCAGGCATCAGTTCACGGACGACATGGCCGGGGACGTCACCCTGTTCTACAAGGACATCTACGACTACCCGACGGCGACGCCCTTCACTCTGCAGGCGGGCATAGACCCGTCCACCGGCCAGCCGCTCCTGACCACGTTCTTCATTTACAGGAACGTGGACTACGCCAGGTCCAGGGGCCTGGAGTTGGAGTTCAAGAAGAAGAGGACGAACAACCTGTCGTTCGGCCTGTCGTACACCTTCTCGATAGCGACCGGCAAGAGCTCCGACCCCAACGCGGCCAAGCTGGTGCAGGAGGCCGGAGGCGACTTCAGCGAAGCCAACCTGGGCGAAGAGTACATGTGGTGGAACAGACCCCACAAGTTCACCTCGTGGGTCGACTACCGGGTGCCCATAGACGCGCCTCCGGCGGAATGGGGCAGGTTCAAGATCCCGCCCGGATGGTCCATCTACTTCTACTGGTACATAAGCAGCGGGGAAGCGTACACGCCCGAGGACTCGGAGGGCAGGGACAGCGGTGAGGATTACTCCCGCAACGGGCCTTTCGAGAGTCAGCTCAGCATGAAACTCACGAAGGTGTTCAAGCTGCGGAACAACAGGCTGCTGGAGGTCGTGTTCCAGGGTTGGAACATCCTGGACAGGAAGAACGTCACGGAGGTGGACCCACAGACCGGCGCGCCGTACGAGCCGGGCGTGGGGACCATGACCAGGTACAACACGCTGTACTACCTCACGCAGTACAGCAACCCCGCGTACTTCGGCGTGCCGAGGAACTTCAGGCTTGCGGTGTCTTACGAGTGGTGAGCCGGCCCGCGTCGGAGTGTTTAGCCGTTGGCAAGCAGAACCGAGAGCAGAGATGGAGAGCCGATGAGAAATCGCACACAGTTACAGCGCCCGGCCGTGGCGGCCGCGGTTGCCCTGCTCCTGGCGGCCTTGGCCCTCGCACCCACCGCGGCCCTTTCGCAGGTTAGCCTGGGAGGGCAGAGGGTCGGGACCACTTCGGGGACCTTCCTCAAGCTGCCGCTCTCCGCGCCCGGCGCCGCGATGGCGGGGGCGTACGTCGCGGTCGTGGACGACGTGACCTCCGTGGGCTGGAACCCCGCGGGCCTGGCTACCGTCGCCCAGAAGGGGTTCTCGGTCACTCACATCCAGTGGTTCGCGGACGTGGACTACACGTTCGGCGCCTACGCTCAGCCGTGGGAGGCCTTCAACGGTTCGGTGGGCGTGTTCTTCGGCTCGCTCAGCACGACCATGGACGAGACCACCGAGTACATGCCGTACGGAACGGGCAGGAAGTTCGCTTTCACCGACTGGCTGGCCGGAGTCACGCTGGCCAGAAGGCTCACCGACAAGCTGATGGTCGGGGCGAACGTCAAGTACGTGAGAGAGGAACTGGGCACCGACGTCGGAGGACCCGTCACCAATTCTTGGCTGCTGGACATCGGCACCAAATACTACGTGGGACTGAGCAGTATCAGAATGGCCATGTACTTCTCCAACTTCGGGCCGGAGATGAAGCCGTCCGGCACTTTCGTGGGGCTGCTGGACGGCTCGCGGATAGAGCAGGACTACGAGGGGTTCGCGCCGCCGACCGTGTTCAAGTTCGGCATCGCGTTTGACCCGGTCAAGAACGAAATGCACAGATTGACCGCGGCCGCGGAGATGAACCATTACGCCGACAACGAGGAGACCATAAGGGCGGGCGCCGAGTACGAGCTGGCGGACGTGGCCTTCCTGAGGGGCGGGTACGACATGAACTCCGACGACATGGGCCCCGCCTTCGGCGTCGGTCTCAAGGTGAAGTACGCCGGAATAAACGGGACTATAGACTACTCATACATGAAGGGCGAGTACCTCGGAAACGTGAACATATTCACTCTGAACTTCGCGTTCTAGCCGGCGTCGCGTCCCGGCCGGAGCCCGGTCCGAACGGAAGCCGGCGGGCAAAGCTCGAGGAACCTTACAAGATGCATCGAAGTACCGGAATGACTCAGCAATCGGCTCGTGGGAGCGTCTCCCGGGTGTGGAGAAGACCTCTCCTGCTGCTCGTCTCGGCGTCGCTCTTGAGCGGAGCTCTCCTGGTGGGCGGCCTCGTGGGCGGCTGCGGCCAGAAGATGTCGAAGCCGGAGGAGACTCCCGGGGGCTACACTGTCCCGCCCAACACCTACGTTCTGACTTACATGTGGAATGACCTCCCGGGCGCGACGGACGTGGTGGTGACAACCGGCGGGTTCGTCTACGTGGCGCAGGAAAGCGCCCGCGTCGTCGCCTACAAGACGTTGACCGACCAGGCACATCCCCTCATAGCCCCGCTGGAGGGGCTGGTGAAGCCGATCCTGCTGGCCGAGGGCCCGGACGAGGAGATCTACGTCGCCGACGCCGGTGACATGACTGTGAAGCATTTCGGCCGTTCCGGCGGCGCGCCCATCCAGACCTTCAGCGACGCGGAGTGGGCGGTGTTCGGAGGCATCGCAGTGGACGGCTTGGGCTACCTGTACGTCGCGGACAACGAGAAGGAATTCATCTGGAAATACACGCCGGCCGGCGACAGGGACACACTGGGCGGTAACGGCGTCTTGAGCGAGAGCGGCGCCGGGACCGGCTACGTGATGCGGCCGGGAGGCCTCTGCTTCAACGGGCCTTACCTGCAGGTCACGGACACGGGCCACAACCAGGTGAAAAAGCTGGCCGCTGACGCCGTCGCGTCCTGCTACCTGTTCATAAACGGGCCCTCTCCGACGGACCCCTTCGACTCGCCAATGGATTCGGACTCCGACGAGTCGGGCAACATATACGTCGCCGACACTGGAAAGAACAGAGTCCTCAAGTACGACGGCACCGGGGTCCTCCTGGCGACCGTGAACTGGGACCCCTCATACCTCCTGGGCCGGCCCGTCGCGGTAGCGGCGAGGGGAGACAGGGTCTACGTGGCCGACCCAGACAACGCGAAAATTCTCATATACGAGCTGAGAAAATAACGCCAGGGGCTCCGGGCAGTACGGCAGGAAGACAAAGAGAAAGGAAGCAGGTTCACTGATGCGTTCACTTCGAAAGCTCCGGTTTTGGCGCGTGGCGTCAGTCACGATTCTGTCGATGGTCATTCTGCCCGCGGCCGCAGCCGCCTACGGTGACGTCTCCCACGACTCTCCCTTTCCGGTCGTGCCGGGCGTCCACGGAACGGCTCAGGCCGACTCGATCCTGTACGACCTTCGCGTCCACGACGTCAGCGGCATCGGGATGACAATCACGAACTACGGCTTCCTGGGCACCAACTTCGTCAACAGGACTGCGTCCCTGGAGTACCCGCTGGGCTCGGGCGTCGACCACTTGATAAGGGCCGGGCTCTGGATCGGCGCCGTGAACGCGCAGGGCGACACGCTCGTCACCACCGGCACCGTGGACGGCTACTGGAACACGGCCAGCGCTGCCGGCGTGGAGTTCGCTCCGGCGACGCTGGGCATAGAGGAGGTCTCCTCGCTCATCAACAACAAGTACTACCATCCGGGCGCGTACTCGGAGCAGGATTTCATCGCCCTCTACAGCGATTCCTTCGCCGTCGGCACCAAGCCCGACGAGCACGTCACGCAGGGGCTGCTCCTCAAACAGCGCAGCATGGTGTGGAGCTACGACCTGGCGGACGCCTTCGTGCTGTTCAGCTTCACGCTCAAGAACATCGGCCTGAGCACGCTGCTTGCCGTCCACCTGGGCATGTACGCGGAGCTGGCCTCCGGCGACAAGGACTCCTACGAGACCTGGCCTCCCTCGGGCTGGTTCAGCAAGAAGGACGTAGGGTACTACGACTCACTCAGGATGGTCACGGAGCACCACTACACCTTCGCGAGCGGGGCCGCGCCCTCGTGGGCCGGCATAAAGCTGTTGGGGATCAAGCGAAATGACGTGCCGGTGGACCTGGCCGACACGCTCGTGTCCTTCAACTGGTGGAGTTGGGACCCCGGCGCTACCGACAAGGACGAAGACAACGAGCGGTACCTCCTCATGAGCAACGGCGAAAAGGACCTGACGGAAGGCTCGGAGGCTCCGCAGTTCGACGCGGTCGAGCTGTTGTCGGCGGGGCCCGTGGACGTCCTGGGCGCCGACGACTCGCTCACCTTCGCCTTTGCCTTCGTGGGGGGCGACGACGAGGAGGACCTCATCCTGAACGCCAGCTGGGCGCAGAAGGCTTACGACTTCAACTTCGTCCTTCCGACTCCTCCTCCTTCGCCCGTTCTCAAGGTGATACCCGGACGGGAGAAGCTGACGCTTCGCTGGGACGACAGCCCCGAGACTGCCAGGGATCCCGTCACGGACGAGCAGGACTTCGAGGGCTACAGAGTCTACCTGAGCACCGACAACGAGACTTTCGACATGATAAGGCAGGCCGACAAGGTCGACACCACGGGCTTCAACACCGGCTTCTCCCTCCTGGAAGACCCGGTCGAAATAGACGGAGTCAGTTACAAGTACAAGCTGGTCATGGAGAACTTGAAAGACGGCTTCAAGTACTGGGCGACGGTCACTTCTTACGACACGGGCACGCCCGAAGTGCCCAGCCTGGAGAGCGGAAAGCCGCAGAACAGGGTCCTGGTCGTGCCGGGCCCCGAGCCGGCTGAGGCGAGCGCGGGCAAGGCCGGCGTTTTTCCCAACCCGTACAGGGTGCGGGCGCTGTGGGACGGCGAGTACCTCAGAGACAGGTACCTCTGGTTCACGAACCTGCCCAAGAAGGCGATGCTCAGGATATACACGCTTTCCGGAGACTTGGTGGACGAGATCGACTTCGACGGAGACACCTATCACGCGGAGGACGCGAGGGGCGTGTACGACACGGCTGAAGACCCCGAGGGGCGTAACGCGCCTCTCCTGTCGGGCACCATGTACGCCTGGGACGTCATATCGAAGAGGGATCAGGCCGTCGCGACCGGCCTTTACATATTCGTCGTTGAGGACAAGACCACGGGTGAGACTCAGGTGGGGAAGTTCCTAATAGTGAAGTAGCTTCCGTTGACCGCGGGACGAGCGGCGGGAAGGATAGACACCCGACACACGAAAGACGAGACACATGAAACAGAAAGACCGAATCAACGGCTCACTGAGCATTCCAAAGGCGCTCGCGTCCCGTCGGGCGGGGCGCGCGGCGGCACTGGCGGCGCTGTCTCTTCTGGTGGCCCTCTCGTTCGTCGCTCTCGCGGGGTGCTCGAAGGACCTCGGAAAGCTGCACCCAAACGTGTCTCCCGAGACGGGCGTGTTCGTCGAGGGACCACTGGACACCGTGCGGTACGCGGTGAAGCTCTACTGGTGGGGCCAGGACTCTGACGGCGAGGTAATCGGATTCTACTATCAGTGGACTCTGGACGGAGCCGACCCCGTTGAGTCCGGCTGGACCTTCACCGTCGCCAAGAGCCAGGACTTCATCCTGCCGGTCCCGAACGGCTACGCCCTGCAGACCTTCTGGGTCAAGGCGGTGGACGACAAGAGCGCGGAGGACCCGTCCCCCGCGACTCAATCCTTCCCCGTGTCCAATTCCATGCCGTCCGTGGCGTTCGAAGACGACGCCCTCCCGGACACGACGCTGCCGGCCGTGTCTTTTTACTGGCGCGGCACTGACCCCGACGGAGACGCGTCGGTGGCGTATTACGTCCTCTGGCTGGACGGCCAGGAAGGTGCTCCCGTCATAGTGGCCGGGGCCGACACCACCATAGGGCCCGACTACATCACATCTTACGGCGACAGAACGGTGTACGTCAGGGCCGTGGACGACGCCCAGGGGTCCAGCGAAGCAATATCGCACACGTGGCACGTAATCCAGCCCGTCGGAGACGTTCTGCTGGTTGACGACGTGCCGCCCAGCGTCGCGGGCGCTCCCACCACTGATGCGTTCTACCGGGCGGTGCTGGATTCTCTCCTTCCGACTCACGCCTACACGGTCTTCGACGTGGCCAACCAGGGCAGTTTCCGCTCGCCGCGTGAAATCAGTCTGATACTCCCGCTGTTCAAGCAGGTAGTGTGGTACGGGGACACGCGCAGCACGTCGTCCGCCGGGCTGTCGATGGGACAGGGTGGAATCGCGGAATTTTTGGACAACGGCGGCAGCATGTTCGTGGAAGGGATAGCCGTCCTGGGCGACGACGGAAGCTTCACCTCCGAATTCGCGACTCAGTACCTGGGAGTGGACAGCCTGCGGACTCAGTACGTGTCTCCCGCCGAACCCAAGTCCACGGATTTCGCGCTGCTGAACGGCTGGGTGCTGCAGAGCAACGAGTCCCTGGGTCTGGACTCGCTGAAGGTGCAGGGCATCCTGGCCGGCTGTGAGATTGCCCATCCGTCGCCGCAGGCCGAGACGCTGTATTATCTGCTGCCCGGGACCTTCCCCGGCCAGACCGAGGACTACTACCTGGGGACTCTGGTGCGCGGGGGTGCGTTCAAGACTGTCTGCGTGACCTTCCCCATCAGGAGGTGCAACGGCTTCGCCACGGCCAAACAGGAAGTGGCGAAGCTGCTGACGACACTTGGGGTCGGCCAGTAGCTGTCGGCGGCCGCAAGAGGGCTCCGGCCGCCGCGTGCGGACCCCGACCCGGGCGGCGCCCAGACGCTGGTCAGCCCGCGAGGCGCGGGCCGCGGCCCGGTGCGCCGAATGAGCGACAAAATAGGGACGCTGACCGGCTCAGCGTCTTTTCTTCTTACCCGATCCCTGCTTTCTGAACCTGCCCGGCGTCACTCCAGCGTACCTCTTGAACGCGTTGTAGAACGTGGACTGGCAGCCGAAGCCCAGGTCCGGGTAGATCTGCTTCACCAGATGCGGCTTGGCAGCCAGCATCTGCTTCGCCCTTTCGACCTTGAGCCTGTTCACGAACTCCCACATCTTGTGGCCGGTCTGTTTCGAAAAGGCCCTGGAAACGTGCTCCCTGCTCAGGCGAAGGGCCTTGCTGATGTCGGTCGAGGAGTGGATGTTCGGAAGGCTCCTGTCGATGTACTTCAGAGCGTTCACAACGGCGGGCGAGAGCTTCTTGGCCCTCTTGGGGTCTGACATCAGCTTCCTGATGCCCGGGCTCCCCGGTTTGAACTGCTTCTTCATCTTCATCTTCATCTGACCTCCTCTCCGTACGGTGACTGACGGAGGCGATCGTCCATTACGGTCGTTGCGTGGCCGCGGGTCCCATGCCGCCACTCAGGGGGCCCGAGTGTGTCACATTCCCGGAAAGCAGAAGCCGTCCGGAACTCGCAAAGAAGCCGACCGGTGACCGGCCAGACCAAAATAGCATTTCTGTGTGGTACAGGTCAACCGTAAGCTGAGCACCTGTCTCGCGAAAAGTGATGGCTACCGTAGATAACTACAACGCAACGCTCACGAGTTGTCAATAGGCATTTTCTGCGGTCTGCGCGGGGGGCCGGGCCGTGGCGGGAGCCCCGCGGGCGCGGGCCGCGGCCGGTTCTGGCCAGACGGCTCTTGCCTTGCGGCGTGCGGTAGGATAAATTAGGGGTTGACGTCTCGGCGCAGCGGCGGGCATGGTGGAGGCGCCCGGGGCCCGTCGGCGGGGTCGGCGGACCGGCCGTCCCGCGGCGCCGTCGTACGACTCCGATTGACAACGCTCCCGAGGAGGGTTCCGATGTCGACCGTCAGACTGCCGGACGACGTGGTCGTGCCGGGGCAGAGCAAGATAGTGTTGCTCGTGCTGGATGGGTTGGGAGGAATTCAGGATCCTCGGCACGGCAAGACCGAGCTCCAGGCGGCCCGGACCCCCAACCTTGACAGGCTGGCGGCGGAGGGCACGTGCGGAGTCCTGGACCCGATTGCGCCGGGCATCACGCCCGGCAGCGGCCCGTCTCACATGGCGCTCTTCGGATACGACCCGCTGGCCTGCAACATCGGCAGGGGGGTCCTGTCTGCTCTCGGAGTGGGCTTCGACCTGACGTCAAGGGATCTGGCCGCCAGGGCCAACTTCGCGACGGTGGACGCCGCCGGCAACGTGACGGACAGGCGCGCGGGCAGAATATCCTCAGAAGAGAACGCGAGGCTGTGCGAGAAGGTCGCAAGATCCGTGAAGCTGCCCGCGGGCATGGAGCTTTTCATCCAGACTGAACGGGAGCACAGGGCGGTGGTCGTGTTCAGAGGGGACGGCCTTCACGAGGCGGTCTCCGACACCGACCCTCAGCGCGTGGGAGTCCGGCCGCCGGACCCGGCTCCGCTCGAACCCGGGGCCGAGACGGCCGCGGCCGTCGTG
Organism: Candidatus Eiseniibacteriota bacterium; assembly: GCA_016928935.1. Lineage (GTDB taxonomy): Bacteria > Eisenbacteria > RBG-16-71-46 > JAFGJU01 > JAFGJU01 > JAFGJU01. Next base: position 557 of record JAFGJU010000036.1, on the reverse strand, counting down.
CGCTCGTTCCTGGAACAGGCCCACCGGGCCCTGGCCGACGAGCGGCCGGCCAACGCCATCCTCCTCAGGGGCTTTGCGATTCGGAAACCCTACCCGTCTTTCGCCGAACGCTTCAAGCTGCGAGCGGCGGCCGTCGCCAGGTACCCGATGTACAGAGGGCTGGCGCGGCTTATAGGCATGCAAGTCCTGCCTCCGCGCGAGAACCTGGACGCCGAGATGGAGCTCCTGCGCGCGGAGTTCCAGAAACATGACTTTTTCTATTTCCACGTCAAGAAGACCGACAGCGCCGGCGAAGACGGCGACTTCGCCTCGAAGGTCGAGGCGATAGAGCTTGTGGATTCGAAAATCCCCAGCCTGATGGCGCTGTCGCCCGACGTGGTCGTGGTGACTGCGGACCATTCGACTCCGTCTCTCCTCAAGGCCCACAGCTGGCACCCCGTGCCCATGCTGCTCAGGGCCGAGAGCTGCCGAGTGGACGAAGTCCGCGTCTTCGACGAGACGAGCTGCGCCAGGGGGGGATTCGGCCGAATGCCGATGGTGGCCCTCATGAGCTTGAT
>JAFGJU010000203.1 GCA_016928935.1 Candidatus Eiseniibacteriota bacterium | reverse complement strand
TCTGTCGTCCTTGGGGACCTCCACCAGCTTGAGCTTCGCCTCCCACGTCCGGCCGTCTCGCTCGACGGAGAGCGTCAGGACGTCACCGATCCCGGCACCGAATATGCTCCTGGCAGCGTCGTCCGAGTTCTCCACCTGAACACCCTGGACCTTTCTTATGATGTCGCCCACCTTGACGCCGGCCTTGTCAGCGGGGCTCCCGTCCTCGAGCTTCACGACTATCACACCCCTGGTATCCCGCACATCCAGCTGTTGCGCGAGGTAGGGCGTGATGTCCTGGACCGAGATGCCTATCCACACTCCTCTGACGGCACCGTAATTGATTATCTCGCGCACGACTCTCTTGGCGGTGTTCACGGGTATGGCGAATCCCATCCCGAGCGAACCCCCTCCCCTCGTGAAGATGAACGTGTTCACCCCGATGACCTCGCCCTTGCCGTTCACCAGGGGCCCGCCGCTGTTGCCGGGGTTGATGGCGGCGTCGGTCTGTATCATGCTCTTGTAGATGCCGGTGCTCCCTCCCACGCTTTCAGACTTCACGTCACGCTTGAGAGCGCTTATCACGCCGGCCGTGACAGACGGGCTGGGGTCGTTCAGCAGAAAGCCGAACGGATTGCCAATGGCGATGGCCCACTCTCCCACCACCAGGTCGTCCGAGTCGCCCATCGCGGCGGGTCTCAGCCCCTTTGCGTCTATCTTGAGCACCGCGATGTCGTAGGCCGCGTTCGACCCCACCACTTTTGCGTCGAACTGCCGTCCGTCCGGCAGAGTGACTTTTATCTCTTCGGCGTTGTGAATGACGTGCTCGTTAGAGATGATGTGGCCGTCCTTGCTGATCACGAACCCGGAACCCAGGCTGGGGACTCGCTGGCGGTACACGGTCGGAGGCAACACGTCGCCAAAGAAATGCTGGAAGAAGTCGTCGCCGAAGAACGGGCTCCTCCGCGCGACCACGGTCTGCGTCACGCTGACACTGACCACGGACGGGCCCGCCAACTGGGAAGCCCGCACGATTGCGTTCATCCTGGAGTCATCCAGCGAACGCACTATCTCACGCGTGTCGAGCGTGTCACTGGACTTCGGGCGCGTTCCCTCTTCCTCGAGCCACTCAGATTCACTGGAGGGGCTGAACATGCCGGCCAGCGAATCCGTCTTGCCTCGTCCCAAGAAGAAACCCGCCGTCAACATAAGAATCATTAGGATGATGACCGCCGGCACGCGCGACCCGCCACCGCGCGGCCTGTGCGGTCCCGTGTCGTGAACCGTCCCTGTGTCCATGTGCATCACTCCAGTCGTGGCTGTTCGTTCCGTCCCTGTGGTCTAGGCCTGACCTCTCTTCTTTATCTTGTCCCAATCCTCCAGAAACTTCTTGATACCCGCGTCCGTCAGGGGATGCTTGAACATCAGCTCGATGACGTTGAACGGACACGTCACTATCGGTGCCCCCGCGATGGCCGCGTCCACCACGTGCAGGGCGTTCCTGACGCTCGCCACTATCACCTCGGTTTCGAACCCGTAATTGCCGTATATGGTCACGATCTCTCGCACAAGATCCATGCCCACGTGTCCGGCGTCGTCCAGGCGTCCGATGAAGGGGCTCACGAATGAGGCGCCGGCTTTGGCGGCCAGCATGGCCTGGTTGGACGAAAAGACCAGGGTGGCGTTCGCGCGGATACCCTTCTGGCTCAGTTCCCTGATTGCCTTCACACCCTCCTTGGTCAGCGGGATCTTTATCACGATGTTGGGATGGATCTTGACCAGGTCGAGCGCCTCCCTGACCATCCCGTCTTTGTCCAGCGCGACGACCTCGGCGCTCACCGGTCCGTCCACTATGGAACATATCTCCTTGAGGATGGCCAGCGGCTCGCCCTGCTCCTTGCTGAGAAGCGACGGGTTTGTCGTTACCCCGTCCAGTATTCCGTAGCTGGCGGCTTCACGAATCTCCTTCACGCTGGCAGTGTCGATGAAGAACTTCATTTGAACCTCCATGTTGTATCAGAGCCAGGCGCTCGACGTGCTGCTGACCCGGATGCAGAGTCTAGAGTCGCTCCTTCGTTTTCGCGCAATGAGTCTAATATGCCACTTCCTCGAGGCAAAGTCCGCGCGCGGGCGCGGTATACGCAAGCCTGTGCCTGAGACCGCTCTGGAGGGCCGCCTTAAGGTCGTCCGGGCTAAACCGCCCCTCGCCTATCCTCACGGTCGTGCCGGCCAAGGTTCTCACCATGTACCTCACGAATCTGTCCGCTACTATCTCGAACAGGTACCCCCTGCTGGCGCCCTCCGCCCAGTCCCGCCAGCGGCACTCCATCACGGTGCAGAGCGTGCCGGCGTTTCCCTCAACCCCAGCGGAGAAGGCCCGGAAATCCCTGAGCCCAAGGACGAGTCCGCAGGCGGTCTGCATCGCCGGGACGTCGAGTGGTCTCCTCACTGACCAGGCCCTTCTCCGCCAGAGGGCGGAAGGGCCGAGAACCACCCTGTACGTGTATTTCCTGCTCCTGGCGCTCCGGCGGGCGTTGAACTCGACCCCGACATCCCCGGCCTCCCTGACCACCATGTCCTCCGGCAGGATCGCGTTCAGCGCGACTAGAATCCGCCCCGCCCCGAGCTCGCTCCTCGTGTGAAAGCTCACCACCTGACCGCGCGCGTGGGCACCCGAGTCCGTCCGGCTGGCCGCCACGACTCTGTGCCGGCTGCCCAAGAGTCGGGCCAGGGCGGACTCCAGCTCTCCCTGCGCGGTGCGTGCGCCGGGCTGCACCTGCCACCCGCAAAAGCCACTCCCGTCGTACTCCAGCGCAAGTTTGATGTTCCTGAGCTCATCCAACGAGTCTCACCAGTCCCAGCACGCAGGCCGAGCAGGCCAGGGCCGATGCGTCGCCCCAGCCCAACCGCCGGCCGAACGCGCTGCGTTGGAACTTGTAGGGGTCGAAACACCGCACGTCGAGCGCCACCGAAAGCTCGTCTGCCCTCCTCAATACGCTCCTGAAGAGGGGCACGACCAAAGCCTTCAGCTCTCTGACTCGCCCTGCGAGCTTGCGACCGGACGACATTCCGCGGGACCGCTGGGCCGCCAGAATCCGGTTACCCTCCGCCACGACCAGCGGTATGAACCTCAATGCTATCATGACGACCAGCGGCACCACCGCTACGCTGCGTGCGATTCTTCTCAATGGGCGCACGAAGTAGCCGACCGCCTCTCCGCACTCACTCGGCGGCGTGGAGAGCAGGAACAGGTTTACAAAACTCACCATCAAGACGAGGCGTAGCCCGACCAAAACCCCGTGGCTCAGCCCCTCGAGGCGCGGCCGCGGCGTGAGCACGAATGACCTCGCCGCGCCGGCCGCCTCCCCCACGCCGTCCGGCCGCCAGAACAAAAAGTTAAAAATGGCCGCCACCGCCACGAGGAAGAGCGCCAGTCTGACGCTCCCGATCGCCGCTGTCAAGCGCGTCCCGGCCGAGGCCACCGCAAGAAAGAAGAAGGCTACGACCATGGCCAGAGACCACGCAGAGCCGATTGACAGACACGCCACAATCGCCAGCAGAACGCACACGCTCTTCGTGCGCGCGTCCAGCGAATGAACGACCGAGTCGGCCTCCATGTATCTTCCGATCGGGCTGACTGGAAGCACGCGAGTCCTCCGCGCCGGTAACTGCCGTCCTGACCGCGACTTTTGAATATACCAACGGAGAGGCCGGCTGTCAAATCCGTCTGAAGGAGGTGTGGAACCAAAGGGATAATGTCAGGGTATAGTGCCAAAGGGAAAATGTCACCTCCGAGTGCTATGCTGTTGTTTTCTTTAGACAAGGAGACACAGCATGAGCGCTCAAGAGGTGACACTTACATTGAAGCAAGCTCAGCGTTACGAGACGTGCAAGGCCGTGGCGGCCGCGTGTCCACGAACCCGGCTCAAACCCACTCCCGTCCCTCGACTGGTGGTCGGCGCTGCTTGCGCCACACGAACGCACCGGCCACTTCGAGCGCGGCCACCCCGACGAGAGGCCAGAGAAGGAGGAAACCGTGCTTAGTGAAGAAGGTTCCGCCGGGCACGAGCTTTATGGTCCCGACGAGCGCCTCACGCGTGAAGAGGCCGCTCTGCAGCGTGATGCGACCCCATGGGTCAATCAGCATTGAAATCCCCGTGTTGGCGCACCGGGCTATGCTGGAGCGCGTCTCCACCGCCCTGAACACGGCCATGTGAGCGTGTTGATGCGGGGCGGCCGTCCTGCCGAACCACTCGTCGTTTGTGATGTTGACGAGGAACTGCGCGTCGTTCCGCTTGAACGAGCGGATTAGCTCCGGGAAGATGGACTCGAAGCAGACGAGGACGCTGAAGGTGGCTCCCCTGGCCTCCGGTCTCACAGGCGTCTCCGGCTCGGTCCCGAGCTTGAAGACCGTGTACGTGTCTCCTCGCTCGAAATCCGCCTCCCCCAACTCGACGTTCTTCAAGAAGGTGAACACGTCGTCGTACGGGATGCGTTCGCCGAACGGCACGAGGTGCACCTTGTTGTACTTCTGGACCAGACCCCAGCGGGGCACGAGGAGCCCGGCCGAGTTGTAATAAACGTATTCGTTGTCTTTGGGCAGAGCGTCGGGAAAGCCTATCAAGAGCGGGACGTTGAGACGGTTCAATGTCCGGAGCAGAAGCTCCAGGTACGCCGGTTCATGACGAAGATAGAAGGGCGTTGCCGTCTCAGGCCAGATGATGAGGTCGGGCCTTTCGCGCCCCAGTTTCTCGGTCAGCTCGAGCAGAATCTGGAGGTTGTGTGCCCTGAACCGAGGGTCCCATTTAATGCTGCTCGACATGTTGGGCTGAACGAGGCCGACTTTGAGCTCGCCGGCTGCCGGAGCCGCACCTGAGCCCTTGTAGCCGGCAGCAACGTCGCCGCCCGCCACTCGCGCGGTCCCGGCGCCCCGCATCGTCACTGTGCCGAAGATGCCCGCTGCCGCGACGATGCAACATGCCGCGACGACTGCGGTGACACGCCTCATCTTCCTCGAAGCGAAAGAGTCGTAGATGAGAGCGTTGACCAGCACCAGCGCGAAGCTCACGCCGTAGACCGAGCAGAATGACGCAAACTGGATGAACTCGGGATACTCGTAGAGTGCGTAGCCGAGACTGGCCCACGGGAAACCCAGGAGTCCCCTCGCCCTGAGGAGCTCGGCAACGAGCCAGATGAACGGCGCCGTCAGTACCAGCCGCGTCGTCACTCTGGCGTGCACGAGCCTGAGCAGCGCTCCGAAGACCCCCATGTAGAGGGCGAGGTACGCGGCCATGACCAGGTAGGCCGGCAGCATCAGGAACGGCACGGTCACGTTCTCGGCAGGCAGGAACGGAATCCAGTAAAACGTGATGCCGAAGAAGAGCACCCCAGCGAGCCAGCCGCGGCCGAAACCGCACTTGAGCTCCCGCCAAGCGTCGCCCCAGCCCCACGGTGTGCCGTCGTGAAGGGGCCGCTTGTCGTGGCCACCACTTGCTCTTGCAGGACGCTCGCGCCCCGGGACATGCCCATCAGTCGTGCCGTTACGTAGGATGGCCCCGAAGAGCGGGACGAGGGCCACTGCAGAGAGAAATCCCAGGTGCAGCTGCAGAAAGCAAACAGACGCGAGGACGGCAAAAAGCACGGAGAAGAATATCAGTTGCAGCATGCGTTAGAGGATAGATGCTGGAATCCTTGTTGGCAAGCCCAGGTTTGGCCGGTGACCGGCCCCACCTCAGCCGGTAGCCCCCTGTCCGGGTCCCTCATGCCCTGGGTCGTCGTCAAGCGGGCCGGGTGGCGCGTCCGAGCATTTGGCTGGTGCGCTGGGCGCCTTCCGGGCGACGATCCCAAACCTCCGCATCTTTTTGAGCAGCCCCTGCCTGCTCAGGCCCAGCACCTGCGAGGCGTGCGTCTTGTTCCACCGGCAGGAGTCCAGCGCCTCCAGTATCTTCTTTCGCTCCACGCGCTCGGTCTCGTACCTGAGGGTGCCTGCGGCCCTCGTGCTGCAGGCCAGGGAGGACTTGGCGCTTCGGACCGCCTCGGAGAGCAGGTATACGGATATGCGCGGGGCGGGAAGCGCAAGGGTCACAGCCCTCTCGAGCTCGTTCTCCAGCTCCCTCACGTTACCGGGCCAGTCGTAGGCCACCAGCGCCTCCATGGCTTCCTTCTCAAGCTGGATCTCCCCCAGGCCAATCCTTCTCGCCTGCTTCAACAGGAACCGCTTCGCGAGGACGGGAACGTCTTCCCTTCTCTCGCGAAGCGGCGGGAGCTTGAGCTTGATGACACTCAGCCGGTAGTAGAGGTCTCGTCTGAAGCGTCCCGCCTCGACCTCGCGGAGTAGCTCCCGGTTGGTGGCCGCCACTATCCTCACGTTTATCCTGCGGTGCTGCGTCTCGCCCACCCGCCTGAACTCGCGCTCCTGGAGCACGCGCAAGAGCTTCATCTGCATCATGGCGCTGACATCGGCAATCTCGTCCAGGAAGAACGTGCCCTGGTCGGCCGCCTCGAAGAGCCCCTTCTTGTCCTCGACGGCGCCCGTGAAAGCGCCCTTCACGTGGCCGAAGAGCTCGCTTTCGATTAGAGTGTCGGGCGTGGCACCACAGTTGTGTGCGAGGAATCTCTTCGCCCGACGCGGACTCAGCGCATGGACCGCCCTCGCCACAAGCTCTTTCCCCGTGCCTGTCTCTCCCTCGATGAGGACAGTCGCCTCGGATAGGGCCACTTTCTGGACCAGTTCCCGGATATGCTGAATCTGCCGGCTGCGCCCGGCAAGCCCCACAAGAGGGCTTCCCGGACCTGAGCTTCCTGTGTCGAGACGGTCTTCGGCCTCGCCGGGTTGGTCATCCCGGGTGACTTCTTTCGGGTCGGTAACGCTTGGAGTCTCTGGGTAGGCGGTGTCTTTCCTGCTCCCCTGCCGGAACGCACCCATCACGTCCTCCTCTCCCCATCCGGGCCACGAGCAAGGTCTATTTCAGACGAACGGCCTTGGCGCCGCTCCTCACCTTTCCGATTATGTAAGCTTTCTCCCCCATGGCCCTCAGCTCGGACACCGCGTCGTCGACTCCGGTCGGCCGGACGAACAACACGAACCCTATGCCCATGTTGAAGGCCCTGTGCGCTTCCGCCTCGTCCACGTCACCCTGTTTGATGATGAGCGTGAAGATGGGTGGAACGGGCCAGCTTCCCATTTCTATGACGGCTTCCAGCCCCTCAGGAAGGACTCTCACTATGTTGTCGAAGAACCCACCTCCCGTCACGTGGGCCATGCCCCGTACGAGTCCCGCGGAGATGAGCTGAAAGACCGGCTTCTGATACGCCCTGTGCGGCGCGAGGAGCGCCTCTTCCAGCGTTGTGCCCAGCCCGCCCGGCGAGTCAACGAGCGAGAACTTGGCCTTGTCGAAAAGAGCCTTGCGAGCCAGGGAGTAGCCGTTTGTGTGCAGGCCCGTGGAGGGAAGCCCAATCATAACGTCGCCGTCGGCTATCTTGCTCCCATCTATGAAGGCGTCCCGTTCGACGACTCCCACTACGCAGCCGACCAAATCGAACTCCCCGGGCTGGTAAAAGCCGGGCATCTCAGCCGTCTCGCCGCCTATGAGGGCGCAGCCGTTGGCTGTACACTCCCGGGCCATGCCCTCTACCAGCTCGACCAGGACCGCCGAGTCGAGCGTGCCCATGGCCACGTAGTCGAGGAAGAAAATCGGGCGGGCGCCGTGCACCAGCACGTCGTTGCAGCAGTGGGCAACAATGTCTCTGCCGACCGACTCGAACTTGCGGGCGGCGAAAGCAATCTTAAGCTTCGTCCCCACGCCGTCAATGCTGGAGAGAAGCAGCGGGTCCTTCAAGCCGGCATGTGTGAGCGAGTATCCGCCGGCGAAGAGCCCGATGTCCGTCAGCACTCCCTTACCGAAGGTTGACCTTGCCAGCATCTTTATCTTTGACAGGGCGGCCTGTGCCGCGTCTATGTCAACTCCGGCGTCCTTGTACTTCAAGATGGGTTGCCCTATGCGTAGGAATTCACGACGTCAGCCCGTGGCACGCATGACGTTAGGCTCGACGTCCTTGTGCACGTCGAACTGGCCGGCTTCGTACATGCGCACCGCGCAGTTCACGACTTTCTTGTCAAACTGGGTGCCGGCGCAGCGTACTAGCTCCGCGATTGCCTGCTCCGAGGTCATGGCCGGCCTGTAGGGACGGTCCGACGTCATGGCGTCGAAGGCGTCGCATACGTTCAGTATGCGCGCCCCAAGAGGAACGTCCTGGTCCTTCAGGCCGTATGGATAACCCTTCCCGTCAGGCCGTTCGTGGTGCGAACGCACCATCTCGGAAGCGCGCCTCAAGGACTTGACTTTTGTGACAATGTCCGCGCCCACGCTCGGATGCCTCGTGAGCGTCTTCCGCTCGTCAGTGGACAGCGCGCCCGGCTTGCTCAGGATGTCGCGGTACCTGATGTCAATTTTCCCGAGGTCGTGGACCAACGCCGCATATTCGATTGTCTGGACCTCGCCTTCCGACAGATTCAGCCCCCTGGCCAGCTTCACAGCGTACTCCGCCACCCTGAGCGAATGCTGCCGCGTGTAAGGGTCGATTTCGTCTATGACGCCCGTGAGTGCTCGCACAAAGTCGAAGTGGTCCCGCCGCATGTCAACATACAACTTGAACGAATACCGCGCGAGAAGCAGGGGGATGAAGAAAAGGACGATACCCCAC
>JAFGJU010000006.1 GCA_016928935.1 Candidatus Eiseniibacteriota bacterium | reverse complement strand
CTACTCCCTCTCCCAGATAACGACCGCGACCGCGTGATTACGCGAATGGCTGATACTCATGCGGAACTCTCCGCCGAGGCGTTTTTGAATCGCGGCCGGCAGCAGAATGAACGGTGCGCCGCTCTCCGCCGACACAACGACGATTTCACGCCAGGCGATGAACGGCCCGGACGCGACGGCCTTCCTGAATGCCTCCTTGGCCGCGAACCTGGCGGCCAGACATGCGGTCGCGTCCACCCGCCCGGCGCAGAACATCATCTCCCCGGGCGCGTAGACCTTCGTAAGAAAGCGCTCGCCGCGAGTTTCAACTACTTTTCTGATTCTGTCAATTTCAACTATGTCGATACCTACGGAGATGGGCAAGGCAGGAAGCCCTCAGGCAAAAAGCCCGCCGCGGCGCCGGCCGACGGGCACCCCCTGTCCGGAGCGGCGACCGGTACCCTGCAACGGCGCTGACAGACAGGGACCGCTTGTCGGGAGCGGCGTCGCGTACATTGCATCTGCGCCGGCCGATGGGTACCGCCTGTCGGGAGCGGCAGCCCGCGCACTGTGCCGGTGCCTCCTGGCAGCCACTCCGCCGGCAAGACGGCACTGCTCACATTTCGGTCCTGACAATGCGGTGCCGCCCGCGTCACAGGCGTGTCCTCTCAGGCCGTCTCACGCCGCCTCGTTCAGCCGGTCCACGATATCTATGATCTCGATTATGTCGTTTATGTCGAAATCCGCTCCAGAATTCACGGTACCGAAGGTGTCGCCGTAGCGAGCAAACACCGTCTTCATCCCCAGCTGAGCCGCGCCCACGACGTCCCGCTCCGGCCAGTCGCCGACCATGAGCGCCTCGGACGCCTTCACCCCGAGCAGGGACAGCGCCTTTCTGAAAGGCAGAGGACTCGGCTTTCGCTCGTGTGTGTCCTCAAAAGTGATCACGTGGTGGAAGAAATGCTGGAGATTCAAGTCGCAAAGCCGCAGCCATACCTGCGTGGCCGGCGCGTCGGACACCACGGCCAATTTGAGCCCGCGCTTCACCAGTTCCATCAGCGTTAGCGTGACGTGAGGATACAGGACCAGGGCCGAGTCACGAGCCCGGCGGTACGCCACTATTGCCGAGGCCAGGATCTTGTAGTCGATGCGGCCCAGCTCGTCTTGGAGGAACTTGTCGAAGACCTTCTGGTACTCTATGCCCTCTTCCTTGTACACCGCATAGATTCTCTTTTTCAGGTCCTCGCGCGAGAGCTTGAGGCCCGCGTCTATCATGGCGTCGACAGCGGCCTCGATCGCCATGTCCTTCATCTTGACGAAGTCCGTGAGTGTGTTGTCCAGGTCGAATATGATGGCTTTAATCACGCGAAATCACCTTTTGCGGACGGCCAGGTTACCGCGGAGCGTCCCGAACAGCATCCCCCCGGCCGGCTGTGGAGCCCCAAACGACATCACTCCGACCGGTTGCGAAGCGCGCCGACACACCCGGAATCGCCGGAGAACGCCCAATGGCGCAGGGGGCGCCGACCGCCCGTCACGGGCGCTCGCAGCACAAACCGACCGGAAGCACCAGACTGCGGCGAATTGGACCGCTCCAAAGCGCGACGGGGGCCTGCGCCCCCGTAAGGCGCGACCCCTGTCGCGCTCTAGCTACGAATAACATGTCTTGATTTGTCGAGCACTTGCGGGAACGGCTCCGGCCGACTTACCGGGTCTGAAACTGTGTGCACTGGATGAATCAAGTATGCACGGCCCGGCCGTCCGACAAGGCCCCGGCGAGACGTAACTCTATTTACTGGAAGGACCTACGGTCCGACCCAGGCTTATCTCGCCGTTGTCAATTCGCACGTTGAAACCGCAGTTGGGATTGGAGCACACCCAGGCCTTATAGGTTATGGGCGCGCCGTCTCTCCCGTAGTCGCTCAATGGGATGAGCACTCCGTCGTGGCACTTCTTACATTCAGGAAAACTGGTAGTCATTTCTCCTTCCTCCCCCACCCCGTGGTGAGCAGTTCCATCCAGCAGCACACGGCAAAAAACACCGTAGAATAATGAGCCGTCCCCAATACGCTGTCAAGTGTGTTGTTAGAGGGTGTGGAGCCAAAGGGATAATGTCAGGGTATAGCGCCCAAGGGAAAATGTCGGGTCAGCGGCGCAGCAACGAGGGACGGAGGGACCAGGGGAGGTGGAGGGGTCGCCACTGGCCAGGCCGCGAACCTATTTCACCAACAGCGGTTCGACTTCCCTCCAGAGCATCTCGGGGGCGATGAGAGGTTTATCCTCGAGCGTGGCGGCGTCGCGTATTGCCTCAACCACAGCCGAGGCCGTTCTGAGGAGGTTCGCACATTCGGGGCACTGCCGCACGTGGGCCATGATGGAGACAATCTCGCTCGGGCCCAGTTCACCCCCGGCGACGAGCCATATCTTATCGTGCAGCTTCTTGCACTCGGCCCGTCGGCGGGACAGCTCACGGGCGGCTTTCCTATCAAGTGGTGCAGTTTGCACACCAGCGTCGGCAGACACCGCAACGCCCCGTGAGTCGGCCTGGCGTAGTTGGGCCGTGCCTTCCGCGCCAGAGTCGGCCGGCAGCCCAGGCGAACTCGGGGTTTCCGCCGCAGCAGTTAGCGACGTCCGACTCTCAGAGCCACCCAAAGCCTCTTGACCGAAGCCACCGGGCGGCGTCAGCATCTCCGCCACACCCTTCCTGCCGCGGGTGAGAAGCTTCCGCATATCGTCCTGCTTAACGCGCAGGATCTCGGCCACCTCAAGGTAGCTCGTACCGTCCCAATCCCTGAAGATGACGGCGGTACGCTCGAGGAACGGCAAACAGTCTATGGCCCTCCTGACCGCTTCTCGTCTCTTGGCCACCAACTGGGCAGCGCGGGCGCGAGAGTCCGCCTTGGCAGACGCATCCGCATAGGAGGTCGTGTCCGCTGCCGCTTTGGCCGCAGTGAGCGCGCCGGATGTTCCCCCGGCAACGCGCAGCGCGCCGATGGTATCGAGCAGACCCGCCTCGGCCAGGTCTTTCGGGAACTCACACGGCGGGGGCGCGACGCCCTTCTTAGTGGCCTCCTTGAGGACGTCGCCGCAGACGCGCACAAGGTTCTGCATGAGCCACAACTCGGGAATGCCCAGGTCTCTCAGCTTCTTCAGATTTGTGTACGTGAATACGAAGAACTTCCGCGCGGCGGAGATGGCGTCTTCGGGGCTGCGGAGAATCCTCTCCGCCACGATGAGCGAGCGCGAGCCATTGGCGCGCACGAGCATCCCGAACGCTTCCTTGTCACCCTCCAACGCGCGGTCAATAGTCCTCTGGTCAATGGTCTCGCTTCGCATTCGGTACGTCCTTTGTTGCGGTGGCAATCGGCCCGGGCCCGTCTTGCGCTCGGCGTCCTGGAGCCGG
>JAFGJU010000035.1 GCA_016928935.1 Candidatus Eiseniibacteriota bacterium | reverse complement strand
TACACCTGCATGGAGGCTTCGCCGGACGGCCGCAGGACACCGGTCCCGGTCCGCGTCGCAGACCCGGCGAGGGTGCTCACGCTGTCGGGCGCGACGTCGCCACGAGAAAGGCCGACTCGCGCCTCGGCCGTCGCCGAACTGACGTGCGTTCTCAAGTCGTCTCGATTCGTGGCCTTGATGAAGGGCCTGGCGTCCGAGGGCTGGACGTTCTACCAGATAGACGAGAGATTCGTGCGGCAGGCCCTGGCTAGGCGAGATTTTTACGTCGTGCCGGCGGAGGGTTCGAGGTGGACCGGGGCTCCGTCCGCCGCCGGAATCCTGGTGGCCTCGGCCCAGCGGCGCAGGGACCGCCTTCTTGTGTGGACTCTGGCCGACTTCAGGGAAGACTGCTTTCCCCTGATGCTCGGAGCGGCCAGGCGGCTGGCGTACGAGCTGGGCCTCAACGAAGTCAGGTTGGTCGTGCCGTATGCCCGGGTGATCACAATGCCCGTGCGGGCGGCCGGATTCCACCAGGAATACGAAGGCATGTCTTCCGTTGTGATGGAGCGGGGCCGCAGCAAGGACGGGACCGTTCAGCGTGAGCGAGCCGGGCGCGGGAAAGCGCGCCGCAGGAGCGGCGGGCGCCCGGGGCGGCGGACGAAATCCGGAAGGACCTCATGAAAACCGGTGGGAAGGCCTTCTACGACTACTACTGGAAGGACCAGGCGGCCCTTTCTTGCGACGAGAAATGCCGCCTTCACTTCATACTGTCCGAATTGGACACCGTCGCCAGGCGCGAGGCCAAGGCCGCGGCGACCCTGGGCGCCCGGCTGGTGAAGCCTGGTCCCAAACCCGGCCTCACGATGGCCGACGTCGGCTGCGGCCGGGGCTGGCTCACCGACGCGCTTTCACATTTCGGCCGGGCGGTCGGTTTCGATCAGAGCACGGTGGAGGCTGCCAGACGCTACCCTCACCTGCGCTTCGTGGAATGCGACGTGCTGGACTTGAAGGGCGCGCCGGCGCCGGGAAAGCGGGCCTCGACGGAGCCTCGACGTACACAGCCTCCTCAGTCGCAAGAAACGCGGCCGGGACAGAGCTCACACGAGCCGCCGCGCGGGCGAGAACCGCGGCGGGAAGAAGATGACGTCCCCGGTCTCTTCGATTTAGCGGTCTCTTCCGAAGTGATCGAGCACGTTCGCAAAGAAGACCAGCCGATACTTGCGGAATCCATCTCGAAAATCCTGCGCGAGGACGGCACCCTCATCCTGACCACACCGAACCGGCCGGTAGTGGACCGTGTGGTCTCGGCGCTTGGTCTTCAGGACGAACTCCAGCCCGTTGAGGACTGGCTGGACGCCGGGGCCCTGAGCAGGCTTCTCCAATCGCACTTCGAGGTGCTCAAGCTCACGACCCTGATGTTCTTCCCGGTGTGGGTGAGAAGGATTGGCCCGCTGTCGCGCATCTACAGAATCCTCTACGAAAGCTGGGGCGCCCACAAAGCGATTGACCCCTTGCTTGGGCCCACCCTGCGCGGTCTGTACCTGGGTGTGGTGGCAAGAAAGAGAGCGACGTTGCCTCTGCACGCGGGCGGAGGCAGCGCAGGAGGCGCGGGCGCGGGCGCCGGCGCGTCAACGAAGGGCGCGGCCCGACGAGCCACGGCAGATTGACCCGCAGGCAGCGCGGTCGTGACCCGGACGGCCGCGAACGGAGTGAAATGGCCCGGAGAGTTGAACCTGCAGGAACCCGACGGTTGAGACTCTGTTACGTGGCGGACCTCAAGAGCTCCCACACAGTAAGATGGGTCAGCTACTTCGCGCGGAGGGGTCATTCCGTCCTGGTGCTGAGCCCGGCCTCCGCACGGGTGCCGGGCGTGCGCGTGCGGAAGATCTTCCGCACGCCGACCCTGCCCAAGCTGATTCAACTGCTGAACGTCTTTCCGGTGGTGTGCGCCGTGGCATCGTTCAGGCCGCACGTCCTGCACGCGCACTACGCGCGCATATACGGCTGGCTGGCCGCGTTGGCCTTTTTCAAGCCCCTGGTAGTGACTGTCTGGGGCGGAGACATCCTGGAGGACCAGGGCGCTTTCTCGGACTTCTTTGGGCGAACCCTCACGCCGTACGCCCTGAGAAGGGCCGACCTGGTCACGGCCCATTCCGGGTACCTGAGGGACAAGGTCGTGGCCCTGGGAGTCCGGCGTACGGCCGTCGAGATGGTGGGCTGCCCCGGCGTGGACCGCAGCACGTTTAAGCCCGGCCTTGACACCCGGGCGCTCCGTCGTGAGCTTCGACTGGCGGACGGCCCGGTTGTATTTTGTCCGCGCATCATCGGCCCGTTGTACAACACAGAAACCATTGTGCGCGCGATCCCGGAAATCCTGTGCGAAGTACCGGACGCGCGCTTCGTCTTTTCCGAGCACATGGGGGACGGCCTGCACATTGCGGCCGTGAAGAACCTGGCCGCGGAGCTGGGCGTCGCCGACGCCGCCGTGTTCGTGCAATCCATACCGCACGACCTGATGCCGTCTTACTTCAACCTGGCGCGCGTCCTCGTTTCCATCCCGGACTCGGACGGAATGCCGCAGTCCTTGCTCGAGGCCATGGCGTGCGGGACGGTACCCGTGGTGTCTGACCTGCCGCAGTACGAAGGAGTCGTGCGTGACGGCGTGAACGCACTGACCGTTGACCGGAAGGACCCGTCCTCGCTTGCCAAGGCCGTAATCAGACTGCTGAAAGACGACGGCCTGCGGGCCGGCCTGTCACGGGCCGCGGCCGAGACCACGGCCGAGGGCGCGGACTACGAGGTCGAGATGGCTAAAATGGAGAGACTGTACCTGAGCTTGGCCGATAGGAGGTAACGATGCGCATCGCTGTTTACCAGACGAGCCCCGCGTACGGCGAGGTCGAATACAATCTCTTCACGGCCCTGAATGCCCTGGGCTCTTTCCGGGCTGACTTGTTCGTCCTTCCGGAGCTCTTCTCCACTGGATACCTGTTCGGTTCCAGGAAGGAGCTGGCGGCCCTGGCCGAACCCATTCCCTCCGGCCCCACGACCAGGGCCCTGCTGGAGTTCTGCCGAGCGGAAGACTGCGCCGTGGTCGCCGGCATCGCGGAGGTTTCTGGAAGGGGTTCGGCAAGGAAATACTTCAACTCAGCAGTCTTCCTCGGACCGCGCGGGCTCCTGGGCAGATACCGCAAGACCCATCTCTTCAACCTGGAAAAGAAATGGTTCGACGCCGGCGACAGCGGCTTCTCGGTGTCCGTGTTCAGGGGCGCCAGGATAGGCGTGATGATCTGCTTCGACTGGGTCTATCCCGAGGTGGTGCGGATACTGGCGCTGAAGGGGGCGGACATTGTGTGCCACCCGTCCAACCTCGTGCTTCCGTTCTGCCAGGCGGCCATGATAACTCGCTCGATCGAGAACAGGGTGTTCACCGTCACCGCCAACAGGGTCGGGAAGGAGAAGAGGGGGGAGGTGGAGATACCTTTCTCCGGCATGAGCCAGATAGTCGACCCGCACGGGAGGGTCTTACGGAAGGCGCCCCGGACCGGGGAAAAGCTCATCGCGGCGGATGTGGACCCCACCCGGGCCAGAGACAAGAGGTTCACGCCGGGAAACGACCTCTTCAAAGACCGCAGGCCCCGGTTCTACCGCGACCTCGTCAGGTAGTTGCGCCGGCGAGCGACTGAGCAGAAAGGCGCGGGCGCTCCGAAAAGAAGACCGCCACCCGGCCGGTTGCGCGCGGACCGGGCTCGCACCCGGCTTCACGTTCCGTTAAAAGAGGCGGCCCCGGCGTACGCGAGTACACTGGGGCCGCACTGGCTGCGGGCGGATTACCCCCACGAACCTGGGGGAACCGCCCCGGACCGCGCCGCTACTTCCTCAGCATCGCCTTAATCTGCTTTACCCTTTCCGGGTCCTGCATCATCGTAAGCAGGAACTGGTCCGCGGTCACCGCGTTTGCCGCCAGCTTATCGACCATCTGGCCCGCAAGATTAGGGTTGCCGACAATCTTGTCCATCATCGAACCCGTCGACGTGGAGTCCGCAAGGATGGCGTCCACCATCTTCGTCAGCGCATCGGGGCTGCCCGTGATGCTTGTCACGAGCTGGTCGACGGCCTGCGGATCCTGCATCAACTGGTCCATCATCTTCTGCCTGTCACAGCTCATCAGCGAGAAGAGAAGCGTGCAGGCACCGACAACAACCAGGACGTAAGCGGTCTTCCTCACGTGAATCACCTCCTTTACGGGTGTTTTGCCTTCGTGGCTCTCTCGAGTCGCTTCGGGGTCAGAATCCTGCCCGCGTATTCGGGCCGGGGGACCGCGGGCAATCCGCGGCCGAGCTATTCTTCGTCACCCTCCTCGCCCCCCGCCACCACGCGCGCAACGTCGCCCACTTTGTCGCCCTCGTCCAG
>JAFGJU010000034.1 GCA_016928935.1 Candidatus Eiseniibacteriota bacterium | reverse complement strand
GACCGAGAGGACCGGACAAGATCTGAGACGACCTGAGAAGAGCGCACAAGGCCTGGGAAGACATGAGACGACCTGAGATGACCGGGAAAGAGCGAGGTTTGACTAATGGCCCATGCAGAGCGTCGTAAACGAGACGCGAGCTCGCGTCCGGCGGCGGGACGTCGAGCGGCGAAGGCCGGGCCGCCCGCCGGTCGGGTGACGTCCGGGCCAGCGACCTCAGTGAGTTTCCGCCTGAACGGAGTGCCGTTTGAGCGGGAAGTGCCGGTGGGGTGGACGCTGCTCGAGCTCCTGCGCGAAGGACTCGGGTTCACAGGCACCAAGTGCGGATGCGGGATAGGGGAATGCGGCGCGTGCACGGTGCTCCTGAACGGCGAAGCCGTGAACTCCTGTCTCGTGCTCGCATCGCAGATAGACGGCGCGCGAGTGTGGACCATAGAGGGGGTCGCTCCCGCCGGCGGGAGAGAGCTCCACCCGGTCCAGCGTGCGTTCGTGGAATCCGGAGCAGTTCACTGCGGCTTCTGCACGCCCGGCATGGTGATGTCGGTGCTGGGCCTCCTCCTCAAGAACCCGAACCCGACCGAGGCGGAGATGAGGAGCGCCATAGACGGCAATCTCTGCCGGTGCACCGGCTACGCGCAGGTGATGGACGCACTCAGACGTTCAGTGTCACAGGTCTCGGACTCGGACCTGGCCAAGTTCAGGTCGTAGTCGCATACTCACTCATTGCTCTGCGTGAGTCTCACTCGCGGACCTGGCCAAGTTCAGGTCGCAACACACTCAAGGACTGCTCGACCGGCGCGAGACTTCGGCGCCGGTGCACGGGGGTCGGCATGCGAAAGTTCTTCAAGTTCGACGAACTGGGCACCAACTACAGGAACGAGATCATAGGCGGGGTCACGACCTTCTTCGCGATGGCGTACATCGTCGTGGTCAACCCGGCAATCCTGGCCGCCGCCGGGTTCCCTAAAGGCGCCAGCATGACCGCCACCATCCTCGCGGCGGCGCTGGGAACGCTGATGATGGCGCTCTACGCCAGGCGGCCGTTCGCCGTAGCGCCGTACATGGGCGAGAACGCCTTCCTGGCCTACACAGTTTGCATCGCCGCGGGCGTCCCCTGGCAGACGGCGTTGGGCGCGGTCTGCATTGGAGGAATCCTGTTCGTCCTGACCACGGCGCTGCGAATTCGAAGCTGGGTGGCCAGGGCCATGCCCGCGAGTCTCAAGCACAGTTTCGCCGTCGGCATCGGGTTCTTCATGATGTTTATCGGCCTCAACACTACCGGGCTGGTCCGGTTGGGAGTCCCGGGCAGCCCCGTCAAGATAGGCGACCTCACTTCTTCCGGGCCGCTTCTTGCCATCCTGTGCGTGGTCTTGATCGCCGTGCTGATGATCCGAAGAGTGCCGGCGGCGATCTTGATAGGCATGCTGGGCACGAGCGTGCTCGCATTCATCCTGGGAGCGGCTGACTGGCCGTCCAGCGTAGTGTCTGCGCCGCCGTCGCTGGCGCCGACGTTTCTGAAACTCGACATTGCCGGAGCTTTCACCAGGGACGTCTTGCCGATCGTGCTCGTGCTGTTCGTGCTGGATTTCGTGGACACGATGGGCACTCTGGTCGGAACCTCGGCCAGGGCGGGACTTCTGGATGAGAATTGCAATCTGCCCGAAATCGAGAAGCCTTTGATGGCCGACGCCGTGGCCACGGTGACAGGAGCGCTTACAGGGACATCCACCACCGGCACCTACATCGAGTCTGCCGCGGGCATTGAGGCGGGCGCCAGGAGCGGTTTTGCGCCGCTGGTGACGGTAGTCATGTTCGTCCTGTGTCTCTTCTTCGCGCCCATCTTTCTGGCCGTTCCCGCGCCGGCTTACGGAGCCGCGCTGGTCGTGGTGGGATTCCTGATGCTGGCTCCGATAAGGAACATTCCGTTCGACGACTACACCGAGCTCTTTCCGGCCGTGGCCACGATCGTACTCATGAGCTTCACCTACAACATTGCGTTCGGAATGACGGCGGGGTTTGTGCTGTATCCGGTGTTTAAGATAGTGGCCGGGAGGACGAGAGAGCTGAGCTGGGGCACCTGGGTGCTCTTCGCCATATCAGTCGTCTTCTTCGTGCTGTATCCTTACGGTAAGATCTGACGCCACAGTGGGCCGGGAGGCGAGGACGACCGTTCCTGCGGCCGGCCTGGGAACGCGACGGGTGGGGTTCGGTTTCCGGAGCGCCGGCACTGAATGCGGAACATGTCTCGATGTCGCCGGAACCTGTGAAGGCGCGGAGCGGATCTCGGTTTCGACGGCACCGGGCTGGACAAGGAGGCTTTTCGATGCATCGCAACGACAGCGCAAACAACGGCAACCGCGAGCACAGGCACGACCCGGAGCACAGACGGCTCGAGGAGCGCCGGTCCGGCTACCGGTCCATGAACTCGGCGCTCACGGTGAGGAGGCGGGACTTCCTCAAGTTGGGAGGAGTGGTCGGAGCAGGCCTGCTGCTGGGAAATCCCGCTGCCTGGGCCGAAGAGAAGGAGAAGCCGGTTCCGCCGCCCAGGATAAAGACAAACATCGAAGACGTCCTGAAGACGCCCAGGGCCAAACACTCGCTGCCCGGGCCTTTCCCCGGGAAAGTGGTCGAGGTCACGGACCCGAAGGCCATGGTCAAGGACAAGCCGGCCGGCGACGCGGTCCGCGCAATGTTCGAGAAGGGAATTCGGAATCTCACCGGCGTGGACATGAAGGAGAGCTTCGACCAATTCTTCAGGAAGGACGACGTCGTTGGGATAAAGGTGAACCCTGTGGGCGCAGGCCTCATAAGCACGCGGCTGGAAGTCGTGGACGCGGCGGTCGAGTGGCTCGTGGGAAACGGCCTGAAGCCTGAGAACATCGTCATCTGGGACCGGTTTGACTATATGCTGAAGGACGCGGGCTTCACGCCTGAGCGATACCCGGGCGTCCGCATCGAAGGCATACAGACCATGGACGAGGGCTTCTACTCCGGCGAGAGCAAGGACAACAGCAGGTGGCTGGGCACGGACGGCAAGCACTTGAGTGGCCCGAACTTCGATACCGAAGTCTACTACTGGGCCGACGTCGAGGGACCCAAGGACGACCTCGGTTACTTGAACCAGCAGGTGTTCTGCGGAAAGGAGTCGTACTTCGGGAAACTGGTCACGAAGAAGCTCACGAAGATAATAAACATCCCGGTGCTCAAGAACACCGGTAACGGCATCTCCGTGGCGACCAAGAACATCGGCTACGGAGTCATCTGCAACACGAACCGCCTTCACAAGCCGCTCTTCTTTGACGTCTGCACCGAGGTGTGCGCTTTTCCAGTGATCCGGGACAAGCTAGTGCTGAACGTGGCCGACTGCCTCAGGGCCCAGTACGACGGCGGGCCGATGCCGGCCGCCGAGTTTGCCTACACGTACAACACGCTGTTGTTCGCGACCGACCCGTTTGCCCTGGACATGGTCTGCCACAACCTGCTGCTCGAGAAAAGGAAGAGCATGAAGGTGAAGGTGAACGAACACCCGGTGTTCACCGAATACTTGCGGTACGCCGAGCGGCTGGGCCTGGGAGTCGTGACGCCCGAGAAGATGACGCACGTGCGAGTGTGAAACCTCGAAGCGCCGAGGAGGAATCTCATGATTTCCGACAGAGGCAGCCGTACGATGCGCGTCACGCGGGCGTGGCTTGCGCTTGCCTGCGCGTCCTGCGCGCTGGCGGCCTGGGCGCTCGGGACGGGGTGCATGCTTGCGGCGGCTGCGGAGGCCCGCGGCACGCCTGTCGTGCCCGGGGACGGATTCGCGCCAGGTTGGCTGAGGTCGGG
>JAFGJU010000202.1 GCA_016928935.1 Candidatus Eiseniibacteriota bacterium | reverse complement strand
GAGGGAATCTCAATCGTCGCCACGCCGCCGTCCCCTGCGAAGTCCTCGGTGGCGGTGTACCTCACTGTCCACCGGCCGTACGTGCCGACCACGACGTCCTCAGTCGGCCAGAGCTGGGCCGTCCCGCTGCCGGGAACGGCGAGGCAGACGCCGGCCGCAGCCGCCGCGAACAGGGAGAGCAAGAAGCCCGCGCCGAGCACCCTCGGGACGAGGCGCTGCGCGCTTCGGCAGAATCCGGCCGCAGGTTTCCTCGCGGCGTCGGTGGTCGCGCCGAGGCACGCGCGTCGGCGGGCCGCGGAGGCGGCGGGCGAACTGCCCACCGGCCGGCGCTGGACACCGCACGACACGCCGGTGCCGCGGCTGCTCCCGGCAGAGCCGGCCGTGCCCCAAGCACGCCGGCGGCCTGCCGGCCGAGCCGTGCGGCCGACGCGGACGGAATCCTTCCGTCCAACCCTGTGGTAGAAGGCTTTGCGCATAGACAAATCTCTTGCCGCGAACTGTCTCTTCCAGCTTCAAATCAAAGGAGTTGCGGCGCTCCGGTCATGGTTGCAACAAGCATGCCACGGGCCCGTCTCGGGGTGGCCGGCGACGGATTCGGGGTCACGCGCCCGGCGAGAGAGGGAGGAGCGCCGCAGCCGCCCGGGCGTCGCGGATGAGCCGGGCCCGGTCCTGCTCTGTGGCCTGGGAGTCACTCGGAAGGAATCGGAAGGAACTTGAGGGGTGCGATCGCGGACCGCGGTCACGCGGCTGGAGGCGCTGGGACTGCACAGTGCTCGGCCCGCGCGGGGTGCGCGGCGCGGGGCGCGCCAGGGGGCGTGATTTCAACCACAGTGCCCCGCCCGCCGGGGGCGCGCGCTTGCGGGCGCCGCACCCAGACCGTAAGTGGCGCGGCGAGGCCGGCTGAGCGGCTGAACGCATTGGCGCCTGAACGCACTTGCCGCTGAACGCATTGGCGCCTGAACGAGTTGACTACACCGTCGGACTCTCTCTCACTCCTTCGTCCTTGAGCTGCGCCTGGGCAGCCGCCAGTCTGGCGATGGGTATCCGGAACGGCGAGCAGCTCACATAGTTGAAATTGAACTGATGGCAGAGGCCTATTGTGGTCGGCTCTCCTCCGTGCTCTCCGCAGATTCCCACCTTCAGGTCGGGCCTGGCCTTCCTGCCCTTGTCTGCGCCGATCCTCATCAGCTCTCCAACGCCCTGCTTGTCGATGGTGACGAACGGGTCTTTGTCAAGCACGCCCTCCTGCAGGTAGAAGGGCAGGAACTTGCCGGCGTCGTCCCTGGAGAATCCGAAAGTCATCTGCGTCAGGTCGTTTGTGCCGAACGAGAAGAACTGCGCTTCAGTCGCTATCTCGTCGGCCGTCACCGCCGCACGCGGCAGCTCGATCATGGTGCCCACCATGTAGTCCAGCCTGACGTCGTACCTCACCATCGTCTCCTCGGCCACTCTCACCACGATGTCCTTCTGCCTCCTGAGCTCGTTCACGTGCCCGACCAGCGGTATCATCACCTCCGGTGTCACCCTCTTGCCCTCTTTGACGAGCTCGCAGGCGGCCTCGAACACGGCCCGGGCCTGCATCTCGGTTATCTCCGGGAATGTGATTCCCAGCCTGCATCCCCTGTGCCCGAGCATCGGATTGAACTCGTGCAGGTCGCTCACGCGGCGGAGAATCGCCCTCCTCGTTTCTATCTCCTCCAGGCAGGCGTCCCTGTGCTCCAGAACCGAGATGTCCACCATGAGCTGCTCGCGTTTGGGCAGGAACTCGTGCAGCGGAGGGTCGAGCGTGCGGATTGTGACCGGCAGGCCGTCCATCTCGCGGAACAGCCCCAGGAAATCCGCCTTCTGGAACGGAAGGAGCTCGGCCAGGGCGTCCTTGTAGGCCCTTATGGGCTCTTCCACCTTCCGCCTCAAGTCGGCCAGGGTCTTCTCGATTGCTTCCTTGTCCTTCCGGGACGCCTTCGCAAGCTGACTCTCCAGCTCGGCCAGCTTCCTCTCGCCGTCCTTGGCCTCGGCGGCGAACATTATCATCTTCTGGACGACCGGAATCCTGTCTGTGGCGAAAAACATGTGCTCCGTGCGGCACAGACCGATGCCCTCGGCCCCGAACAAGTGCGCCTGTCTCGCGTCGGCAGGCGTATCGGCGTTGGCCCTCACGCGCAGTCTTCTCACCTCGTCCGCCCAGGACATGAACTTCGCGAACTCGCCCGTCAACTGCGGCTCCACAGTCGGGACCTCACCCAGTATCACCTCGCCGGTCGAGCCGTCGAGCGTGATGCACTCGCCCTCTTTCACGGTGGTTTCGCCCACCGTGAAGAGCCTGCGGCCTTCGTCCACCCTCACGGCCCCGCAGCCGACCACGCAGCATTTCCCCATGCCTCTTGCGACCACGGCCGCGTGCGACGTCATGCCGCCGGTCGAGGTGAGGATGCCCTCTGCCGCGTGCATGCCGTGGATGTCGTCGGGATTGGTCTCGTTCCGGACGAGTATGACCTTCTTCTTGTTGTGCGCCCACTGCACGGCGTCTTCAGCGGTGAAGACGGCACCGCCGCTGGCGGCGCCGGGGGACGCGGCCAGCCCCCGCGCAATGACTTTGAGCTCCTGCGTCCTGTCTATCTGCCGGTGCAGGAGTTGGTCCAGGGCGTCCGGCGGCACCCGGAGCAAGGCCTCGCGCTTCGTGATGAGGCCCTCCGCCACCATGTCAACGGCCATTCTCACGGCGGCAGTCCCGGTGCGCTTCCCCGTCCTCGTCTGGAGCATGTAGAGCTTGCCTTCCTGGATGGTGAAC
Source organism: Candidatus Eiseniibacteriota bacterium (assembly GCA_016928935.1). Classification (GTDB taxonomy): domain Bacteria; phylum Eisenbacteria; class RBG-16-71-46; order JAFGJU01; family JAFGJU01; genus JAFGJU01. The sequence goes on along the minus strand of JAFGJU010000202.1, from coordinate 8,825 downwards.
TCGAAGTCCTGCATGTCGCGGTAGTACCGCTCCAGCTTCTGCGTGACCTCCTCCAGCTCCCTGTATATCTCCGGCATCTCCTGCGCCATCTCGAAGATCTGCTTGGGGGTGCGCACCCCGGCCACCACGTCCTCTCCCTGGGCGTTCGTCAGGTACTCTCCGTAGAACTTCTTTTCGCCCGTGGACGGGTTCCGCGTGAACCCCACGCCCGTGCCGGACGAAGCCCCCATGTTGCCGTAGACCATGGCCTGCACGTTCACCGCCGTGCCGAGGTCCTCCGGTATGCCGTGCTGCCTGCGGTAAAATATGGCCCTCTCGTTCTTCCATGAGCGGAACACGGCGTCCCTGGCCATGTCCAGCTGCTCGCGCGGGTCCTGCGGGAAGTCGGCGCCGCTCTCGCGCCGCACGAGCTCTTTGAACCGCCGGCACAGCTCCCTGAGGTCGCCGGCCTCGAGCCCCATGTCCTCCCCGACCCCCTTTTCCTCTTTCATCCTGTGGAGCTCGTCTTCGAACATAGACTTGCTCAGGCCCAGCACCACGTTGCCGAACATCTGGATGAAGCGCCTGTAGGCGTCGTAGGAGAATCGCTCGTTGCCGGTCTTCCCGGCCAGGCCCTCCACGCTGGCGTCGCTGAGGCCGAGATTCAGGATCGTGTCCATCATGCCGGGCATTGAGAACTTGGCCCCGGAACGCACCGACACCAGAAGCGGGTCGCTCGCGTCGCCCAGCTTCTTTCCCATGAGCTTCTCCAGCCTCTCCACGTACCTGCCCTGCTCCTCCCGGTACTCGGGCGGAAGCTTGTGCTCGTCCTCGTAGAACATACGGCAGACTCGAGTGCTTATCGTAAAACCCGGAGGCACAGGGAATCCGGCCGTGGTCATCTCGGCGAGGCCGGTGCCTTTGCCGCCGAGGAGGTCTTTGGCGTCGTCCGCCAGTCGGTCAAGGTGTTCTCCAAAGAAGAAGATGTACTGCTGCCGAATCATTAAAGTCTCCCTTCTACCTCATCCCCGGCCTCCGGACCGGCTATCTCAGGAACTCGCCCGGGTCGGTGATCTCGCCCTTCACGGCTGAGGCCGCGACTGTGGCCGGGCTTGCCAGATAGACCTCCGCGCCCTCCCCCAACTGCCCGAGGAGGTTTCTGTTGGATGAACTGACAAGGACGTCGCCCCTGCCCAGAGCGCCGTGGTGACCCACGGCACAGAGGCTGCATCCGGGGTTCGTCACTATGGCGCCGGCGTCCAGGAACGTCTCGTAGTAACCCGACCTGAGGCACTTCCTGGCCACTTCTATGGTGGCGGGCGATATCGTCAGCTGCACGTTGGCATGCACCTTGCCAGCGGACTTGAGGACCGCAGCGGCCAGGGCCAGGTCCTCGAACCTGCCGTTAGTGCAGGAACCGATGAACGCGAAGTCGATGTGGGTGCCCCTGACCTCGTTGACCGCTTTGACGTTGAGCGGCGTGTGCGGACAGGCCACCTGCGGCGGAAGGTCCTGAACGTCCAGGTCCACCGAGCCGGAGTACGCCGCGTCCGCGTCGGCCGCAGGCAACTCTATGGCCTGCCCGATCCGACTTTTCAGGAAGGCGGCTACCTGCTCGTTCGGGGGCACGAAGCCGGTCTTCCCGTCTATCTCGGTGACGAGGCTGGCCAGGGTCAACGCGTCGTGCACCTGGAATTCGTTCAGGGCGTGTCCGTAGAACTCCAGCGTCTTGCCGCCGGCGGCCTTCGGGCCGACTCGCGAGACAAAGTGCAGTGCGAGGTCTTTCGAGCACGTGGGGAATGAGTAGCTTCCCTTGAACGTCACCTTGACGGTCTCGGGCACGACGAATTCGAGCTTCCCCGTGCGCAACGCAGCCACCATTTCCGGCCCGCTCACGCCCGTCGCGAAACAGCTCACCGCGCCCAGCTGGTTAATGTGGCTCCCGGTGCCGACCACGACCGACCCCGGGCGCGCGAGGCCGTGCTCCAGGAGCACGTGCTGACCTATGCCGTAATTGACGTCGAACAGCCTGTGTATGCCCTGTCTTCTCGCGAACTGGCGGCATACCCTCTGGCTGTCCGCCACTTCAGCGGCCTTCGCCGGCGCCTGGTAGTCGAACGTGAGCGCGACCCTCGCCGGGTCCCACACCGGCTCGGAACCGAAGCTCTTCTCGTACTGGACGACGACTTCGCCCCCGCCGAGGTCCCTGATGACCACAAGGTCCACTTTGGATTCGACCTTGTCCCCCGGACCGACCTTCCGGCCCGAGCCCTTCGAGAGGATCCGTTCGATGATTGTCATCGGCCCACCCCCTGGTCAGGCGGCGCGCCGCGGAACGAAGCCGCAGACCGGACGCCGCGGACTCCCGGAGCCCTTCAGATGAGCGTTTCCATCCTGCTTGGCTTGGCCAGGAACCTGTGCTTTCCCTTCTCCATCTCCGACAGAGAGCCCTCGAATATCTCAAGGGCCAGCTCGGCTTCCTTCTTTGTGACTACGAGCGGCGGGGCAAACCTCACGGCGCCGTCTCCGCACGGCAGAATCAGGAGGCCGTTCTCGAAGCAGATCTCCACCAGTTTGTTCCTGAGCGCGGAGCTGCCGCGCTTCGCGCGCGGATGGGCCACTATGTCCATGCCTATCATCAGCCCCTTACCCCTCACCGCGGCCAGCGAGTGGTGCCTGGCCTCGATTTCTCTCAACGATTCTATCAGAAAGTTGCCCACCCTTTCAGCGTTCCGGACGAGGCCGCCCTCGAGGAGCGATATCGTCTCCAGCGCCGCCGTGCACGAGACGGGGTTTCCGCCGAACGTGTTCCCGTGCGCGCCCGGCTCCCACTGCATCAGGGGCGCGCGAGAGACGGCCGCGCCGAGCGGCATGCCGGACGCGATGCCCTTGGCGACCGTTATGACGTCGGGAACCACGCCCCAGTGCTCGATGGCGAACATCCTGCCTGTGCGCCCCATGCCCGACTGGATCTCGTCCGCAACGAAAAGGATTCCGTATTTCTCGGCCAGCTTCTTCAGCCGGTTGTGGTAGCCCTCGGGCGGGACTATGTAGCCGCCCTCGCCCTGGATGGGCTCGACGAAGATGGCCGCCACGTCGTCCGGCGGCACGCTCTTCTTGAACACCACTTCCTCAATGAAGTTGACGCACGCGAAATCGCAGGCGGGATAGGTCAGGTTGTAGCAGCAGTGCCTGCAGTCCGCGTAAGGAACGTGCGTCACACCGGGCAGGAGCGGAGTGAAGTGCCGTCTCTGAACCGCCTTGCTCGCCGTCAGCGAAAGCGCTCCCATGGTGCGACCGTGAAACGCGCCGTAGAACGCTATGACCTGCGAGCGACGGGTGTGGTATCGCGCAAGCTTCAGAGCCGCCTCCACGGCCTCGGTCCCGGAGTTGCAGAGGAACACTCTCTTCGCCGACCTGCCGGGCGCTATGCCCGCCAGCTTCTCGGCCAAGAGGATCTCCTGGCCGTAGTAGAAGTCGGTGCCGGACATGTGCAGGAACCTGGCCACTTGTTTCTGCAGCGCCGCCACGACGCGCGGATGGCTGTGGCCGGTGGCGCAGACTGCGATTCCCGCGTTGAAGTCCAGGAAGCGGTTCCCGTCCACGTCCCAGAGCCAGACACCCTTGCCCCTTTCCACGACCAGCGGGTAGACGCGCGTGTACGACTTGGAAAGGACGAGGTCGTCCTTTCGTATCAGTTTCCTGGCCCTCGGCCCCGGCAGGGTCTTCGTCTTTCTCATGGTCTGTCTCTTCAAAGCTTCACCCCCTGAAACTCGCGCTTAGGCTCGCCGGTCCGCCTGCGTCGCGCGTCCTACGGGACCCGGCCGGAGTATCGTGACCGCTGCTCCGCGCCCGCCCGCTCGTCTATTCCACTCTCACGTCGTCTATCTGCGCCTTCTGGAGCTTTCCGCTGTAGTCTATGTACACGGACTTCCACTCGGAGAACACGTCCAGCACGGCCGTGCCCGATTCACGGTGACCGTTTCCGGTGTCCTTGACACCGCCGAACGGCAGGTGCACCTCCGCGCCTATGGTCGGTCCGTTTACGTAAGTGATTCCCGCTTCTATGTCCCTGATGGCCACCAGCGCCCTGCGCACGTCGTTCGTGTATATCGAGGACGACAGCCCGTAGCTCGAGTTGTTGAGTATCGAGATGGCGTCAGTAAAGTCGCGCGCGGTGATGACCGAAACGACCGGCCCGAAGATCTCCTCCTGCGCTATCCGCATGTTCTGTTCGACCTCCGCGAACACCGTCGGTTCGTAGAACCAGCCCTTCTTGCAGTCTCCCTGCTCGCAGGGCTTCCCGCCGGTCATGAGCTTCGCGCCCTCTTTGAGCCCTATCTCCACGTACGACTGTATCTGTTCCCTCTGCCCCTCGTTGATGAGCGGGCCGACGTCAACGTTCGGGTCAAGGCCGTTACCGAGGCGCAGCTTCTTCACCCTCGCCACAAGCGACGCCAGGAACTCCTCCCTTATCTTTTCGTGAAGTACGATGCGGCTCGTGGCCGTGCACCTCTGCCCGGTGGTGCCGAAGGCGCCCCAGAGCGCTCCCTCGACCGCCAGGTCTATGTCGGCGTCTTCCATGACTATCTGCGCGTTCTTCCCGCCCAGCTCCAGCGACACCCGCTTCAAGGTCTTACCGCAGAACTCGGCTATCTGCCTGCCGGCGCGAGAGGAGCCCGTGAACGACACCAGCCGCACCTTGGGATGCTGGACGAGCGGGTTACCCACGCCCGACCCCGTGCCGTGCACCAGGTTGATGACCCCGGCCGGGAGCCCCGCCTCGGCCAGTGTCCGCACCAGGTTGACCCCCGTGAGCGGCGTGTCGCTGGCCGGCTTGAAAACCACTGTGTTGCCGCAGACCAGGGCCGGGAATATCTTCCAAGTCGGAATGGCCATCGGGAAGTTCCAGGGGCTTATGATGCCGCACACGCCTATGGGCTGCCGCACGGACATGGCGAATTTGTCGGGCAGCTCCGCAGGAGTCGTTTCGCCGAACATTCTGCGTCCCTCTCCGGCGGCGTAGTAAGCGGTGTCTATCCCCTCCTGGGTGTCGCCCCGCGTCTCCTGGATGACCTTGCCCATTTCCCTGGTCATGTCGCGGGCTATTTCTTCTTTGTGTTTGCGCAGGAGCTCTCCGGCCCGGTAGATTATCTCGGCCCTCTTGGGCGCCGGCACCAGGCGCCACCTCCGGAAGGCCTGCTCCGCAGCCTCGACCGCCTCGTCCACCTCGGCAGCTCCCGATTTCGGGAACACGCCGACGAGCTCGTCCCAGTCAGCGGGGTTGCGGTTCTCGAATTTCTCTCCGCTTCTGGCCCCGACCCATTTGCCGTTTATGAAGTTCTTGTACTCCATCATGCGCCTCCCTGGTTGGTCCTGAATCCAGCGGACCGAGTGTGAGCCCGCAAGCCGCACGGCAGCCCCCGCGCTCGCGCACACGGGGCCGTGCGACCACGTTTCATTCAATAAGAACCGCCGAAGTCGCAGCCGACCGCAACAACCTCAGCGGTTCGTAGTGTCTGACAATTCTGGAGTCGAAGCTAGTAGATTATTACGAAATGGCCCTTGTACGACTCTCCGTCCGGGCCTTCGACCATGAACACGTACACGCCCGGAGCCACGACCTCACCATCCTGGTTCTTCAGATTCCACGAGAGCGCGCCCCCGTAGTTGCCGTAGTTGAAATATGTCGGGTCGGGATGCGGAATCTCCCTCACGAGGTCGCCCGCCACCGTGTAGATCGACACGGTGCACTGCGCGGGCAGGTTAACGAACTGAATCCTCCGGCCCTCGCTCAGGTCCCACGGGGCATCGCCGTGGTAGGGGTTCGGGACCACCCAGACTCGCTCGATGGACTTGTTCTGCGGTGCAACTGAGTGGACGGGCAGCTCCGTGTAGCAGTCCAGCTTGGCGCTTCTCTGCGTTCCCATGCTGTCCAGATAGGTCACAGCGTAAAAATAGCCCATGCCGTTGTACGGCCCGGGCACGTCCAGCGGCACCCTCATCCGTACGAACTGCGAATCGTAACCGACCCTGGTCCACACAAGCCTTATCTCGCACAGCGAGTCGGGATCCGTGAACTGCCTGTCGCCGCCCCTGAACGTCCAGCTGACCGAGTCGGCCCGCAGGAATTCCCTCATGAGCATCATCCTTGACGTGTCGCGACTCTCGGCGCGCCAAACCCTGTAGCCCCCGAACTTCAGAGAATCGGGCACGGGCTGGCCGGGGTAGAGGGCTTTCACCCTGGCCACCCTGGCTGCCAGGCTCTCCTCAACCGCCGCAGACCAGGTCAGACTAACGACCCTGTCCCCGCAGACAGTGGACACGAACTCCGGATGCACGGGCTCGAAAGTCACTTGCGCCCGAGCTCCGGAACACCACGCGGCCGGGACGAGCGCCAGAAGCGCAAGGACGACGGCAGTTGAGACGCGGGTTGACGCACGTCTTGAATCCCTTGTTTCCTCAGGCATAGGCTCCTTCCTGTGACGGGCGGCCGACGCGCGACCGCATACCACCGAGATTACAAGCCCGAAAACACCCAATCAGTCACGAAACACGCCAGAGACTCCGCCCTGGCCTCAAAGAAAGTGTGAATCGGGAATCCCATCCACATCACTTTGGAGCCGGTGTACACGTCGTGGAATCTCAGCGCGCAGGCCTTCTTGTTGTAAGTCGAGCTCGAGTAGTTGGCCTTGTAGAAATAGACCGTGTCGGGCCTCTGCTCCTGGGCCGGGTCCTGCATGGCGGTCGTGATAGCCTCCACCTTCGTCATGCCGTACACGGTACTCGTTCCTCCCTTGGAGTAATCCAGGGAATCCAACGACGGCAGGTTGTCGCCGAGCTTTCTGTAGGGCCAGGCGCCCCTGAACCCGTCACCGCGATTCGAGGTCGTGATGACCGGCCTGTTGACTATGCCCGAGATCTTGAGGTACCTCCTGGCAAACGTGTTGTCTCCGGGCACAGTACCGTAGGCGAAGCTCAGCGGGTCAGTGGCGCTGCCCCTGACGGTCTCCATGCCGTACAGCCAAAGATTCCCGCCGCCCTTCAGATAGACGTCCAGGATGCCGTTCTGAATGACGCCCGACAGGCCCGTCACAAACGAATTCCACGAAGCGTTACTGTCCCAGATGAGAAGTCTGTATCTGGACAGCTCCGAAAGGGTCGGATATTGAACCTGAGAGGGCATCTCGGGAGGCACTCCACCCGCGCCCGGCAGCCAGCAGTTGAAGGAGTAGACTGTGTCGTCCAGCGCCCGGCAGCAGCCGAGTATCGAGCGCATGAAGTTGTCATGCTGGGGGTCGGTCGGAGTGACGTCGTAGTAGTCGTCCACGTACAGGACCGACCTGTCGAACAGGAAGTCCACGACCTCAACCTCCACGATTCCCAGCTGCTCCACGTCGGCGTAGTCCTTGACCTTGACGTAGAAGTAATGGACACCGGGCTCGTCGAACTGGATCGTCGCGCTGGTGGCCTCGAGGCTCCAGGTCTCCAGGGCCCACTCCGTGGGGTCGGACAAGTCCTCGATGTCAAGGCCGTACATATAACCCGAGATGGTTCCTCCGTAGGCGCTGGCGTCACCCTCCCATCTGAAAGTGATGGGCTTGCCGACGGCCGCCTGTCTCTCCCACACCGACCCGTCGGTCGGGTAACAGTGCCCGCTGGCCCCCTCGTACACACACAACGTCGGAGAACCGAAGTAGGGCATAGTCTTGAAGAAGATGAGGTTATGGTTCATCCGGAGCCTGGGCTCCACCGCGCCGGCCTCGTCGATGGCCAGGACACCAAACTGCCAGAAAATGCCGGCCGCGAGGTTGGGGAATATTATTTCCGTCTGCGGAGTGGGCGCTGACCAGAAGGAATTGGGGTCGCCCTCCCCGTCCTTGTAAGTCAGGAGCAGAGTCTCAAGGTCGACACCCATGGGGTTGAGCAGGCTGGTGTTGAACAGCCGCCACTTGTACGCGACCGGATTCAGGGTCGGGTCTCTGCTGTCCGGGTCCTCTCCGTCCCATATCACCTTGACCGAGGTCCCCAACGGGAGGGCTCCCATGCACAGGGTCTCAGTGGGATCGCACACGGGGCTCCTGATCTGGGTCTCCGGCGCCACAGTCCTGGCGTCGAAGGTGAGGTAATCGGGAAAGGACTCCAGCCCCTCGTTGTCCACCGACTTGATGTAGAACGTGTGCCACTGGCCGAAGTCCCCGGACGCCCTGGCCGTGTCCGCAGCGAACAGGAACGAGCCCTGGAAGAACCTCGTTTCGGTCCAGCTCGAGGTGTCGTCTATGGCGTACAGGAAATAGTCCACCACCCCGTCGGCGTCCGCGCCGAACCAGTATATCGGAATCGTGTAATTGGCCGTGCCGCCGTTTGGGGGTCCGCCCGAAACCTTCACGGTCGGCCGCAGGTTCTCGAATGGCCTATCATCCTTGTGGTCGCATCCGCCCAGCACAAGAACAAGGGAAAAGGAGACCACCAGCGCCGCAAAAAACACTCTCTTGGGTTTCATGCTACTCACTTCCCTCTACGGAATGGGTACGTCCACGTAAAACTCTCTGGTCGTTCTGACCGTCCTTCCCACAGTACCGTCAGGCTGCCAGTCCCGGGCCTCTATCACTACGGTGTTCCATCCGGCCTGGAGCCCGTCAGCAGCGGTCAAGATGTCTATGTACGAGGCTCTCCAGCCGCCAGTGGTGCCGTTCAGGATTGTCTGGTACTCCGCGGCCACCCCCGTCTCCAGGTCACACGCTGGGCAGAAAAGAGAGTCGTAAACCGTGCCGTCCTGCAACTGCACTATCACGTTCGTGCACGGCAGGTCACACGTCTCGGGTATGCCGTCCGCACACGTGCAG